>CAYYCV010000024.1:0-25135 GCA_964470405.1 uncultured Caryophanales bacterium
TATGTATCTATTATGGAGAAAGGTTCATTTTTTGGCCAAATAGATACATTTAATGCACTTATTCCGTTGAAATTTGGATGCAAAATGCACTTTTGTCTGAATTAAGGACATAAAATGTAGCTATTTTTCCGAAAAACATGAAATTTAAGAGAAATAAGTGCATTTGATGTATCTATTAACCAAGAGCGTCCTAAGAGCATCAACAAAAGCTTCAACAAGGAGCGTCAACGCAGGCCGCGCCGCTTCAGCTTCGTGAGGAAGGCGCCCCAGCTCGCTTCAGACTCGGTATCCCCCATTTGCAGCCCGAGGATTTCCCGGCAACCGCCCTGGTCCTGGTTGATCCCGGCAGCGATCAGCACGCCGCATGAACGCACCCAACCAACCGCATGCAACCAAGGTCTCTTGTATGTTTTATCGTACAAATCTCCCATGGCCCGTCGGTCATCGCCAAGCCTGAAAATGGACTTGTATCCGCACGCCACTTTAAAGCGGTACAGTTATTTTCGTATAAAAGATGGATGGCGGGAAAAGGAGGGTCTCGAAACGCGGCTTGCCGCGGCCGCCCTACCGATCAAGCGGCTTCCTCCCTGGCGGAGGAGCGGCCATTTTCCAATATTTTCATCCCCATCCGCCGAAAAATCTTCTACAAAACGCGCAAAATCGCGCCTTTTTTATGATAGGATAATAGAAAGTCGATATTTATCGAATCCATGGCAAGGAAAGGGAAGCTTATCATGACGGAAATGCAATACGAACTGGATATCAGCTTGTCGCGAACCAAAACCGATTCCCCGAAAAACAAACGGAGGTCCCTGAAAAAACCGCTCACCTGGGCTGCCGTTTTGCTCGTTTGGGGCGCTCTGATTTATGGAAGCTTCGCCTTGGCCCAGCATTATATCAACGGGATTCAAACCCAATTGACGGAGATACAGCTCACCAACCAACAGCACGTGGACGCGCTGAACGGCAAGATCGCCGATCTGCAAACACAGTTGGATCAAAATGAAGCGAACGCGCTCACGCTGCAGGAGCAATTCAACGCGGTGGACAACCAACTGGAGGCGCTGAAGGAAAAGATGGCGTTGGCCGGCGACAGTTTGAACAGCAGCGATGACACCAAAAAAGCGTTGAGCCAGCGGATCACGGATTTAAGCAAGGAATTGGAAAACCTGCGTGGAACGATTAAGAAGCTGGAGGAAGCTGCGCGTGTTTATTAGACTCCAGCCGGCGCTGCTGGTGTTCGTCAGCATGATCGTCGGCTTTTTCGCCGCCTTTTATATCCATGCCCCGCTGCTGCCCGAGCAGGCGGAGCAATCCGCGCTTTCCTTCGACGCGTCCCAGGATCGCTTGCAGGACATGAGCCAAAGCTCGTCCGCCGTCAGCCTCGCTTACCGCGCCATGGAAGACCGGGCCGCGAACGGCTCGGGGGCGAGCCTGTCCGAGATGGACGCGATCCTGACCGAGTGGATCGCCCAGGCCCGCTCGGAATCGGCGGAAATGGCCGAACAGAAAAAGCTCGTGGATACGATGCTGGCGATCAGCGCCGCCCATACGGCGCAAACCGACGACGTGCTGGATAAAGTGCTGTCCGGCATATTGGGAGACCCGATCGGCCAAACGTTCGGCAAGCGGGCCATCATCAAGGTGTTCTCCTTGAAGGAAGCGGGCTACCGCGGCTACATGGCCAAGGTCAAGCTGCTCGATCCCGGCGCCATCAAGCTGGTGCTGTCCCACGACAAGGTGGGCGACAAAGGAGAGACCACGAGCCAGGCGGCGAAAAGAACGGGGGCCAAGCTGGCCGTGAACGGCGGCGGCTTCGCCGCGCAGGACGGGCTTCTCTATCCGATGGGCATCACCGTGGTGGACGGCGAAATCAAAACCTTCTACCAGACGGATTTAAGCTTTATCGGCTTCAACAAAGATGGCAAGCTCGTCGGGGGCGCGGTGACCTCGAAGGAGCAGATCGCCAAGCTCCAGGTCATGCAGGGAGCGACCTTCGTGCCCACGCTGTTGAAGGACGGCAAAAAGCAGACGATCCCGAGCAAGTGGAAAAACGCCAGGCAGCCGCGCACGCTGATCGGCCACTTTTCCAACGGGGACCTGCTTTTCATCGTCATCGACGGGAGGCAGAAGGGCTACAGCAACGGCGTAACGCTGGAGGAAGCGCAGGACAAGCTGCTGGAATTCAAGGTTCGCGACGCCTACACGCTGGACGGTGGCGGCTCCAGCACCTTCTATTACAACGGCAAGGTGCTGAACAGCCCGTCCGACGGGCGGGAAAGACTGCTCGCCACCAGCTTCGCGGTCTTCCCTTGACGGACCGTGGGGCCTTGCCGTGAACATGAGGAGCCTCATGCCGTGACCATGAGGGGCTCATGCCATGACCACGGGGGCCTCATGCCATGAACATGCGGGGCTCACGCTGTGACCATGGGGGGCTCATGCCGTAGCCAATGAGGGCTCAGCCGTGACCATGCGGGGAACATGCCATGACCACGGGGGCCTCATGCCATGACCATACAGGGCTCACGCCGTGACCACGGGGGGCATGCCATGACCGCGGGGGCCTCATGCCATGACCATACGGGGCTCACGCCGTGACCATGGGGGGCATGCCATGACCGCGGTCCGAAACCCTGACTTAAGCGCGGAGTCGGCCGTTTTTCACCGCATTTTGAGGCCTGCGTCGCTTTTTGTCGGACTGCCAAAAACGGGAGAACGCGGAGTCGGCCAAATTCCCGAATTCCTGCAAAAGTACATCTATTTGCAGGCTTCAACGGGCATTTCGGGAAAATACCTGCGTTTATGCAGGTATTTCAAAGCATCCCGCTTCATTCCGGCGTGAACGCCCAAAATACCTGTATTTTTGCAGGTATTTGATCTCCTGGGCGTCCGGTGAGCGTAACAACTGCACTTTTGCAGGTATTTCAGTCCAAAGAGATCGACCAGATCGACCCAACCCTACCCCGGACAAGCCGAAACCGACAAGCTGTTGAGTTTCGGGTATCTCGCCCCACCGAATCAGCATGCGGAGCTCAACCACCCGGCGGGTCAGCAAGCGGATCGTCCGGCAAGCATGCCTTTGACACAAGCATACCTTTAAGATGAGAAACGCAAGATGAGAAACGCAAGATGAAAAACGGCCGATTCCCGCGGGAATCAGCCGTCCTCTTTTTATGATGAGTTTGGTATTTCTCTAGAGCTTGTACAATTGCCACTTCTGCGCACCGGAGCCATTGTCGTTCCAGATCTGCACGTTGGTGCCGTCCGCGGTGCCCGACGAGGAGACGTCAAGCGCTTTGCCGCTGTTGACATTGATCAGCTTGTACGTACCGTCCGAGTTCTGGATGATGTTCCATTTCTGCGCGGCGGTTCCATTGTCGGTCCACGCCTGCACGTTCGTGCCGTTCGCGGTGCCCGAACCGGATACATCCAGACCGAGTCCGCTGTTCACGTTGATCAGCTTGTACGATCCATCCGCATTTTGATAAATCGTCCATTTTTGCGCACCGGTGCCGTTGTCGGTCCAGATTTGCACGTTCGTGCCGGGCGTCGTGCCGGCGCCGGCTACATCGAGCGCCTTGCCGCTGTTCGTGTTGATCAGCTTATACGTGCCGCCCGACACAATTCCACCCGTCGGAGGCGGCGGATTCGTGCCGTTGTCCTGATACACGCGAACGTAATCGACGTACATTTTTGCAGGGAATGGCGTGGATGCGTTGGGCGAACCCGGCCAGTTCCCGCCGACTGCCAAATTCAGCAGCAGGAAATGATTTTTGTGGAATTCTTCCGTCGAATTGATGCTGTTGGCGATGTTCGCCTCCCAGAATTGGGAGCCGTCAATAAACCACTTGATCGCGCTCGGCGTCCATTCAATCGAATACACATGATATTGAGAGACGTCAACGCCGAAGCTTGGACCGCCGTAATCCGCCTGACCACCGGCATCCCAATGGATAAACCCGTTTGTAACCCCGTCGTTGTTAACATGCTCCATAATGTCGATCTCGCCGCTCTTCGGCCAGCCCACCGAACCGATGTCCGAGCCAAGCGTCCAGAATGCCGGCCATAAACCTTGCCCTTTGGGAAGCTTCATCCGGGCTTCAATTTTGCCGTATTGGAAGCTTCGCTTGCCCTGCGTCTTCAAACGTGCGGACGTGTAGTTCATCCCGCCATAGGACTCTTTTCTCGCTTCAATCACCAGATTCCCGTTCTCGATCCTCGCGTTCTCCGAACGGCTGGTATAATATTCAAGCTCGTTGTTGCCCCAACCGCCGCTGCCGGTACCGGTCTCAAACGACCAGTTGCTCTGGTCGATCGATGAGCCGTTGAACTCGTCGCTCCATACCAGGCCATATGCCGCATTCGCATTATGAGTGGGCATCAATGAAATCACAAGCGCCAACGCGAAGACAAGGGCATATAATTTCTTGCTCATTAATTCCCTTACCATTCCAAATTCCCTCCTAAAATAAAAACGTTTACATTTTTACTTTTCAAAGATCACGAAGCGCTTCGCATTCACAATTATGACATAAAGCAGGCGGCTGTTAAAATAGCACGAAATACCCGTTTCCGAATATTGGATATGCCGTCCGACTAGAATACTGTCATTTCATCACACAATCCGTCGTGATTCGTCGTACAATCCACTGCGATTTTTCACTTTGTTTTGCGATTCGAAGATACCGGGCAAATAAAATATCCGAACCCGACCAAAATCACCCCGCTGATCCAAAAGGCGGAAAAGATGCCGGCCATCCCGCCAAGGCCACCGAATGCCAGCGGCCCAATCGGTTGGGAAACGCGATTGACGGCCATGCGAAGGCCCGACACCTTGCCACGACGTTCAGGCGAACTGGCCTCAACGGCATATGCCCGGTATAGCCGATATAGGAAGAGCGCTCGAACGAGAACCCAAAAAGGTACGAACCGGCAGTTACGGCCACGATACGCGAATTAAATTTAAACGGTATTGCCTAAAATTTAAAAATGGATATGCTATTTGAAATACGGGTGGAACAGCGAAAGCAAAAAAACCACAACCTCATTCGGATGTGGGTTGGCATGGCGGGGGTGCCCCCCGCCCGATCCCGCGGCGCTTGTTCGCCGCGCTTCCAAGGGGGCCGCCGGCGGGGGGAAAATTGCGCCCACGCCCGGCTCTGCCGGAAGCAGCGGGGCCACGGGGGCGCAAGCCCTGCCCGGCTCTGCCGGAAGCGGAACCGGCGCTCTGCCCCCTTGCTCCGCGGCCGCTACTTTGGCGCGACGCGCTCAGCCATAGCTTTTATTCGTCAGTTGGTCCAGACGTTTAAACTCATACCCCTGCTTCCTCGCCTCGTCAATGATCGCGGAGAGCGCCTCCGCATTATCCTTCGACACGGAATGAAGCAGGATCACCGCGCCGGGATGAAGTTGAGCCGTCACATTGTCGTACGCGTATCGCCATCCCTTCTGCGCTCTTGTATCCCAATCCTTGTAAGCAACGGACCAAAATACGTTGACGTAACCCAGCCGCTTGCTGATATCCAGCGTGTGCTCGCTGAATATGCCCCGCGGCGTTCGCATAAAGCGCATCTCCAATTGCCCCGTACGCGCCGCAACCTCCTTTTTCACCCGATCCAATTGCTGTTTAATCTGCTCCGCCGATAGCTGCGACATATCCGGATGCCCCCAGGAGTGATTGCCGATCAGATGCCCTTCGCTCACCATGCGCTGCAACAGCTCCGGCTGGTCTTCCACATAATGCCCTGTCACAAAAAATACAGCAGGCACTTTTTTCTCCTTCAGGACATCCAGCACTTGTTTCGTATATCCGTTTTCATACCCGTTGTCGAATGTGAGGTACAGCTCTTTGCGCGACGTATCTCCAAGGAACAAGGCACCATGCCTTTGCAAAATATCCTTGAATCCTTCCTGATCAATGGAAGGCAACGCCCCGTTCCGGCTCTTTTTAAACCCAAAGCTGTACGATTTCCCCCCGTCGGCCGCAGCGCTCGTCCAAACCGGCCAAACGGCCATGGAGACGCAAACCAAACACGCGATCGCCATGACAATATGTCCTTTCAAAATGAAATGCCGTTTCAAAGCGAATGACCCCCCGTGGATAATTTTCATGTTGTCATGGGGTAATATCCCACCGATCGGGGTCCTGTATTCATTCGTTCTTACTGCGGATCGCTGAAAAAAGCAGAGCGGAGCAGGCGGCTTCGCGATTCGGACCGGAAATCGGCCTCCGATGCGGCTGCCTGCCGATTTCCGGCTTGGATGGCCGTCCGCTTGGGTAGAAATCCGTGGGCCAGAGCGGCTGTTGCCGTTTCTTCCCGCCCGCAGCTCTGCGCCGCTTGTTCTACCCGCGTTAGTCGGTTGCTTCAATCAAAATCCAGCGGCTTTGCTCCAGTCGTATTTAGACGCCTGCTTCAGCGTTATCTGACCGGTTGTTCCGGTTGCATTGTTCCGGTTGCATCTGGCCGCTTGTTCCGGTCGCATCTAAAAGGAAAACCTCCTGCTAATTTTCCGGCCTGGTCCGTTCAAGCCGAATTAGCGGGAAAACCTCCCGCTAATTCCACCTAAATCGTCCAAAAGTATCGGTTTCACCAAAATTAGAGGGCTGTTTTCCCGCTAAATCGCAAAAATTTGCAGAATCGAGTTATTTAACGGGCATTTTTCCATCTAATACAAGTTGAACTCTTAATTAACCGATGGGCAGCCGTGCAAAATGTTCTTCTAATCGCGGATTTGTTCCAATTTTCCCCGTTTGGCCTTTTGACAGTCATTGCCGATTTGTGCGAACCATGTAGCTTTAGCTCCAAAGCTGGACAAAATCGATCAAACCCAGTCAAATCCAATCAAGCCCAATCAAATCCAATCAAATCCATTCAAAATCGATCAAAACCGTTCAAATCCACCAAGACCAGTTAAACTGATTAAGCCAGTTAAATCGTTTGAAGCAAATTGAATTAGTTAAACCGGTTAAACAAACTAAATAAATTAAATCGGTTAAACAGATACTAAGCGGTCAAATCAAGCTAATCAGGTCAAACCGGTCAAAACCAACTATTATGCTGAAATTGGGTTCGCGGAAGCAAACGCAGTCCCCACAATCGCGCGACCATGATTCCGCGCTTGCGCGTTTATTTAAAGCATTCGTAAATATGGACCAACGTTTGTTCCGTGCCCACATTGCCGGGGATGACGGCATATTCCATCGCGGGTCCGTTGGCCCGGTGCAGTTTCCACAGGGATACGCCCAGTTCCAATTGCCCCTCCACGGTCGCCGTAGCGGCCCCCAGCCCCTCCACGGCCACCTGCGCGGAGGTGATCCCGCCTTTGGAGATGACGCTCCGGCAATCTCCCGCCACCGCGGCGACCGTATCCGTCAGCGCCTTCATGACCTTGGCGCCCGATTCCAGGTCGCCGTAGCGGGCGTCGCGAACGCGCTCCGTGGCCAGCACCGCCGTTCGATACCGGCGCAACTGCTCCTGCACGGAGGCGGCCAACGCGGGAACGACCGCTCCGTGCCCCTCCGCCAGCAAGCGCTCCGTCGGCACAACGGCCGGCTCGATGCCCGTATGCGCCGTCAACCTCGCGAGCTGCCGCGTGGTCAAGCTCGTGTGCGACCCGCACACGATCAACAGCCCCCGATCGGCGGCGGCCGACGGCCGAACAAGCTTGGACCGTTTGCCGCAGCGCACGGAGGCAAAGGTGGACGCGGACCTTACGACGACATCGCAGCCGGCCCCCTCCGCCATCAGCAGGCCGAGCGCAATCGCTTCGATGTCGGAGCGGTTCTCCGCGTCGGGCACGATCACCGTGCCGGGCTTCGCGCCGAGCAGCGCATCCGCCACCGCGGCGGCGCCCCGGCCGCGAATAGCCTCGATCGGGACCGATTTGCCGATCCAGCCGCTCCCGATTTCCCCGACCCAATCCTCCAGCCTCTCGCTGCGGTAGCCAAATTGGCTGTCCCGCGCGAACTCCGTGGCGGCAACGGGCCGTTTGCCGTTTTCGTCCTCCAGATAGTGGACGCCATGCAACGTCGTTCTCCCGCACTCGGGAAACGCGGGCACAAACAGCCCCACCGACGGCGGACGGCGGAATACGTCCATCTCGGCGAAAATATGTCCCCGCAGCGTGGAATCCCCTCGCAAAATATAGCTTGGCACACGCCCGAGTTCCCCGCATACGGCGTCCGCATCACGTTTGATCCGCCGCAGGAGGGATACCGCATCCCGCTCGTTCATGGCCCGGGTATTCGTAAGAATGAACAGGCAGGAGACATCCGGCCCGATGGCGGAGCGCAATGTATCCGCGTTCGGGTCCAGAACAACGACCACCTCGGAAAACGTCTGCGTCCCGGTAGGGTCGTCATCCAGTACGATGATCAACCGTTTATCCCTTTCCAACCATGCAGCCAGCCGATTGGATTGATTCATTTTTCCACCATCCTATTTCAGAAGTGTGATAAAAAACAGGGGCTCCGAGATGGGGTATGGATTTTCGGTCGCAGTTGCCCGAAGATTTCCCGATTTTTAAGCCAAATAAGGGAGAAATCCGCAGCAGGCAAATCGCGCGTTGAAAGCCGCTTGCGGTGCAAAGGCGACTGGCGTTTCTCCAACCCATGCCCCATCCCTGCACCGCTTTTTTCACCACACCTTTTTGGAAGTGTAGCGAAAAAACGGGCAGCTCCACGCCCGGCCAGGCGCCGTTTTTTTCACCGCAGGTTAAGGTTATGCCGCCTATTGTACACTATCCCCCGCAATCTTCAATAAGCCCTAAAAAGAGTATGGCAAAAATCTAAAATACTCCTCTATTTATTGGCATCCTCTACAGGTAAACTGAGTTCATCGAGGGCGGTCGGCCACCTTGCCGTCTTCTGAAATACTGCAAAATGGATTGGAGTGTATCCAAGTGTCGCATCCAAGATTGTCCTATAGCGAGATGCTGCAACTGCAAAGATGGAATACCCCGACCGTGTTCAACGGCTGGGAGCAAATCACGAAGCGGGACTACGGCAGCGAATGCTTTAACCTGGACCGGACAACGGACTATATGCCGCAAATGGGCGTGATGATCGGCCGCGCCGTCACCGTGGTCATTCAACCCAGCCATCGTTCGCATAAGGAGAACAAGACGGCCTGGAAGGAATACCGCGACTATGTGGCAAGCGTGCCGGGGCCGAAAATTGCGGTGGTGCAGGATTTGGACAAACCGAGAATGCACGGCTCGTTCTGGGGGGAAGTCAACGCAAACGTGCACAAAGCGCTGGGATGCGTGGGAACGATTACGGACGGAGCGGTCCGCGACCTGGACGAGATGACCCACGCCGGATTCAAGGCGCTGGCCGCCGGAACATGCGTAGGGCACGCCTATGTGACCCCGGTTCGCTGGGGGTGCGAGGTGACCGTCTTCGGCGTAAAGGTGGAGCCGGGCCAATTGATTCACGCGGACAAGCACGGATTTATGGTGGTTCCGGCGGAGGATGAAAGGCTGCTGCTCGAAGCGTCGCTGTTCATGGACCGAAACGAAATCGACACCAAGATCGCAGCCGCAACCGATCATGCAGGCAAGCCGCTGGCCGAAATATTGGCCGACATCAACCGGGCGAATGCCGATTTCGCCCGCGCCGCCATCGAGAAATACGGCCGCGCCGGCGAGTGACGGCGAGTGACGGCGGCGGCTCGGCAACGCCTGTCGAACGCGAAACGGTTCAACAAAGTATATCGAGTGCGGGAGGTGAAACCAATGAAGCTGCTGAAGCGATCGGATATCCCGGGAACCCGTCTTCCCGGAAGGGTGATTCAATCCGCGGTGGGCCAAAACAGCATGATCGACAGCGGGAAAATGACGGTCGGATTTGCGCACTATTCCGATGAGAGCGGCCCGATGGAGCCGCATCACCACACCGAAGAAACCATCTATGTGATCGGCGCCGACCGGGGATGGGTTCGTTACGGAGCGAAGAAGGATCAGCTCGGCGAACCTGTTCCGCTGGCGGCAGGCATGGTCCTGCATTTCCCGGAATGGGAGTGGCACGTATTCGAATTCGAGCCGGGCGGCCATGTCGATATCGTTTTCATGTACGGCCAGGTAACAAATATTCGCCCCGAAGACAACCATTAGCAGCAAAAAGGCTGTGAAATCGGGAAATCGTCGGATAGACTCTTAGGCGCGGAGCCGCCCGTTTTTCACCGCACTTTTGACAGAAGGAGAAGATACAGCATGGGAGAAGCCTATATTTCCAAAGTCAACGAATGGAGAGGCCGCGTTTTTTCGGCGGAAGAGCTGGAAATTCAAATACTGGACCAAATCGACGTGGGGGGCCTCCATATCGATCCGGCCGCCCCGCCCGCGCATTTTGTCCATCACAAGGAAATCGGAATCATGGCGCACGAAACGATGCGGATGCGCGCCATTCACGCCTGGCCGAGGCCGTACGGCTTCGCCGAACCGCAGCGGGCGGTGATTACGCCCGGCGGCGATTACCTGTTGATGGCCGCGATCGGCAAAGCCCACCAGTGGGGTCTCACCGACAAGGCCAATGAAATTGTCGCCTACCGGTCCAAGGACAAAGGGGCCACCTGGTCCGGGCCGACGCTGCCCTGGGAGGTTCCATACAGCCAGCATGCCTTCAACCCTTTGATCCCCAAAGGGAGCCGCAGAATCTATACGTTCGGGACGGATTACCATCCGGACTATATCGTGCTCCCCCACAACGGCGCGATCCCCATCCGCTATTCGGACGACGACGGCTATACCTGGTCCGAACCGCGATTTATCAGCCCGGTCAACGACCCGGAATATCGCGGCGTGGGCCATATGCAGGGATGCGAGACGGATGCGGGGACGTGGCTGCTCGGCACGTATTTTATCGAGGTGAAGGAGAACGGCCGACGCCGCGACAAGCAGTACATTCTGCGCAGCGAAGACAAAGGGAAAACGTGGACTCTCCTTCCGGACAAGCGCCCCAACGGGTGGTTTCTGGAGGAATTCGACCGAATGCTGGAAGGCCAGGCGATCAACATCGGACAGGGCGAAGTGCTGTTTATGATTCGCACGGAGGAAGGCCATCTGTGGTCGAGCCGCAGCTTCGACGACGGAAAAACGTGGTCGGCGCCCAAGCCGACGACGCTCCACCATCCGGACTCCCCCCCGATGGTGTTTCATCTCGCCGACAGGAAAACGCTGATCGCTTTTATTCACAATAAGCAAGACTTGCAATTGACCTACAAGGATGCGATGTCGCGAAGCGAATTGTGGTTTTCCTTGTCGCGCGACAAAGGGGAAACCTGGGACGAGCCGCGGTTCATGATGGCCAATACGACACAGTTGGATCGGCAGGCCCGCGAGCAACTGGCATCGGGCCAAATGCTCGGGGTGGGAGCGGTGGAAATATGCTATGGGGATCTGCTTGTGGACGGCCCGGATCTGCATTTCTTTTTCGACCATCGGAAGCGGCAGGTCATCCAGGCTCATTTCAAAGAGAGCGATCTTGGAAAATTCCCGACGAAGCGCGAGCTCGAAGCATGGATCGGCTGACCTTTCTTCCGGCCGTCCAGCCTTCTTGCCTTGCCGGGCCAACGAGCAGATTTCAAGACCATGGAGCTGAAGAAGCATGAATACGCGATTTAAACCGGCAACCGGCTTTCCGGCCGGATCGGGGATGCCTTTGTCCCGCGCCATCCGCAAGTATCGCTGGTACTACATTTTGATGCTGCCCGGCCTGCTTTATTTTATCCTGTTTCAGATTGTTCCGTACTCCGGCCTGATGATCGTATTCAAGGACTACAGCCCCGTCCTGGGCATTTTAAAAAGCGATTGGGTGGGGCTCAAGCATTTCAACGACCTGTTCTCCGGGTCCGATTTTTCCAGGCTGTTAGCCAATACGCTGCTGATCAGCGCATATAAATTGATTTTTTCCTTTCCGGTTCCGATTGTGTTCGCCCTGTTGCTGAACGAAGTCCGCAACGCGATATTCAAACGCACGGTCCAAACGATCACCTACTTCCCCCATTTTCTGTCCTGGGTCGTGTTCGGCGGGATTATGGTGTCGTTCCTTACGCCGTCCGGGGTCATCAATGGCGTGCTTCAATGGTTCGGCCTGGAGCCGATCAATTTCCTGGCGGCCCCGCCCTACTTTCGCACGATTCTGGTCGCAACCGACGCATTGAAAACGTTCGGATGGGGAGCGATCATCTATTTGGCCGCTCTGACGGGGATCGATACATCGCTGTACGACGCGGCCAAAGTCGACGGCGCGGGAAGGTGGAAGCAGATGATGCATATTACGCTGCCCGGGCTCTCCCCCACGATTGTGCTGATGTTTATTATTCAATTGGGTCATGTGCTGGAGGCGGGCTTTGAGCAGGTGTACGTCATGTCCAATCCGAGCGTGTATTCCGTGGCGGATATCATCGATACGTATGTGTACCGGATGGGATTGGGCAAAGGCAACTTCAGCCTGGCGACGGCCGTCGGCATGTTCCAGGGGATCGTCGGATTCATTCTGATCCTCTCCGCCAATACCCTGATTCGGAAGCTGGGCCAAAGATCGCTTTGGTAAGCTTTATCTTAGGACCTTGAATGTAGGAGGCACGACGATGGAAAAAGAGCGGTCGGTCTATGACATACTCATCTATGGCGCTCTATTGTTTGCTTGCGCCGTCACTTTGGTTCCCATCCTGCACGTTGCGTTCGTTTCCCTGAGCAGCCCGTTGGCCGTCGCCAAATCAACGATTATGCTGTACCCCGAGGAAGTCTCGCTGGCCGCATACCAATATATTTTCAGCAACAACGCGCTCCTTCGGTCGCTGGGGATTACGGTCTTTATCACGGTGGTCGGCACGGTATTGAACATGATCTTTACGCTGACGACGGCGTATTCGCTCTCCAAACGCTTTGTGCCCGGCACGAAGGCGATGATGCTGATGGTCATCTTCATCATGACGTTCAGCGCCGGCATCATTCCGCAGTTTTTGAACGTCAAAAATCTCGGGTTGATCAACTCGGTTTGGGCGATGATCCTGCCGGGCTTGATCAATACGTTCTACCTGATCCTGATGCGAAGCTTTCTGATGGAAATGCCGGAAGAAATCGAGGAATCGGCAAGAATGGACGGATGCAACGAGCTGATGATTCTGATCCGGATCATCGTGCCTTTAACTTTGCCCGCGATCGCCACGTTGGGGCTGTTCTATGCGGTCGGCCATTGGAACGAGTTTTTTAAAGGGCTGTTCTACATTAACGATCCATCCAAATGGCCGCTCCAGGTATTGTTAAAAACGATCGTATTTGACAACAATATGTCCGAGTTGTACTCGCCGGACAACCTGGATCTGGTGACGCTTCCGGAAAGCATCCAGGCCGCCGCGATTGTGTTCTCCATGGGGCCGATCGTGCTGTTATACCCCTTTTTGCAAAAATATTTTATTCGCTGTCTCGTTTTGGGTGCGGTCAAAGGATGAATAAAAGGGAAATTATGTATTATTTGTATATTATATAGACAAGGCCGCGCTTGTCCGTTATGCTTACATTGTAAAGGCAGGGAGGGATGTTGCGATGAATATCACCATTGTCGAGGACGAATTGGAGATATTGCACGGCATTGAGAGCTGTCTGAAAGACAAAAGCGTCGGGAACATTTTTGCTTACGACAATGCCGAAGACGCGCTGGACAACATTCAACGCATTCAACCCGAAATCATTATTACGGATATCGTGCTGCCCCGAATGAGCGGATTGGACTTGATCGTCCAAAGCAAAAGCCCCAGGTACCAACCCAAAGTGGTCGTGATCAGCAGCTACTCCAACTTTGAGTACGCGCAGCGAAGCTTAAAGCTTGGGGCGATCGATTATCTGCTTAAACCGATCGACGTTCGGGAGCTTTCCCAGAAAGTGGACGCCTTGGCGGAATTGATCGAGGAAGAAACCCACCGCTTCAACGATATTCGGGACCGGCACATCGTCACGCAGCAAGGCGCCCAATACCTGAAGGAAAAATTCGTCCGCAGCCTGTGCATGCAGAAAACCGCGCTGCACGAATACATCGTGCTGCGATTGCAGATGTGGAACTTGAGCTGGCTGTGCGAGCAATCGTGCGTCGTGATCATGTTCGACTGCCGCGGGATGCACATCCGGCATAACGAGAAGGAACTGGAAATCAAAAGCTTTGCCATCCACAATATCGTATCGGAAATTCTGGAGCATTATCCGCGGACCGCCCTGTTTAAAAACGCGCTTCACCAATGGGTGCTCATCACCGCCGACGACGAACACGAACTGATCGAGACGATCCGGAAAGCCGTCAGGGAATACCAGCGATACGACCTCGTCTTCGGCATCAGCGATCGGACGCACGCGTTCGAATCGTTGTCCGAGGCTTACGAGCAATCCGTTCAAGCGTACCAATACGCCGCAATGAACAGAGAGCAAGGGATTCTGTATTATCACGAGCTTCGGTTCGAATCGGACGGCCGCTCGTCCCCATCCCCTACGGAAACGATCGACCAGGCCATTCTGGAGGGCGACGTGCAGGCGGTCAGGGAACATATGGAAGCCGCGCTCCGATCCTTCGCCCAGTCCGACGAATGGCAGAGCTGGAGGGAGTTCACGCACAAATGCTACGGCTGGCTCATCGATATCATTGCCCGTTTGAGTTTGATCATGAACGGAAACTTCAACGACTCCCCGATCGAGCTGTGGAAAACCGTGGAGGCGTGCGAGTCGCTGGAGGATCTGGAAGCGGCGGTAGGGTCGCACCTGGAGGAAATCACCCTGCAGTGCGTCCCCCTGCTCTTGCAGTCGAACGAAAGCCACGGGCATTTCATCATCGAGCGCACCAAGAAGCTGCTGGAAGAGCGATACGGGGAACCGATCATTCAACAGACGCTGGCCGAAGAACTGCAAATTCATCCGGTCTGGCTAAGCCAACTGTTCAAAAAGGAAACCGGCCGCAACTTCCTCGATTATTTGACGGAAATCCGGATGGAGAAAGCGAAGGAAATGCTTCGCGGCTCCAACCAAAAAATTTATGAAATTGCGAACGCGATCGGATATCGGGACATCCAGTACTTCAGGAAGCTCTTTAAGAAATGGACGGGCTACACGCCAAAGGAGTACCGCTACGGCAAATGAAAATCAACAAGATGAGCTTGTTCACGAAAATGTTCATCCTGCTTTTCCTGTCCACGTCGATTCCCCTGTCGATTCTGGGCTATTTTGCGTACAGCAAATCGAACGAACAATTGGAGACGGTCGCTTCCGTTTTTCTCAGGGATCATTTGCAGCAAAACAGCGAGCGCTTGTCCTATTTTATGGACTCGGTGAACGAATATTCCGAATCGGTGCTGGCTTCGCAAAGGCTCCACGCGTTGCTGAAGGAGCAGCATCGGGAGACGTTCAACGAAATCAGCTTCATGAATGCCATGTCTTCCCTCCTCAGCGTGTTCCATGCGCCCTACGACGTGCAAATTTATCCGATCCGCATCGAGCGGTTCCCCAACTATGTCCGCAAGTACACTTCGGAGGCGATCAGCGAAAAGACCGATTGGTTCGTCAAAGCGAGGCAGATGGAAGGGAAAGGCTTCTGGTACATCGCCTCCCCCGATTCTTCCACGGAGCCCAAGCTGTTCTATATTCGCCTGATTCGAAGCTTTTCCGATCTTCAACATGAAGGGGTTTTGTCGATTGCGATACCGAACCAACTCGTTTTGAATCAACTGATCCTGCCAAGCACCTACAAAAATTTTCAATTGACGCTGATGGATGCCGACCACACCAACATTTTTGCCAAAAAAGCGACTTCATCGGAGTCTCCCGCCCTATTTCACGATATCAACCCTTTCGTCAACGAAGATGAATTCCGCCGGATCAAAACGCGGGAAGGAACGAGCATGTACCTCGCCTCCCAGGCGGTCGGCCCGGACGGCTGGAGGCTCGTCGAGGCCGTCCCGGTGCGCGATCTGACCGGCCCGCTGGACCAGATTAAAGGCTACCCGTTCAGCATCTTCCTCATCGCCGTGCCCGTGATCACCTTCTTCCTGATATGGATCACCCGGCATTTTACCGTTCCGCTCGGCTTGCTGGCCGCGCTGATGAAGAAAGCGCAGCGCGGCGAGTTCAGGCACGTCACGAATTACGTGAACCGGTCGGACGAGGTCGGGTATTTGATGCGCGGCTACAATTCCATGATTACCGGGATGAAAAACCTGCTGCATTCGACCCGGACGATTGAAAGGGAGAAGAAAAATTACGAAATTCAAATGCTGATGACCCAGATCAATCCCCATTTTCTGTACAACACGCTGGAGTCGATTAAATGGCAGGCCAACGCGGGGCACAGCCGCCACACCTCGGACATGGTGCAATCGCTGGTGAACATGCTGCGGTTCAGCCTGAATGACGGCAGAGCCTTCACCACCTTGGAACGGGAAATCAATCATACGAAATCGTACCTGAACATTGAATTGATCCGCCATAACTACGCTTTCGAGATATTTTATCAAATCCCCGCGCACATTCTGAATGCAAGCTGTCTGAAGCTGATCATTCAGCCGATCGTGGAGAACGCCGTTCGCCACGGCATGCAGAAGCTCAAACCGGGAACGGGGAAAATCATCATACAGATCTACGCGGTGGAACAGGTGCTCTATTGCCGCGTGGTCGATAACGGGCCGGGGTGCGACGCCGCGGAAATCAACCGTCGTCTGAACGACGGCGGCGACCTTGCGACAGAGCACGGCGGGATCGGCCTGTTCAACGTGCATCGGCGGCTTCGGCTGGAGTTCGGCGCACCGTACGGCATTGAATTGAGCAGCTCGGGCGAGGGAACAACGGTCGTGATCAAATCGCCTTTCAGGCAAAAATAAGCGCGGCGCAAGACGGGGAAATCGGGAAATCGGGAAATCTGCGGGCAATGGCGATCGGAAACCGATACCCCAACACGGAGCCGCCTGTTTTTCACCACACTTTTAAAAAACTATAGTCAAACAATAAAATCCTCATCTATTTCTTCTTACCCCATCTTGTTAGAATAAAGCCGAATTCACATATCCAAAGGGGTGGTCCAGGTGGCAATGCGATGGTTCAGCACGTTCTTGGTCTTTCTTTTGACAGCGGTCGTTTTTATCGGATGCAGCAACTCCAACCAAACGGCCAACAACCCGTCCGACGGGAACACAAGCGAGAAAACAAACGAAAACACGGTCACCGACGCAAAACCGGCTTCGATCAAAATTTTCAGTTACGCGCTGCCCGAACCGTATTTTCCGGATTCGGAATTGGAAAAAACGATTGAGGAAAAAAGCAACATCAGGGTGGATTACGAGCTGGTTCCCACGAGCGATTACGACCTGAAGCTCAACGTCAAAATCGCCGGAAACGATCTGGCCGATCTGGTGAACATCAGCTATCCCAACACGCCCCAATACGTTCAGTTGGTGAATCAGGGGCTCTTCATCCCGATCGACGATTATCTGGAATCCATGCCCAAATTAAAAGGGGCGTTCAGCAAGGAAATATGGGATTCCATCCGCAACAAAACCGACGGGAAAATCTACGGCGTGCCGCGATGCTGCGGATTGCGCGCCCAGACGATCAACTATCGCCCCGACTGGCTCGAAAAGCTGCAACTGACGCCGCCCAAAACATTGGACGATTTCGTCAACATGCTGGAGAAGTTCAGGGACAGCGATCTGGACGGCAACAAGAAAAACGATACGATTCCATTGAGCTTTGACAACATGAAGATCAGCTCGGCCGTCGATTTCCTGCCGCTGTTCGGCGCATCCTCCGGGTGGGTTCCGTCCAAGGCCGATCCGAACAAGCTGGAATACGGCTTGATCCAGGACGGCGCCAGAGACGCCTTCATCTTCTTAAGGGAATTGCGCCAGCAGAAATTGCTGGACCCGGACTACGGCATCGGCAAGAAAAAGGGCACGGACAAGTATATCGAGGGAAATGTCGGAGCGTTTGTCAGCAAAGTGAACTTCTACCGCGTTCCCATCCTGGCCGGCGTCCCCACCAAGATTCTTCCGCCGATCGAGAACAACGGGAATACCTGGTCCTTCCAGGCGCTGCACAACCAAATCCAGTTCATCATGGCGATTCCGAAAGGCTCCAAAAATGCCGAGGCCGCATTGAAATACCTGGAATTTATGCTGACCGACGGCGTGGATTATTTCCAATACGGGATCGAGAACAAAACGTATGAAGTCGTAGACAATCGCAAAATCCCGTTTGCCGCGGATAAAATCAGCAACGGCGTGGGCCAGCCGAACTCGCTCGTGCTGGTACACCCGCAAGCCTTGCTGGAAAGCCCGCAAATTTGGGAGAAATTCGTACCGGTCGATGAAGCCAAGTACATGTCGGAGATGAACAATTTGTACGTGAGCCATACGGTTTACGACCATCGCGACCCGGCGGTCATCGTGCCGACCTTGTCGGAGAAGCAGGAGCAACTGACGGCGATTTTGGAGGAAGGCATGGCCAAAATCATTCTCGATGACAAGGTCGATCCCATCGCCGTATGGAAAGAAACGGTGGAAAAGTGGAAGAAAGAAGGCGGCGACAAGGCCACAGCCGAGCTAAACGAGCTGCAGCAGGACAAGAGCACGCCGAACCACGTCAGCGTGGTTCAATAGCATACGATCGACTGAAGCCGTGATGCGTTCACGGCTTCTTTTTGCTTCGTCGGCTCAAAGGGCAGCCGACCTGAGATGTGGGCCGCAAGGGGCGTAGCGGGCTTGTCGATCGACGTGAACACCGCCGGGAAACCGCGATATTTCGCACGTTAAGCTACTTTGGCGGAATGAATATAGCGGCAAAGATTTGAACGGCCGACGCCCCCGCGCCAAGCCGGCCCGACGCTCCCGACCGCCGCGCAAAGTCGGCTCAAAGATCGACCGGCTTGCCGATCAGGCCGTAGAAGAAAAGCGAAATCAGGTCGGTCCACATCTCCCGATTCGCCTCGGTCAGCATGTCCGGGCGCGAAGCCGATTCGCGGAACATGCGAATATAGAGCAGGATCGCCTCCGCCGAAATACCCGGGTTCACTTTCCCCTCCCGCTGGCCCTGCTCAATCAACCGGATCAGCATGGGCAACATTTTTTCGTTGGAATACGTTTCGATATAGCCTTGAACCACCGGATCGTTGGCCGATCGGATGAACTCCATATTCAGCCTCATGGCCACTTCCGTTTTGCCGAAAATCAGCCGCCGGATCTTCTCCAGAAAAGGCATCGGGCTTCCCAACAATCGCTCGAAATCCTGCCACTGCTCCTCCATGAACACGGCAAACACATCGCGAACCAACGCTTTTTTACTGCCGAAATAATTATAAATGGAAACTTGGGAAACCTTCGCTTCGGCTGCTATTTCCGCTATGCTGACCTTTCGTATCCCCTGCTCGGAAAACAAACGGATCGCCGCTTGACGGATATCGGCTTTCTTGCGTTCTGTGCGGCGCTCAAACCCGTTCATCCCGTTCACCTCCAGCCCCATCGTACAAAAAATTTTGAAATAAAACAATCCTGGAGTTCAAAATAGATTGCCATCGACCCTGTTTTTGGATATTATGAAATATATCAACCGAAATATTTCATAAATTAAAGAGGTGATCCTTGTGGGCATCCGCATTCGAAATTTGACCCAAGTGTTTTCCGGCGGGAAGGGCATTTTTCATCTTTCTTTCGAGGTGAGAAAAGGGGAAGTGTTCGGATATCTCGGCCCGAACGGAGCGGGCAAATCGACGACCATCCGCCATTTGATGGGGTTCATCCGGCCGCAGGAAGGCATTGCTGAGATCAACGGACTGGATTGCTGGAAAAATGGCGCGGCTATTCAAAAAGAGGTCGGTTACCTGCCCGGAGAGATCGCTTTCCCGGAAGAAATGAACGGGCTGGAGTTTCTGCGGCTGCTTGCGGGCATGCGCGGGATGAACGGCGCGTCCGGCAGGGACCGCCTGATCGAGCGGTTTCAGTTCGACGTCAAAACGCCGATCCGCAAAATGTCCAAAGGCATGAAGCAAAAGGTCGGCATTGTGGCCGCCTTCATGCACGACCCCGAAATTCTGATTCTGGATGAGCCGACGTCCGGCCTCGACCCGCTGATGCAGAGCACGTTCATCGATCTGGTGCTGGAGGAAAAGTCGCGGGGCAAAACGATTCTGATGTCCTCCCACCATTTTCAGGAAATCGACCGCACCTGCGACCGGGCCGGCATCATCAAAGACGGCGCGCTGGTCGCGGTGGAGGACGTTCATCATCTGCAATCGGTGCAGCGCCGCATATTCGAAGTCACGGTCAAACAGCCGCAGGATATCGCCCTGCTCCGCCAATCCGGCCTGGACGTGCTGCATGAAGACCGCTTGCGGGCGCAAATCGCGGTTCAGGGGGACTACGAGCATTTTGTCCGGGTGCTGGCCCAATGCGGGATCAACAGCCTGGACGTTCGCTCCCAAAGCCTGGAGGATATTTTCATGCATTACTATGACAGGAGGCAGGAATAAGATGAACTTTTCCCTCTTCGCTTCGATGCTGAAAACGAAAGGCAAAACGATGTTCAGCTACGCCTTCGGCACCTCGCTGTATTTGCTGCTGATTATTTCCGTCTACCCCGCGTTCGCCGATTCGGACGCATTGAATGAAGTGATGCGGCAAATGCCGGAAAACCTCAAAAATATTCTCGGCCTGAAGGACGGCCTGCAAGGATTGGACAGCTTCGTGGCCGCCGAATATTACGGGCTGCTCTACATCATTATCCTGACCATTTACTGCGTGGTGACGGCGACGCAACTGATCGCCCGCATGGTGGACCGCGGCTCGATGGCATACCTGCTGTCGACGCCGGTATCGCGAACGCGTATAGCGCTCACGCAGGCCGCTATTTTGCTTTTCGGCCTGCTGCTGATCACGGTGCTGACCATCGCTTCCGGGCTGCTCGGAACATGGTGGATCGTCGGCGGCAACGTGGATCTGTCGTCGTTCATCCAACTCAACCTGGTCGGATTTCTGCTGTTTTTCGTCATCAGCGGCTATTCTTTCTTCTTTTCCTGTTTGTGCAACGACGAAAAGCAAGCCCTTTCCATTTCAGGCGGATTGACGGTCGTATTCTTCGCGCTTGATCTGGCGGCCAAAATGAGCCAAGGCCTGGCATGGATGAAAAACATCACGCTCTTCACCGCCTTTCACCCGTCCGACATCGCAAACGGCACGGTTGACGCGCTTCCGATATGCCTGATGCTGGCGGCAGCGGGCATCGCGCTGTACGCCGCGGCCGTGATCGTGTTTCGCGGCAGGAATCTGCCGCTCTGACCGGGCAGCTCCGCGGCAACCGGAAAGCCCCCGGCAACCGAACGGCTCCGCGGCGGACGGAAACACCCGTTCCACCGCGGAGCCGTCTGATTTTCACCGGTCCGCCACAAGCAAAAACAGCCTCAGTCCAAACCGCGATCCAGGCGCTATTGGACCTCCACAATCTGCCACTGCTGATTGTAGCCGCCATTGTCCTGATACTGGATGATGTCCGTTCCGTCGGCCGTCCTTCCGCCGTACACATCCAGCAATTTGCCGCTGTTGCGGTTGATCAGCTTGTAATACCCGCCGCCCGCATCCGCGATCTGCCACTGCTGGTTGGCGCCGCCGGTATCCGGCCATTGGATCACGTCCGCCCCGTTGGCCGTGGACCAGTTCAGCACATCCGCCGCTTTGCCGCTGTTGCGGTTGATCAGCTTGTAGTACCCGCCGCCGACGTCGATAATTCGCCACTGCTGGTTGGCGGTATGGTTGTTCGTCCATTGCAAAATATTCGCGCCGTCGGCGGTGGAGCTTCCGTCCACATCCATCACCTTGCCGCTTTTGCGGTTGACCAGCTCGTAATACGCGTTGGAATCCCACGCGCCGCCGCCTCCGCCGCTGCCGCTTCCGGCAAGATAAATATTCGGAGTCGGCGGCGTTCCCATGCCGTCTCCCAAATAAAAGCCGGTGTGCGGCGGCTGATTGTACGCCACGTTCTGCCACGCGATCCCCAGACGATAAATCGGATCATGCATTAGCGTATAAATGCGATAGTTGGTCACATCGGTTGTGGTATAAATGCGCAGGGCGCTGCTATCCTCTGTCCGCCAGACGGCCTCCTCTCTCCAATCCCCCAAAATATCGGCCTGCAAAGTGGGATTGCCTTTGGTCCCATTGTTGGAATACGTGCCGTTGGCCGTCAACAAATTGCTGCTGTTGCTGTTCGCATAGTTCCATTTGTCGATCGTGCCGATGCCGACGCCGCTGCCGGATCCGAGCCAATGGTGATCGAGCAGCTCGCGCAGCAAATCGCCGTCCCACCATATGCCGAAATTGACGGAAGAAGGCATCGAGGTGGTGATTCGCACGCCCTGATCGGTATATACGCCGCCGGAAGCCCAGGCTTCCTCGCCCCGATATCGGGGGTCGATATCCGCCGACATGCCCCGGCCGGTATCTTTGCCCGTAAATTGGCCCCAGACGTGCTGCCCGGAATCGGCGTCGTGCATTTCAAAACCGTAGGCGGCGGACGTGTTTTCATGCACGGCGAAGATTTCCAGGCCCGAGCGGTCCGGGTCCAGGTCCCCCAAATGCATGGCGTCCCCATGCCCCAATCCCGTCGTATACAGCTTCGCGCCGTTATCGTTGATGGCCATGGCGCCGTACAAAATTTCATCCTTGCCGTCGCCGTCCACGTCGCCGACCGCCAAGTTATGGTTGCCCTGGCCGGCATAGGCAGAGTTGCCGGAACCGTTGCTGTCGAATTTCCACAGCTTGGTCAATTGGCCGTTCCGCCAGTTGTACGCCACCAGCACGGTGCGCGTATAGTAGCCGCGCGCCATCACAAGGCTCGGCCGCTCCCCGTCAAGATAGGCGATGCAGGCGAGGAAGCGATCGACCCGATTCCCGTAGCAGTCGCCCCAATCGCAAACCGTGCCCCGCGGCGGGTCGTAATCGACGGTCGCCATCGCTTGACCGGTCTGGCCGTTAAAGATCGTAAGATATTCCGGCCCGCTGAGAATATACCCGCTGGAATTGCGATAATCGGCGCTCCCGCTGCCGATGACCGTGCCCGTTCCGTCTTTGGTGCCGTCGGCCGTCTTCATCGCCACCTCGGCTTTGCCGTCGCCGTCCAGGTCGTACACCATGAACTGGGTATAGTGCGCCCCGGCCCGAATATTCCGGCCCAGATCGATCCGCCACAGACGGGTTCCATCCAGTTTGTAAGCGTCTACAAAAACGTTGCCCGTATAGCCGCTTTGCGAATTGTCCTTGGAGTTGGACGGGTCCCATTTCAGCACGATCTCGTATTTTCCGTCCCCATCCAAATCTCCCACGCTCGCATCGTTCGCATTGTAGGTGTAGGAGACGCCGTCCGGCGTAGTGCCTCCGCCCGGCTTCTGCAACGGCACGGAGAGATAATTGTTGTTCCACACGCCGACCGAATTCGACGCGGGCTGCTCCACGCCGTTCAGCACCGCGCGCACGCTGTAGGTTGAACCGGTGGTTCCGCCCGTGTCCAGATAATTGGTGCTCGACGTGATCGGCGACGTATTCAGCTTCGTCCCGCCGCGATACAAATTAAAGGAAATGCTCGACGGCTCGGTGCCCAGCATGCGCCAACCGACGAAGACGCCATTGCCCACCTTGACGGCTACCAGCCCCCGATCCAGATTTTCCATCTGGCGCGACCCCCCGGCCGCCGAAGCCTGCTTCACGCCGATCCAGGCTGCCTGTTGAGGCAAGAAAAACGAAACGGCCAGCATCAAACCAAGCAACAAAAGGCTAATTTTTCCCGTGAGGGAATTGACATGCGTTAACATCAATTCATCTCCTTTTTTTTCAATCTTTTTCAACGACCCATACCACTCGATTCAAGCCTGTACGCACCTCCTTCCACTTCGTTGGATGGGGCAGGCCCCGACTCAGGATCATCACCCCCTTGGACATGTTCATCCAATTAGGAATGATCATCCAATTGGACATGTTCATCCAATCGGGAATGCCCATCCAATTGGACATGTTCATCCAAATTGTAAACGCCTCCAATTCAATTGTAAATAATAACCAGACGGTATTTGAATATACCTTATCTAATGATTATATGTGAACCATCGATTTAAACGTGTGGCGAAAACGGGCAGTTCCGCGGTTAGGCACGGGTTTCCGGTCGCTGTTGCCCGCCGATTGGGCCGGGAACCCGAACCGGGAACCGGATCGTGGATCGAGATCGTGAATCGGACCGCAAACCGGACCATGGATCGGAACCGTGAACCGGACTGTGGATCGGGATCGTGAATCGGACCGCGCACCGGACCGTGAATCGGGACCGGACCGGGAACCGGATCGTGAATCGGAACCGTAGACCGGGATCAGGACCGTGAATCGGGACTGCGGACCGGAACCGTCGACGGAACCGGACCGTGGATCGGGACTGTGGAATCGATTATGCAGGCTCGGACACCGGCCGATCTCAAAGCGAGCACAATTTTAACCCCCGGGTTAAAATACCTGCAAAAGTGCATCTATTTTCTCCGTGGACGAGGTGCTCGAAGGGAATACCTGCAATAGTGCAGGTATTCTGCGCTCAGCACCCCGTTTACAGCGATTCGCCTTGAAATACCTGCATTTTTGCAGGTATTTTCCTCTAGCGCCCGAAACAGGCCGTGAATAGATGCACTTTTGCAGGTTTTGGCGCCAAGCGGCCCAGAAATGTGACGAAAAACGGGCGATTCCGCGCTCAGACACGGGTTCCCGTTGCTGTTGCCCGCCGGGTTCCCGTCGCTGTTGTCCATCGGGTTCCGATCGCTGTTGTCCATCGGTTCCCGTCGCTGTTGCCCGCCGATTTCCCGTCGCTGTTGTCCGCCGAGTTCCGATCGCTGTTGTCCGCCAGGTTCCGATCGCTGTTGCCCGCCGATTTCCTGGCTGGATGACTCGTCCTTGACCGGACAATTCATCATTCAAACCGCCGTCTGCACAACGCTCACATTTTAGTTGAACGCAAAATAAATGTCCACTCTGCCGAACGACACCAACAGAATGGACACCAACGGAATGGACAAATTCATTTTAGTTTATCAAATTCATTTGAGTTCATCAAATTCATTTGAGTTCATCAAATTCATTTGAGT
>CAYYCV010000024.1:25235-40893 GCA_964470405.1 uncultured Caryophanales bacterium
ATCAAATTCATTTGAGTTCATCAAATTCATTTGAGTTCATCAAATTCATTTGAGTTCATCAAGTTCATTTTAGTTCATTATGGTCGAACGACTGCAAGAACTCTTCAATCAGGTTTGGAGGCCGTTCGCCACGAAGAGCCCGGACCAGATTTTCGGCGCCAAGCATAGCCATACGGTAACGGGTCCGATAAGTCGCCGAACCGATATGAGGAACCGCAACGACCTGACTCATCCGGAGCAGGGGATGGTCGGCACCCACCGGTTCCCTGTCAAACACATCCAGGCCGGCTCCCCGAATCACCCCGTCCCGTAGCGCTTCAATCAAAGCCTGTTCATTCACAATTTTCCCGCGCGACGCATTGATGAAGAAAGCGGTCGGCTTCATAAGCTTTAGCTGCTCCCTATCTATATAGTGGATCGTTTCCCGGGTCAACGCCATCAGCACGACGACGATATCGGATTGCCGCAACAGGTCCTCCAACGGCCTGTAAGCATAGCCCCATTTTTGCTCGATATCCGGTTTTCTATGGCGATTATGATAGAGCACCTCCATGTCGAAACCCAACTTGGCCCGCCTGGCAACCGCTTCGCCGATACGGCCCATCCCTATGATTCCCAGCGTGGCCTGATGCACATCCACCCCAAATAAGGGCGGCTCGATGGATTTCGTCCATTTGCCTGCTCTCATATATCGATCCAATTCCACGATTCTTCGCGATGTCGCCAGGATTAATCCCATCACAAGATCGGCGACCGACTGATCCAGCACATTCGGTGTGTTGGTGCCAATGATACCGCGCGAAATCATAGCGGGGATGTCCATATTGTTGTATCCCGCAGCCATATTGCTGACGACTTTAAGGGCCGGGGCATACGCGAGCAGCTCCGCGTCGATGCTTCCGCCGCTCGTTAATAAACCGGCAGCATCCCCGATCTCCTGTTTCATCATGGCATCGTTTAAAGGCTCGACGCCTTCCCATTTCCGGTAATCGCAATGCTTGGCAATATAAGCTTCCACTTCCGGGGGAACGGGCCTGGCGATATATACTTTAGGTTTGCTCAATGCATCCACCTCATGCCTCAACCAACAAATGATGTATCGTAGATACATAAGTGTCGAATTCGGATTGATAGACCCGATCAAACTCGAAGGTCGGCTTTCTGCAATAATCGGATTCGATGAATCCCCTCAGCTTCAATATCTTTTTCTCGCAGGCGATAATTTGCTCCACGTTCTGTCGGATGCAATTCAAGACGCCCAACAATTGATTATGGAGCCGTATCGCTTCGTTCCATTCGGATTGCCGGCATAACTCATATATTCGAATATAAATGTCGGACATGGACGACCCCGGCATCAAACCGATCGCGCCGCGTTGCAGTCCTTCCAGCATCTGGAACCCGGCATTGCCGATATACACTTTGGCCGTTCCGGCGGATTTCTCCATCAACGCGGATATCAGTTTGCCCGGCGGCTTATTCTCGATTTTCAAGCAAAGCTGCGGAAACCTGGCCATCAAATCAAGGAAGAAAGAAACGCCCATGCTTACGCCCGTCTGTTCCGGAGCATATTGCAGCATGACGGGGATGCCGACCGCTTCGCAAACCTGCTCCACATGATCCTGCAGAGCGTCGGGGCCCGGTTTCAGAAAGAAAGGCGGCAGCAGCATCAACATATTCGCTCCGATCCGCTCCCATTTCCTTGCCTCCTGCACGGCCAACTCCGTCGCATGGCTGGTTACGGAAACAATCACCGGAACCTCGTTCCCCACCGTTTCTATCACGACCTCTACCATTTTCTCCTTTTCCCGATCGGAAAGCTTGTAATATTCACCGGCAATGCCGAACATCGTGATGCCCGACACCCCCATCCGAATCAACTCCCGGGACAGCTTCCGCAAACTGCCGTAATCAACTTCTCCGGCCTCGCTAAACGGCGTGGCCAGAATGGGGCATACGCCATGTGGAAAATGAAACACGGACATCGATCCTTTCATATTAGTTATTACTTCATCCCGGTAGTCATTACTTCATCCCGGTAAGGGCCACGCCCTCAATAAATTTCTTTTGCGCAAAGAAAAACACGGTGAGCAAGGGAACGGTCGCCACCACGGAAGCAACCATCACCAAATGCCATTCCGTCCCGCTTTCGGTCGTAAATAAGGACAGCGCCAACGGAATCGTAAACAACCGGCTGGAGCTTAGATATACCAACGGCTCAAAAAATTCATTCCAGCTATGCAAAAATGTAAATATGGTCAATGTGGCGATTGCGGGCACGGACAACGGCAGCATGATCCGCAGAAAGGTTCCCCACGGCGAGCAGCCGTCGATTCGAGCCGCCTCGTCCAATTCCCTGGGCATCGTAATGTAGAATTGCCGGCACAGGAACACCCCGAACATGCCGCCGGCCCCCAGCATGGGCGGCACAATCAACGGAAAGTGCGTATTGACCAGACCCAGCCAGGACATAAACGTAAACATCGGGATGGCCGTCACTTCCGTCGGGATCATCATGCTGCTGAGCAGGATGAGAAACAGGGTGTTTTTCAGCGGGAAGGTCAGCCTGGCAAAAGCGTATCCCGCCAACGCCCCGAACAAACACGTGCCCGCCGTGGTCAAAACCCCGATATATAAACTATTGTACAGATACAAGTGAAAGGGCCTTTTCAAAAAAAGCTCGCTGTAATTTTCCCAGACGATCGGGTTGGGAAACCACTTGGGCGGAAACAGAAATATATCCGAGTACCCTTTCAGGGACGTGGTGACCATCCACAGAAAAGGAACCAGCACAAAAAACAGCACGAAGAGCAACAGCATATATTTGGGCGCATGTACGAGAATGGAACGCTTATTGCTCATAATGAACCCACCTTTTCCGGATGGTCCATTGCATCAGGGTTAATGAAAGAATAAGCAGAAACAGAATGACCGCCACAGCGGAGGAATAGCCGAATTCGTATATTTTGAAGGCCAGTTCATAGATGTAGTATACAAATACATACGTGCTTGTCCCCGGTCCCCCTCCCGTTAATACATAGATTAATCCGAACACCTTCAGGGAGGAAATCATGGTAATGATCAAGGCCAGAAAAATGGAGGGCGTAATCAAAGGCACGGTCACATGCGTGAACGTTCTCCATCTGGAAGCGCCGTCGATTCTCGCCGCTTCGTAATACATCTGCGGTACGTCATGCAGGGCGGCAAGGAAGATGACCATCGTTAGACCGACCCCCTTGATCAATGCCACGAAGACGACTGCCGGCATCGCCAGGGTGATATCATACAACCAAGCCGGGCCGTGTATGCCAAATAATTTCAGGAACGAGTTGATCAGACCGTTATCCGTTTCAAAAATATATTTCCAGATGATTGACCACACCACAATGGAAGTCACCACGGGCGTGAAGATCATCGTCCGAAAAAAACCGATTCCCGGAATCCGGTCTTTCAGGAGCATGGCGAGAACCAAAGCCAGGGCGATTTTGATCGGAACCAGCCACAGCGAGAAATACAAGGTATTCTTCACCGTAATCCAAAACTCGGGATCGCCTTTGGCTATCTTTTCATAATTGGCCCATCCGATAAACGACGGCGATCGGATAAGGGACCAATCCGTAAAACTCATTCCCAGAGCCACCAGTATAGGCCCCAGCAAAAAAAACGCATAGCCTAAAACCATGGGAGAAATAAATGCATAGGCATACCATTTTTCTCCGCGATTTAATTTGCCGCTTGCCAATGCCGCCTCCCCCTTCCTAAAGATGATCCTTCGGTGTGATGATTATCGCCAAGCCCCAAGCTTGGCGATAATCAAACGGAAGGTGGCAGCGGTTACTTCAACAGCGGATTGATTTCATCTTCCATTCGCTGCAGCGCTTCTTTGACATTGGCCGTATTCGTGTATAAGGAATCCAATCCATTCTGGATCTTGATATCGATTTGCGCCCAGTTCTTATGTGACACTTGCGCCCTTATTCTATCCATGCGGTCTATGATCGAAAGCTGCACTCCTTCCAGAGAGGGGCTGCCGTTATCCTTCAGAAAAACAGGGGATTCAAGCACCGACAAGCGAGTGGGCACAAAAACACTCGACATCGCTTCCATACCTTCCACGCTCGATAAATACTTGATTAAATCCATCGACTGCTGCGGATATGCCGTGCCCTCCAGCATGGAGTATCCGACCAACGCCGCCCCATACGGCTGCCCCTGACTTGGACCTTCCGGGAAGGGGGCGATATCCCACTCGAAATCGGTAATTTTCTGATAATTGATCGAGGAGCTGTAATTGTTGCGTTCCATTCCGATCTTCCCCGTTTCGAAAGCAACCTGATTGCCCGGTTTCGGATGCACGTTGTCTTTGTACATCATGTCAAAGACCGCTTGAATCGCTTGCTCGCCTTCCGGAGAATTCAAGGCGAACTTCGTGCTATCCGCATTGAAAATGTCCGCTCCATGCTGCCATATGATATCCAGCAAGGCATGCTGCCAATTCTTCCAATCGTTGTTATACAAGCGGACGCCGAAGGTGCCCGTGGCCGGATCGGTCAACGCCGCCGCCGTTTGCACGAACCGGTCGAAATCCCATTTGCCCTGTTTGTGCAGCTCCAGCGGATTTTCCAAACCTTTTTCCTCGAACATGGTTTTGTTAAAAAAGATGACTTTCGGCGGCGTTGTGATCGGAATCGAATAGAGCTTATGTTCTTTCTCGAAGAAAGTCAGCGTAGAAGGAATGATGTCCTCATAATCAAAATCCGGATCCTCCCTCAGGCTGGACAAGTCCATCAATTGATCCGCTTCTATAAATTGCGGGTAATTCCTTTCGGATACCCAGGCGATATCCGGGGCGGTTTTGGAAGCCATCATAATCGACAGCTTCTGCTGGTAATCCCCATAAGGGATTAACATGACCTCCACTTCGATTTGCGGATGCTGATCGGTATACTTCTTAATAATGTCCTCCAGTTGCTTTTTTCTGGCATCGTCTCCCCAAATGCTCAGTTTCAGTTTGGCCTTTTCGCTGGAAATGTCCTTTGAATCGGCGGAGGTTCCCGACGATGGAGCAGGTTCCTTCGATTCTTTCGTGGAATTCGCGCACCCTGCGAACAAACTCACCGTCATCACGGCCATCAAAGCAAATAACAACACCCTCTTCATGCTCTGTCCCCTCTCTCATGTAGGTCATCATCGGTCATTTAAACCGCTTGCAGAAGTAATTATAGGGAACGGCCGGCCAAATAAAAATCCTTTAAGTACAGGTATGGTTCGGAGAATCAAGATCTTTCTCCTTGCCGCATGGCTCTCCGCTGTATTGTTCTCTGTAATCGCTTGCCGTGATCCCGGCATACTGCTTGAACATGGTCATGAAGTGTTTCGCATTGGGATATCCCGACAAGTTGGCAATCTCGTATATTTTCAAATTCGTTTCCTTCAGCAATTGCTTGGCTTGCTCCATCAGGCATTCCGTGACATAATCAATGAAATTTTTCCCCGTCTCCGCTTTAAACAGGTTGGATAAATATTTGGAGTTCAGATGCACTTGATTGGCAACATACTGCAAAGATAATCGCTGATCCAGGCGTTCGTTGATCAACTCCTTGACCTTTCGAATGATTTGCTTCGTATGTCCGTTCTCATCCTTGTTCCCGGGCAAATCCCGATGATTGAACCGCGGCTCCCGCCGGCCGTCCAACTGTTTTTTCAAACCCGTTAAATACTGAGCGAGCTCCACGCGATTGATCGGCTTCAGCAAATAATCGGACACGCGATATTGCAGCGCGGATTTGACATACTCGAAATCGTCATGGCCGCTGATGATCAGGATCGGGAGAACGGGATACTGATTCCTTACATTGCGAATCAACTCCAACCCGTCCATTCGCTTCATTCTGATATCCGTCATGATCAAATCCGGTAAACTGCGTCTCAATTCCTCCAACGCCTCCAGGCCGTTCCCGGCCTCCCCGGTTACCACAAAATCACCGATGACATTCTCGATTAAATTTTTCAGACCGGCGCGAAGCATCATTTCGTCCTCAACCAACAGTATTTTATACATCGCTATTCCTCCCATTTCAACGGAAATTGGATGGTGATCAACGTGCCTGTCCCGGGTTCGCTCTCTATGGTTAAACCGTAAGGGCTGCCATATAAAATCCGGATACGGCGATGAACGTTTCTTAAGGCGAATCCCTTCTTCACTTCTCCGTACCTTTGAAACTCCTGTTCGGGAGAGTCTTCATTGATTTGCTCACGCAGCCTGTCCAGCTTTTCCCGCTCGATCCCCACCCCGTCATCCCATACCGTGAGAAGCAAATCCTCCCCTTCCACCCTGGAATCGATAAGGATGGTCAACGGATCGTCTCCCATCGCATGTTCGATCACATTCTCCACCAGCGGCTGCAAAATCAGCTTGGGCACCAGGCAGCGTTCAAGAGACGGGTCTATAAAGATTTCCGTCTTGAATTTCTCCCCATATCGGGACGATTGCAGTTCCAAATACGCTTCTATAAAATCGGCCTCATCTTTCAGAAAAACGCTTCGGTTTCTCTTATCGACGGTATACCGCAGCAGCTTGCCCAAGTCGGAAATCACATCCGAAAGCGCGAACTGCTTGTTGTTGATCGCCATCAGGTTAATCGACTCCAGCGTATTGTACAGAAAATGCGGATTCATCTGCCTCTGCAATAATGACAACTCGGCTTCCCGTTCCCTGATCTTCGTTTCGTACACTTCCTTGACCAGATGATCGATCTCGCTGATCATGCGATTAAACCCATCCGTCAGCAGCCCGATTTCGTCGTTGGATGTCACCGTCGCCCTTTCATAGAATGCCCCTATTTGCACCAGCTTCATCTTGCTTTGCAAATGACGAATAGGCTTCACCAGTTTGCTGGAGATGAACACCGCCAACAGCAAGGCCAGAATAATGGTGATGATGGAAATCATCAAGGTGAATCTGATCAGTTCCTTGGCGTTCTTCTGCAAATCGTTTAAGGGAATTTGTCCGATAATATTCAAACCCGAATATTCGGAACGGGTCGAGGCGATCAAATAACGCTCCTGCTGCTCCGTCAACTGTTTTTGCAGGCCGATCCGGTCTGCCCCCTCAAGCTGGGGATAGAAGAAGTCTCCATTCTCATCCGCAATATACAGTTTTCCATTCGGGCTGAACCTCACTGCGGAGAATATACTCTCGAAGCTCTCCGAATTCAAATCCACTTTAATCATGCCAAGCGATTTTTTGGTAAGCGGATCCCGAATCAACCGGGCAATGGAAACCACTCTTTCCGTTTGTTTCGTATCATATTTCACAGCATGCGGGGGGATGATGGTCATGGCTCCATCCGCTGTTCGCACCGTGTCCATCCATTGGTTCGATTCGGGATTCCAATTTTTATAAACGCTCTCCAATGGGCTAAACAGGCCGCCGTCATTCGTGAAAATCAAAATTCGCTCAATTTCATTTCTTTCGAAAGCAAAAGAGGAAATAAACAAATTCAATTTGACTTGCTCCTCGGAAGTCAAATAAAGGTCCTTTTGATACGGTTGGTCGCTGTGCTTTCTCATCACATCCAACACTTTATTGTCATACAGGGGGGCCAGTGTAATTCTTTCGATGTCTTTAATATATTTGTCGAGGTAGATGCGAATTTGATCCACAATTTGGAAGGTGTAATTCTCGGCATCCTTCTCCACATCCGTTGAATATTTGCTGTAGGTAATCGCTCCAATGACGATGAACGGCACAGAGATTAAAACAAAAAACAGAAACATAAATTTGACTCGCAATGGAATAAATCGGGAAGCCCTTCCTATCCTCATACCCTACAACTCCGTTTCGAGGCAATTCCGTTTCGAGGATATCCTTCGGATCAGAATCGTTAATTCAAATCCACCAATTTCTCGCCGATCAGCGCATCCGCGCTTTTCTTCAAGCTGCTGTTGGCGCTTTCCTGCTTTTTGCGGGCCACGCCGAGCACGAGCAGGTCATTCACGGCCATATGCGCGACTCTGGAGGTCATGCTGACACTTCTTAACGCGGTATTCCGGGAAGCCGTCAACAGCACGATGTCCGCGGCATCGACGATCGGGGTTTTGGCGTAATTCGTAATGGCGATCGTGGTTGCATTTTGCGCCTTGGCCATTTGCAGCGCTTCAACCGTGTGCTTCGTCACGCCGGAATGGGATATGCCGATGCTGACGGTATCCGCATCGGATTGGGACGCGATCATTTTTTGAATATTGGAATCCAGACAGGGATGGCAAATCACTCCGATGTGAGACATCCAGTAGTACAAATCGTTGACAATCGCCACCGCGCTCCCAACCCCGTAAAGATCGATTCGCTTGGCGCAGGCTATGGCATGAATCGCTTTCTCAAGCTCGCCGGTATTCAATAATTGAACGGAATCCAGCAGGGTTTGAATGTCGGATTGAAATATTTTGTCTTTCACGGCTTGCAGATCATCATCTTGTGAAATCCTGGCATCCGTCAGATGAATCGGCATCACCGAATCCCGGGCCAAGGCCAATTTGAAATCTTTAAAACCCGAGAAGCCGATGGATTGGCAAAAGCGATTGACGGTGGAGGCGGCAACATGAGCCTTATCCGCGAGATCGGCAATAGCCAGACTCATGCATCTTTCCGGGTTTTCCAGGATATAATCCGCCACCTTCTGTTCCGCCTCGAACAAGCTTGGATAGTAGCTTCTGATTTTCGAAAGACTTGTTTGGTTGAACAAAGCATGATTCTCGTTTTTCAACATCCAAAAACCTCCAGCTTTCCTGAAATAAAAAACAAAATAGCAATAAATTCGTTATAAATTACAACATAGCGATTTTTTTTCTTTGATTCATGATAGCATTTACTTCCCCGTATTAGCAATAATACGGGTTGTGAAAGATTAAAAATCGTGATATGGTATAGTTCAAAGAATTAAATTCTTTATTTATATTAATATAAAGAATTTTTTTCTTTAAATCATCTCTACATACAGAAACGGAGGATTCACCATGCCGGAACGGATTGAAAAAATCGAAGCCTTGCCTTTAAGGATTCCACGAAAGACCCCTTATTTGGGGCCATTGGAACAAGGCGTGACAGCAAGCTCCAAAGGGTACTTCATCCGACCTGGAAATTCCAGCATCTACAGCGTACACGATCAAACTCTATTGTTGAAAGTCGTTACAAGCAACGGGCGAATCGGTTGGGGGGAATGCGTCAGTTTTGTAGCCCCGCAAATCGTCAAAGCCATACTGGATGAAGTGATCATTCCCCTGGTTATTGGACGCGACCCGCACAAGGCGGTCGAAATTTATGAGGACCTGTACAACGCTATGCGAGTGAGGGGTTATTTCGGCGGTTATTATCACGATGCGCTGGCATGCCTGGATATCGCATTGTGGGATCTGAAAGGCAAGATGACCGGTTTGCCTGTCAGCACGCTTCTAGGCGCGCAACGACGAACAAAAATTCCGGCTTATGTTTCCGGTTTGCCCAAGCCCACAAGGGATGAGCGTGCGGAAATGGCGAAGGAATGGACGGATAAAGGTTTTTCCGCCATAAAATTCGCCGCCGCTGTCGCAAATGACGGGGTGATCGCCGAGATGCAATCGATCCGTCAAGCGATAGGTCCCGATCCGGACCTGCTCGTTGATATGCATTGGAAGCACACGGCGTTGGAAGCCGTTAAGCTCATCCGCGAGCTTGAAAAATACGATCTCTATGTTGCGGAAGCCCCCGTCCATCCCGAAGATGCCGACGGTCAATCCCAGGTGGTCAACCAGGTGCGCACTCCGATCGGCATTGGCGAGGAGCTTCGAACGGCGTACGAATATCTGCCCCGGTTTACCCGGCGCTGCATGAGCATCATCCAGCCGGAAATGGGGCGAATGGGCATCACGTCATTCTGGCAGGTTTGTCAAATGGCCAAAGCTTTTCACGTTCAAATCATGCCGCATGCAAGCATCGGCATCGGCATATTCCAGGCAGCCAGTTTGCAAATATCGGCGTGCTTATCCGAACAAATATTGCCCTATCATGAATATCAGCATTCCATCTTTGATGCCAACCTGAAATTTATCAAGGGGAATATGCTGTGCACCGAAGGTTATTTCCATGTGCCCGATGGACCGGGGCTCGGCGTGGAGCCCACTGATGAAGTACTTCATTATGTTATAAGTTAATTGCATATTGATACCATACAGTGTATCTTTAAAAGTGTGGTGAACAAATCGGCGGACAACGACGATCGGAAACCGGCGCCCAAGCGCGAATAGCCTGTCTTTCACCGCATTTTCCAAGAGTTTGTTAATGATAATGGAGGACGGAAGATTCATGGCAACAAATATTCGCGATATCGCAAGGGAAGCCGGCGTATCCGTCGCCACCGTTTCCAAAGTGCTGAACGGATACCCGACCATCAGCAAAAAAACAAAGGACAGGGTTATGCAGATCGTCAAGGAAACCCGCTTTCGCCCGAACCATGCGGCACAGCAGCTTGTCGGGCAGCGCTCGATGACGCTCGGGGTTTTCCTGACCACCGGACTGTCCCATCCCTATTTCCAATACATCCTCAGCGGCATGGACCACTCATTGAAAACCAAGGGATACGACCTGATTTACCTGGCGCAGGTATCATGGAACAGAGATTACAGCCTGGTCCGCCACTGCCAAAGCAGGAACGTGGAAGGGGTCATCGTGTTCGGTTTTCAACATGGCGATTTAAACTTTGAGGAATTGATTGAAGCGCATATTCCATCCATGTTCATCGATATGAACTTCAACGGGCCGAGGGCCGGCAACATTACGTCGGAAAACGCGAAAGCGGTGACGGAAGCGGTGCTTTATTTGTCCGATTTGAACCATCGGCGCATCGCGTTTATTTCCGGCAATCCGGAATCCCTTACCAGCGGGCTGCGTCTGGAAGGCTACGCATCGGGACTTCAACGCTTGCAGCTTCCGTATCGCCCGGAGTATATCGCCGGCAGCGACTTCACCAAAGAGAGCGGCTATGCGGCCATGAACAAGCTGCTGTCGCTGCCCGAGCGCCCGACGGCCGTCATCTGCTGCTCCGACATCATCGCGATCGGGGCGATGGACGCCATCCATGACGCCGGTTATGCGGTTCCCGAGGATTTCTCGGTCATCGGCTTCGACGATATCGAAATCGCGCACATCGTTCGACCGGCGCTGACCACCATCCGCCAGGATACGTTTTCCATCGGCCGGAAGACGATCGAGCTGCTGGTCGATATGATCAACGACGAACAATTCCCTTCGCCGACCGCCGTCGTGCCGACCGAATTGATCGTCAGGGAAACGTGCGGCCCGGCCAAAACCGAATGAAACGGCGAGGAACGAGCGAAAAACCTTGACAACCGAATTTTACGCATGGTAAAATCGCACAGTATCACTCAAAGCATCGGATTCAAATCATGAAAAGGAGGTGTGTTGCGCCATGAAAATCAATGACAGGCTCGGCCAACGGCCATTCGTTCTTCCGCTTCATCCATTGGATGCAACCCTCCGGTTTGATAATCAAGCTTCCGCATTCCCCTTACGGGCCATGTAAAGGATGCGACGCTTCCGTTATCCATCACGCGCGGGTTGCGATAGGACGCCCCGCGCTTTTATTATGCCAAATTCAGCATATTGGGGCGGGTCCGCTTTCCGGCGGCTTGCCTTTTTTTATATCGTTTGGAGGTTTTGCCATGTTATCCGTATTGCGCAAGCTGGGCTGGTTTTTTCGCTCGCATTGGAAACGTTACACCGTCGCCATTTTCATCATGACGATCGCCGGCATCCTGGAAGTGATCCTGCCGAAGTTGATCGGCTACGGGATTGACGAAATCGTGTTCGGCCGCCTGACCTGGAACCGTCTGACGCTGCTGCTGCTCGGCTTCGGCGCGCTCGTCACGGTCAATTATATTCTGACGTTCTTCTGGATGTACCAGTTGCTCGGCGGCGCGTTTCTGGTCGAGCGCGCGCTGCGGTCGCGGCTGATGCATCACTTCTTACAGATGACGCCCACCTTCTTCGAGAAAAACCGTACCGGCGACCTGATGGCTCGGGCGACCAACGATCTGCGGTCGGTCAGCAACACGGCCGGATTCGGCATTCTGACTTTGATCGATTCGACCGAATGGCTCTTGCTGCTGTTCTTCGTCATGGGTTTCACCATCAGTTGGCCGCTGACGCTCGCGGCGCTGATTCCCCTGCCCGTGATCGCGGGGGCGATGCGCTATTACGGGAAAACCATCCACGAGCGCTTCATGAAAGCCCAAAGCTCCTTCGGCGAAATGAACGATTACGTGCTGGAATCGATCTCCGGCGTCCGGGTCGTCCGGGCGTACGTGCAGGAGAAAGCGGACCAGGACCGGTTCCAGCAACTGACCGAGAAGGTGTACCGCAAAAATATCGACGTCGCGAAAATCGACGCTTTGTTCGAGCCGACGATCAAAATTTTGGTCGGCATCAGCTATCTTATCGGCATCAGTTACGGCGCTTACTTCGTCTTTCATCAATCGATTACGCTGGGGGATCTGATCTCCTTCAACATCTACCTTGGCATGGTGATCTGGCCGATGTTCGCCATGGGAGAGCTGATCAACATTATGCAGCGGGGCAACGCTTCGCTGGACCGGGTGGAAGAAACGCTGCGCTACCCCGCGGACGTGCGGGATCAGCCCGATGCGACGCCGCACGCGAAGCCGGGCGACATCGAATTCAGCGGGGTCTCCTTCCGCTATCCGACGTCCGACGCGGACAACCTCCGGGATATCTCCTTCGTTCTGCGGCGCGGGCAAACGCTCGGCATCGCGGGCCGGACGGGAAGCGGCAAAACGACGCTGCTCAAACAACTGCTGCGCGAATACCCCGGCGGAACGGGAAAAATCACGATCGCGCGCGTTCCGATCGAATCGATCCCGCTGCAAACGCTGTTCGGCTGGATCGGCTATGTGCCGCAGGACCAGATTTTATTCTCCAAAACAATTCGGGAAAATATTTTGTTCGGCGCCCCCGCCGACAGCGGCGATCCGGAAAGCCAACTGCGGGAAGCGATCGAGGCCGCTTCGCTGTCCAGCGATATCGAGGCGCTGCCCGACGGGCTGGAAACGTTGGTGGGCGAAAAAGGGGTGGCGCTTTCCGGCGGCCAGAAGCAGCGGGTGTCGATCGCCAGAGCGTGGATCGCGCATCCGGAAATCCTGCTGCTGGACGATGCCATGTCGGCCGTGGACGCCAAAACCGAAGCGCACATTATCGCGAACATCCGCCGCCGGCGGGCGGGCAAAACGACGCTGATCGCGTCGCACCGCCTGTCCGCGATCATGCACGCCGATCAGATCCTGGTGCTGGACGAAGGCCGCATCGTGGAGAGCGGAACGCACGACCGGTTCATGCGCTCGGATTCCTGGTACAGGAAACAGTTCGAGCATCAACAGTCGGAAGAAGATCCGCCCGAAAGGGGTGAAATCCCATGAGCACCGCCAAACGGTTGATCCGTTACGCCGCCGCTTGCAAACAAACGATCATCATCGCGCTCGTCCTGCTCTCCGTTGCGGCCGCGGCCGAACTGACCGGTCCGATCATCGCCAAAAGGATGATCGACGTTCACATTCTCGGGATTGAGCGGCCCTGGTACGAATCGTCCCAGGGGGAGGCCGCCGTGCTCTATAAGGGCCATTGGTACAAACGGAGCGATCATTTCGCCGCGGCGGAGCCCCGGGGTGAAGAAATCCGCATCCTCCAGGTCGGAAGCCGTTACGTATTCGTGCCGGAAGCCGTCGATTGGGACGGCAAAAGAACGTACGCCGACAACCGGCTCACCGTGTCCAAGAACCAAAGGCAGGCCGTCTATCCCGCCGTCCTGTTGACAAAGGGCGAATTATTCTCTTTCTACCAACCGGAAATCCAGGGGATGATCCGGCTCATTCTGATTTACATCGGGCTGATCCTCGCCGCTTCCTTTTTTCAATACGGTCAAAAGTTTCTGCTGCTTCGCTCCGCCAACCGCGTGCTGCAATGGATGCGCAACGACGTGTTCCGCCAAGTCCACCGCCTGCCGGTTCGGTATTTCGACAATTTGGCGGCGGGCAAAATCGTTTCCCGCATCACGAACGACACCGAGGTCATCCGCGACCTGTACGTTGCGGTGCTCGCCACCTTTTTCTCCAGCGGTATTTATATTGTGGGGATTTACACGGCGATGTTTCTGCTGCACGCGCGGATGGCGCTGATCTGCCTGCCGATCCTGCCGGCCTTGTTTCTCTGGGTCCGCCTGTACCGCCATTTCGCCGAAAAGTACAACCACGTCATTCGCGCCAGATTGAGCGACATCAACGGAATCATCAACGAGGTGATCCAGGGCATTCCCGTCATCCGCGTCTTCCGCCGCCAGAAGCAGGTCAGCGCGGAATTCGAGCAATTGAACGAGGAGTATTTCATGCATCAGAACAAACTGCTTCGCTTGAACAGCTTCACGTCATACAACCTGATCGGAGCGTTCCGAAACGTGGTATTCATCGCCTTGATCTGGTATTTCGGCAGCGCCTATTTGCACGGCGGCGCCCTGTTGACGGTAGGGGTGCTGTACGCCTTCGTCGATTACATCAACCGGCTGTTTCAACCGGTCACCGATGTCGTCAACCAACTGGCCAATCTGGAGCAGGCCCGCGTGGCCGCCAGCCGCGTATTCGAGCTGATGGATGAGCCCGGCGTCGATGTGGCGGACGGCCAGATGGAACGTTACAAAGGAAACGTGCGGTTCGAGCAGGTCCGGTTCGCCTATAAAGAAGCGGACGTGCTGAAAAACATTGATTTCGAAGCCAGCCACGGCGAAACGGTCGCCTTGGTCGGCCACACCGGCTCCGGCAAAAGCTCGATCATCAATTTGCTGTTCCGTTTCTACGACCCCCGGCAGGGCCGCATACTCGTCGACGGGCAAAACACCCGGGACATTCCGCCCCAATCGCTGCGCCGGCATATGGGCATCGTGCTGCAGGACCCATTCCTGTTCACCGGAACGATCGCCTCCAACGTCAGCCTGAACGATCCCCGCATTACCCGCGGGCAGGTGGAGCAGGCGATTCGGGACGTCGGCGCCGAGGCGATGTTCCGCAAGCTCCCGCAAGGCCTGGACGAACCGGTGCTGGAGAAGGGGAGCACCCTGTCCGCGGGGCAGCGCCAGCTTATCTCGTTTGCGCGCGCGCTGGCCTTCGATCCGGCGATTCTCATTCTGGACGAAGCGACGTCCAACATCGACACGGAGACGGAAATCCTGATTCAACAGGCGTTGGAGGTGCTGAAAAAAGGCAGAACGACGTTCATCATCGCCCACCGGCTGTCCACCATCCGCAACGCGGATCAAATTCTCATGCTGCACAAAGGGGAAATCGTCGAGCGGGGAAACCACAGCGCCTTGATGAAATTGCGGGGGCGGTATTACCAAATGGTGCAGTTGCAGCAGCACAGCGGCACGACCGCTTAGCAGCGCGCGAAAAACGGTGCGTGGGGCGGCACGCGGTACGGCACGCTTGGCCGCGCGCGAAAAAGCGGCATGAGGGGTCGGGCATCGGTTGGAAAACCGGCACGTTATCGAACACAACGGCTGCCATCACGTTAAATCGCCCGGCGCATCGACCTCTTCCCCCG
>CAYYCV010000025.1:0-38777 GCA_964470405.1 uncultured Caryophanales bacterium
TCATTCAGTCCCATCATGCATTTAAGCCGATTTTTTCTCTGCGAAAGTTGAGTTACGATCTATTTCAAGTTTTATTTATATTTGGCGCTGCCCGTGGTGGCAACGATGGCTTTGTTTGACGCGGTGCATCATTGGAACTCGTGGATGGATTCGATTTATTTCACGTCTTCCAGGGAGCTTCAAACCTTGCCCGCCGTGCTGATCAAGCTGATCAAGGAAGGCAATACGCAGGATTTTCTGTCGGATATGCAGGAATCGGAAAATATCATCAACCCCGACGGCATAAAGTATGCGACGATGATCTTGACGCTGTTGCCGATCACTATGGTCTACCCGTTTTTGCAGCGGTTTTTCATCAAGGGGATTACGGTCGGATCCATTAAAGGGTAAATAAAGGAGGATGGCGCAAATGGCGGATAAAAAATACAATCTTCTTTATATTTTTACGGATCAGCAGCGCTATGATACGCTTGCCGCCTATGGAAATCGGGCCATTCAGACGCCGCATTTGAACCGTCTCTCGCAGGACTGCGCCATATTCGACAAAACGTATGTGACCCAGCCGGTTTGCACGCCTTCCAGGGGAACGCTGCTGACAGGCTTGTACCCGCACAATCACCGGTGTGTGGAAAACAACGCGCGTCTGGGGGAGGATGTGCCGACGCTGGCGGAATTGATCGATGACAGGGATTACGCCAAGGGGTATATCGGCAAGTGGCATCTCGGCAACGAGGTGATCCGGCAGCATGGATTCGACGAGTGGGTCAGCATAGAAGATGTGTATCGGCCCCATTATTCCAAAGAGGAGTATAGACAAGTATATAGCGATTATCATCATTTTTTGCTGTCCAAAGGCTATCTTCCCGATGTGGAGACGGCGGACGACGCGATTTTTTCCAGGCATTTCGGAACCCGGCTGCCGGAGGAACACAGCCGCCCCGCCTTTGTGGCCGATCGCAGCGTGGAATTCATTCGGGAAAACAAAGAGCGCCCGTTTGTGTTGTATACCGCTTTTTTGGAACCGCATCCCCCGTATAACAGCGCTTACGACCTTTACTACGACGCGGACCAAATTCCGCTCCCCCCGCTGTTTCACGAACGGCTGGGCGACCGTGTGCCGCTGCGCTATCAATTCAACGTCAAATACCAGCAGCAAGTGGGGCGCCAGTTTCCCCTGAATACGGAGAAAGCCTGGCGGAAGCTGATTTCCCATTATTGGGGGGCTATCACCCTGGTTGACAAATCGATTGGCAAAATTCTCGATTGCCTGAAGGAAAACGGCCTGTGGGATCGTACGGTCATTGTTTTTACCAGCGATCACGGCGAAATGCTGGGCGATTACGGCATGCTGCAAAAGATGGTGATGCTGGAATCGTCGGTGCGGGTTCCTTTGCTGGTCAGATTGCCCTCAATCACGGACGGCGGGAAAAGGATTGCGTCCCCGGTCAGCCAGGTGGATTTGCTGCCCACGCTGATCGAGGCCATGGGCGTCCGTGTGCGGGGACAACTGGACGGACGCAGTCTGATGCCTTTGATCCGCGAAGAAGAAGGGGCGCCCGTCCGGGATGTCTTTATCGAGTGGACGGGAGAGGAAGGGGAGCAGCGCTGGTTTACCGTCAATCGGGATCCGGCGGTGGCGGAGCGCATCAAGCAGGTATACGGCGCGACGGTCCGAACCGTGGTCACGCCGGACGGCTGGAAGCTCTCGCTTCAATCGGCGGGCGAGCACGAGCTGTATCATCTGCGCGAGGACCCGTCGGAGCGCGTCAATTTGTACGGCGATGAAAGGTATGGGGAAAAGGCGAGCGAGCTGACGGAGAAGATCCGGCGGTGGCAAGCGGAAACCGGGGACGCGCCGGAATGGCGGCTCTGACACGCCGAATAAAGAAAACGGAGGAGTATGCGAATCCATGAACATCGATTGCAACGAACCGGTCAAATATACCGGAAGCGAGACCGTCAACATCGACTATCACCACGGGCAATTGCGCCCCGCTGTCGGGGCGAGCAGCGTCCAGGTGCTGCGCGCCAACCGGGAGCATCCGGAGGAAGCGGAAGGGACAGGCTGGACGTATAATCACGCTCCGATGCTGGCATGCCGCAATGGAAAACTGTATTTGGAATATTTGAGCAACCCTGTGGAGGAGCATGTTGCGCCGGGGCACACTTTGCTCACCCTGTCCGCGGACGGCATAAACTGGAGCAAGCCGACGGTGATCTTCCCCCCTTATCGGATTCCCGACGGATGGTTTGAATATGACGGCCGGAAGCTGCCGGACAACACGTACGCCGTGATGCACCAGCGCATGGGCTTCTACGAGGCGCCGAACGGCAAATGGTTCGTGCTGGGAAACTACGGCATATCGCCCGCCAGGGAGCAAGTTCCGTTCGACCGCTTCTCCATCGGCCGGGTGATCAGAGAAATCCGCGAAGACGACACGTTCGGACCGATTTATTTTATCCGGTACAATGTCGGCACGATCTGGAACGAATCCAATACGAATTATCCGCATTATACGAAGTCCGACGATCCGGCTCTGATCGAAGCCTGCGAGGCGCTGCTCTCCAATCGGTTGGTGACCCAGCAGTGGGCCGAAGAGCAAGGGGATGAGGATGCTCTGGTCACGGTGAAGTCGAAGGATGGCGGGGCATTTTATAATAAAGCGTTTTGCTGGTACAAGTTGAAGGACGGTTCCGTCATCGGGCTGTGGAAATGGATGAAGGCCGCCGTCAGCCGCGATGGCGGATCAACCTGGTCGGAGGTGGCGGACACGCCGACCATCAAACATTCGGGAGCTAAAATTTGGGGGCAGAAAACCGCGGACGGAAACTACGCGCTCGTCTATAATCCGCACACCAACAACAAGCACAGATGGCCGCTGGCCGTGATCACCGGATCGGACGGGCTCGAGTTCGACCGGATGATGTGCGTGATCGGCGATGTGCCCCCGCAAAGGTATGCCGGCGGTCCGTTCAAGGGGCTCGGGTTTAATTACGTCCGCGGCATCGAAACCGGGGAAGGCAGAGGGCCGGACGATGCCATGTATGTTGCCTACAGCATGAACAAAGAAGACATTTGGCTGAGCCGCGTTCCGGTTCCGATCCGGGATACAGTGACGGAAGACGTGCACGACGACTTTGACCGCATGCCGGAGGGGGCCTGGATTCAGGATTGGAACGTCTACAGTCCGAAGTGGGCGCCGGTCGGCATATGCCGCGCTCCCGGCGGGTCCGGCAACTGCTTGAAGCTGGAGGACGGCGATCCGTATGATTATGCCAAGGCGGAGAGGGTGTTCAAGGAAGGCCGGAAGGTCGAGGCCGCTTTTCGGTTGATGGCCGGACAGGCCGATCATGGCGAATTGTATGTTGAGTTGAGCAACGCCAAAGGCGGAGTGCCTGTCAGGGTCGTGTGGAACAGCCGGGGCGAACTGGTCGTTACGCATGGCCGAAGCAGAAAGAAGTTTATGAGCTATGAAGCGTGGAGGTGGTATGACGTTAAAATTTGGGCGGATGCCCGGTCCATCTCCTTTGATGTGGAGATCGACGGAGCGTCGTTAAGCCAAAACCAGCAATATCAGGGGCAGACCACAAGCATGAAGGGCTGGTTTTTCGCGGCCGATGCCCTGAGTCTGGAAAGGATCGCTTTCCGCACCGGACCGATCCGGAAAAAGCCGGATGCGGATAATTGGGAGATGACCCGGGATGTGCCCGGCGCGGGAGACAAAATTCCCGCCGCGCTGTTTTTCATTCGCAGGCTGGATATCGTTTCGGAATAAGACCGGAACATTCAACCAGAACATTCAAGAGGAGGGTTGCCTGTGCCTTATCCCGAACCAAAGAAGCTGAAAAGACCGAATATTCTGTGGATCTGCACGGATCAGCAACGATTCGATACGATTGGAGCGACGGGGAACCCGCATGTCCACACGCCCGTGTTGGACAAGCTGTGCGAGGAAGGTGTCGCGTTTACCAGGGCATACTGTCAAAGCCCGATGTGCCAGCCGAGTCGGGCGAGCTTTCTGTCCGGCCTGTACCCCGGCAGCCTCCATGTGACGCAAAACGGGCAAGGCCGTTTCCCGGACCCCGTTCCGGTGATCACCCGAAAATTCGCGGAGCATGGCTATACGTGCGGTTTGTCGGGAAAGCTGCATTTGGCTTCGGCAAGCGGACGCACGGAACGAAGGACGGAGGACGGCTACAGCTTTTTCCGGTACAATCACTCGCCGTTTCGCAATATCGGATCGGGCAACGATTATGTGCGATCGCTCGTGGAGAGAGGGATCGATCTGGACCGTATTTTTGTCCGGAACGGGAAGGGCGACTATGCGTCCTACGCCGAGGATATCCCGACGGAATACCATCAAACCGCCTGGTGCGTCGATAATGCCCTGACGTTTGTCGGAAGTCAATCGGATTCGGACCGGCCGTGGTTTTTGAGCTTGAACATATTCGATCCTCATCCGCCCAACAATGCGCCGAAGCGGTACAAGGAGCGGTTCGATCCGGAGCAGTTGCCTCCGCCGCTGTTTCGGGACAGCGACAGGGAAGCGCAGGAGCGGCTCATGCGCATCGCGTACCATCAGACGAAAGCGATCAAGCCGCCCGATCGCCAATCGCAGGAGGAGCTTGCTTCTTACTATGGAATGATCGAATTGGTCGACGAGCAGTTGGGCCGATTGTTCGACGATTTGGAGAGAAGCGGCCAGAGGGAACGCACGTTGATCGTCTTTACCTCCGATCACGGGGAAATGATGGGCGATCACGGGCTGATGAAGAAGGGATGCCGATTTTACGAAGGCGCGGTCAGAGTGCCGCTGATTTTCTCATGGCCCGGCTATTTTCAGGAGGGCGCCGTATGCGACGCGCCTGTGGAATTGCTGGACATCGCGCCGACTTTGGCCGATATAGCCGGCATCCGGCTGCAGAGGGCTCACGGCGAATCTTTGCTGCCCATTCTCACGGGGGACGCGGGCAGGAGGAACAAGCGGTTCGTACGATGCGAGTATTATCAGCGGGCGAATCCGTTTACCCCCGAATTGTTTCCGACATTTGCCACGATGCACTATGACGGGCGGTACAAATTGGTCGTGTACCACGGGCATGAATGGGGCGAACTGTACGATCTGGAACGCGACCCGCACGAATTCCGCAATCTTTGGGAGGATCGCAACTGCGCGGATGTGAAAAACAAGCTGATCATGGAGGCGTTCGACCAAAGTATTTTGACCGGGGATCCCGGCCCGGCGATCGATGCGGAGCATTGATCGGGATCAAAGCGGTTCCGCGCGAACGCTTCATTCAATGATCGAGTCAACTTTCTAGGCCCTGCACCTGCGGGCCTTTTTTGTTTGCGGGCATTCCGGTAGGGGGAATCGTGCGAAAAGCAAGCGGGAAAGAAAAATCTGAAAAAAGTTGACATTTGAAAGGAGAAAGTCTATTATTCAGGGTAAAATATGATAATGAGAATCATTATCATTTTCAATCAAGGCGGTGAAAACTTATGGAGCGCAATGAGCCGTTAGAGCCGGAAAGCGCCGGTTTTCCGCTGGAAAGTCTGGCGTTCCGACTGCGCGAGGCGGAAATGGCCATCGGAGGCGCCGATTGGCGGATCGAACAGCAGCTCACCCACTCGTATGTTCTCCTGGTTGTGATGCACGGCCGGGTGAGCCTGACCGTGGACAGCGATAGCTGCCGATTGCGGCAGGACGCCGTATGCGTGTGCTCTCCCGGCCAAACCTTCGGCGCGGAAGCGGAGGGGCCGGACGAGGTGAAGATATGCTTGCTCCGATTCGACGCGTTTCGGGAGACGGGGCTTGCTCAAATGCCGATGCGGCGGATGACGGGGGAGCTTCCCTGCCTGTTGCAAGGGAGGATTTCGGTTTATTCCGCCGGGCGGTTTGCTTTATTGTGCGACGCGATTCACAGCCGTTGGCAAGGCAAGGATGAATTGGAGCGCTTCCGCGGCCAGCTTGCTTTTCAGGAATTGCTCTATTGTATTTTGAAAAATCGCTGTTCGCCGCAGGAAGATTCGCAAACGTCGCTCGAAGGGGTCAAAAGCTACATGGAGCGCAATTACAACATGAATTTGACGATTGAGCAGTTGGCGCGCATCGCCGATATCAGCCCGAAGTATTTCGTGGACCTGTTTAAAAAAAGGTACGGAACGAGCGCGATCGATTATTTGACCGCGCTTCGGATCGACCGCGCCAAGCGGCTGATGGCCCAATCCGACGTCAAATTGCGGGAGATTGCGCGCCAGGTCGGCTACAGCGACGAATTTTACTTCAGCCGCAAATTCAAGAAGGAAGTCGGCATCGCGCCGACGGTGTATATGAAAAGCCGCCGCCGCAAAATCGCGGCCTACCGGCCCTCGAACATCGGCCAGTTGCTGGCGCTCGGGATGATTCCCTACGCCGCCCCGCTCCATCCGAAATGGACCGCGTATTACTACAAAACGTACCGTGCGGATATCGCCGTCCACCTTAGCGCCTATCGTCAAAACCAGCATTGGGAATCCAACATCGAAATGCTGCGGCAGGCTTCTCCCGATGCCGTCATCAGCATGGATGGGCTGGACGGCGGGGAGAAACGGAAGCTCGATCAGGTGGCGGACGTTTTTTATGTGCCGGGAACGGAAACAGGCTGGCGGGAGCAGTTGCGGCTGGCGGCCGAATTTTTGGGCGAATCGGGGGAAGCCGAGCTGTGGATTCAAAATTACGACCGCAAAATCGAGAGTGCCAGAGAGCGGTTGAAGCGGGAAGTGAAGGACGAAACCTTCCTCGTCGTGCGCGTTTCCGGACAGGAGATATATGCCCACAGCAACCGCAGCATGGACGAGGTGTTTTATCATGACTTGCAGTTGGCTCCGGCATATGGGGCAGGCCGGTTCGTCTACAACCGGCGGATCACGATCGGGGAATTGGCCGATTTCGACGCGGACCACCTGCTTGTGCTGGTTTGCCAGGAGGCCGAAACGTTGAAATATTGGGACACCCTGCGCCTTTCGATGCCCTGGCAAGAGTTGAAGGCGGTCCGAAATGGCCGAATGCGGTTGATCCCCTCGGACCCGTGGCTCGAGTATTCCGCCTTTGCCCACGATCGGATCGTGGATGACTCTTTAAGACTCCTTACCGGAAATCGTCCAAAATAAATTCAGGATATCGTACATGGACGGTGGGGGAGTCTCCTTTTATAATTGATAACGATAATCGATATCAATTAGAAGCCAAGTCACATTCGAGAGGAGATTTCCGGACCATATGAGAAAGCATTATTTGGCTATGGGGTTGATCGCTTTGCAGATTGCCGTATTGGCAGGATGCGGCGGCGCAAATCGCGAGCCGGCGGAGACGGCGGCCGACACCCAGGCGAGCAGCGCCGAAAACGCCGTGGAGCAGGCGGCGGCGGACGCCCCCCGCACCATTCGTTATTTGGATCAGGATTACACGGTGCCCGCGAAGGCGGATCGCATCGTGATTACAGGAAGCTTGGAGGCGATGGAAGACGCGCTGACGCTCGGCGTTAAGCCGATCGGCGCGATGACCGTCGGCGGCAGTTTTCCCGCGATGTTTCAAGGGATTACGGACGGCGCGGAGTCGATTGGCGAGAAGGCGCAGCCCAATCTGGAATCCATTCTGAAGCTGAAGCCGGATGTCATTCTGGGCTCGTCCAAATTTCCGCCGGAAACGATGGAGAAGTTAAAAGCCATCGGCCCGACTTTTCCGGTTTCCCACATTTCGACCCATTGGGAGGCCAATCTGCGGCTGCTCGCGGAGTTGACGGGCCGCCAGGAGCAGGCGGAACAAATATTGAGCACCTACGCGGAGGACCTTCAGGCGGCGAAAGCGCAGTTGGGCGAAGCGTTGAAAGACAAAAAAGCGGTCGCGATCCGGGTCCGAAGCGGCAATCTGATGATCTATCATACGGATGTGTTTTTCAACCCGTCGCTTTACACGGATTTGGGGTTGCCCGTACCGGATGAAATTCAGGCCGCGAAGTCCCAGGAAATGATCTCCCTGGAGAAATTCAGCGAAATCAATCCGGATATCATCTTCTTGCAGTTTGCCGCGGATGAGAACAAGGATCAGCCGAAAGCGCTGGAGGACTTGCAGAGCAATCCGATCTGGCAAAGCATCAACGCCGTGAAAAACGGCAGCGTGTTTGTGAACGCGGTCGATCCGCTGGCGCAAGGCGGCACGGCATGGAGCAAAATTCAATTTTTAAAAGCGGCGGTAGAGAAACTGTCCAAATAGTCCATAAGCGATAAGGCGATCGGAAAAATATGAAACAAGGCTTGCTTTCACCGGCGGTAATTTTATGGGTTTCTCCCGTTGCTGTTCTGTTCGCGATCATCCTGTCCGTGCTTTACGGGGCAAAGGAGATGAACGCGGGCACGATTTGGAATGCGCTGTTTCATTTTGATCCGGGCAATGTGAACCATCAAATTGTCGTTCATTCCCGTTTCCCGCGGGTGATCGGGGCGCTGTTGATCGGAGCGTTTCTGGCCATATCGGGCGCCTTGATGCAGGGAATGACCAGAAACTATCTTGCGGCTCCTTCCATCATGGGCGTCTCCGACGGCTCCGTGTTCATCATTACCTTTTTTACCGTATTCGCGCCGGATTCTTCCTCGACGGAAATGATCTGCTACTCGCTTCTCGGCTCCCTGTTCGGCGCGGGTGTGGTGTTCGGTCTGGCCTCGGCGCTGCCGGAGGGCCTGACGCCGGTACGCATGGCGATCATCGGCACCATTATCGGCACGTTTCTGAGCAGCGCTTCCGCGGCGTTGGCCACCTATTTTCAAGTCTCGCAAAATATCAGCTTCTGGTACAACGCCCGGCTGCATCAGATGAACCCGGAGCTGGTCAGGCTGGCGCTGCCCTTTGCGGCCGTCGGCATCGCCCTGGCCTTGCTCGTGTCCAAGTCGATCACCGTGCTTTCGCTGGGCGAGGACGTGGCGGTCGGGTTGGGCCAGAGGACGTGGCTCGCCAAAGTGCTGGCGACGGCGGCGGTCGTGATTTTGACCGGAGTTTCCGTCGCGTTGGCCGGCAATATCGGATTCGTCGGGTTGATTATTCCGCACATCACCCGGTTTCTGATCGGTATCGATTACCGGTGGATCATCCCGTGCGCGGGCGTGCTGGGAGGGGTGTTTCTCGCCCTTTCCGACGTGGCGTGCCGCTTCCTGAACTATCCGTTTGAAACGCCGGTCGGCGTGGTGACCTCGCTCATCGGCGTGCCGTTCTTCCTCTATCTGATCCGAAAAAAAGGGGGAGGACGCGCATGAGCAGGGATTCAACGGGGCGGTATGCCGCGGTGCTTCTTGCCGGTATCGGCTGCCTGGCGATCGCCGTTTATGTCAGCCTGACGCGCGGCGAATATGACATGACGGTCAAGGAAGTGTTTCAAACCCTGTTTCGGATCGATTCGGTTTCCGATTATGACTTGGTGCTGTTTCAGTTTCGGCTGCCGCGCATCGTGATTGCCGCGTTGGTGGGTCTGGGGCTTGGCGTGGCGGGCTGCGTCCTCCAGGGCATCACCGGCAACGGGCTGGCCGACCCGGGCATATTGGGCATTAACGCGGGAGCGGGAGCCGCGATCGTCATTTTTATGTCCTTCTTTCAGGGACACATGACCGGGGCCGGCTGGCTCGCCGTCATGGCCATGCCGCTTTTTGGCTGGGCCGCGGGCTTGATTGTGGCGCTGCTGATCTATATCTTTTCCTGGAAAAACGGCGGTTTGGACCCGCAGCGTCTCCTGCTGGTGGGCATTGCGCTCGGTTCCGGATTCGGAGCCATGACCTTGTATTTGTCGTTAAAAATGAACCCGCAGGATTTCGAGACGGCCACCGTCTGGCTCACGGGAAGCATTTGGAACGCGAACTGGCGCTTTATCGCCGCCTTGCTGCCCTGGCTCGTCGTTTTCATTCCGGTGGTTTGGGGAAAAGCGCATCTGCTCGATTTGTTTCAATTGAAGGAAGACAGCGTCAAAAGCTTGGGGATTGCGGCGAACAGGGAACGGGCGATTTTGTTGATTTGCAGCGTCGGCATCGTCAGCGCGTGCGTTTCCGTGTCGGGCAACGTCGGGTTTGTCGGGCTGCTCGCTCCCCATATCGCCAAGCGGCTGGTCGGCATTCGCCATGCGCGCGTCATTCCCGTCGGCGGCCTGACCGGCATGCTGCTGGTGGTGGTTTCCGATTTCATCGGCAAGACGGTGTTTGCCCCGGCGGAGCTGCCGGTCGGGATTGTGATCGCGATGGTCGGCGTTCCTTATTTTGTGTATCTGTTGTTCAAAAGCAAAGGCTCGGCCGATCGAACGAAGTGAACAGGGGGTGGAATGATGGAGCTTGCCCGCATGCTCAAAGACCGCAGATCGATCCATCTTTTTGAAGACCGCGAAGTATCTCCCGTGCTTGTGGCGGAACTGTTGGATACCGCGGTTTGGGTGCCCAATTATCATATGACGCAGCCGTGGCGGTTCATCATCGCTTGCGGCGAAGGGCGGCGGCGGATCGCCGAGGCCGTGCGCGCCATTAAGGAAAAGGGAGCGGGGCCGGATAAACGGGCGGAAGTCGGACGGAAGTTTTTCAATAAAATCATGTCGATTCCGATGATTGTGACGGTGTTGATGAAGGAAGATCCCCGGCTGGTGGTCAGGGAAGAGGATTATGCGTCAACCAGTTGCGTGATCCACAATTTCAGCTTGCTGGCGTGGGAGCAGGGCATCGGAATGGCGTGGGAGACGTACGAGTGGCTGTGCGATCCCGTATTTCGCGAGGCGGTGGGCATCCGGCCGGGCGAAAAGGCGGTCGGCAATCTTCACGTGGGCTATCCGGCCAAAATCCCTCCCGCGCAGCCGAGAGTGCCCGCCGCGCAACGGATTACCTGGCTGGATCGGGCTTGACCGATTTGCCTGGCCGGATCGGGTTTGACCGATTTGCCTGGCTGTGGATTGGGCTTGATCGATGCGCCTGGCCGGATTGGGCTTGACCGATGGACGGCTGTTTGAAGACGGGAGGAATGAAGTGCGTTGAGTCGCGAACAAAGGGAGCGGAGCGCCGCTGCGGAGAAGGCCGCCGGTGTGGTCCTGCCGGGAACAGAACAACGGCTGATGCGTGCAAGCGCCGGGGGCCGCGAATACCGCATCATGGTGTTCACGCCGGAGGCGGACCCGCCGCCGGCCGGCTATCCGGCGATTTATTTGCTGGACGCCAACGCCGTTTTCGGGACGATGGCGGAAGCGGTGCGCCTGCAATCGCGCCGTCCGGAGAAAACCGGCGTGGCGCCGGCGGTGATCGTCGGCATCGGCTACCCGACGGCGTCGCCGTTCGCTCCGGAGCGTTATTATGATTTTACGCTTTCCGCATCCGAAGCGGAGCTGCCTTCCAGGCCGGGAGGGCAAGGTTGGCCGGAGCAGGGCGGGGCCGATCTGTTTCTGAAATTTATCGAGGAAGACTTACAGCCGTGGGTGGACCGCGAATACGGCATCGATCGCGGCAGGCGAACGATTTTTGGTCATTCCCTGGGCGGACTTTTCGTGCTGCATACGCTTTTTTCCAGGCCGTCTCTGTTTCGGAAATACGTCGCGGGCAGCCCCTCCATCCATTGGAACGAACGGCTGTTGCTGGAGGAGGAACGGCAATTCGTTTCCCGGCTGAACGGACCGAAGGGATTGCAGGGACCGAATGGATTGAGTGGACTGAACGGATCTCAGGGACCGAGTGGATCGAAGGGGGCGAACGAGGGGGAAATCAACGTTGACCTGCTGCTTGCGGCGGGGGAACGGGAGAGAAGCCACAAAAGCGGCATGAATGACAATGCAAGGAAGCTTTTTGCCCGCTTGTCGGCTTGCAGTGAACACGGTGTGAACGTGAGCTTCAAAGAGTTTGAGGATGAAGGGCACATTTCCGTGCTTCCGGTTTTGATCAGCCGCGCGCTGCGGTTTGCGTTGGCCCCGGATGAACCGGGGACAAAGGCGCTGTTGTCAGGTTCAGAGCACCGTGAATGACGGGAACTCCTTCGTGAAGGGTAGGGACCCTTTTGTGAACGATAGGACCCGGGCGTTCCAGCGCATTTGGCAATCTGGTTAGGGGGGCGTTCCGGGATTGGGCGACGATCGGGCCGCTCGTGGCCTTCCATGGAGGCGATTCGGCTGCTCCCGTCTTCTTACGGCACCGTCGACGATGGTATGTGCGTCGGCGCATCGTGTTTGCGGGATGCCTGAGCGGGAGGTTCCCGATTGCGGGGTGCTTGAGCGGGGTTCCCGATTGTGGGATGCCCAGCGGAGACTTCCGTTTGTGGGATGCCCGAGTGAGGTTGCCCGATTGTGGGATATCTGGCGGAAGCCCCGTTTGCGGAATACGCGGAGGAAGCCCTTGTTTGCGGGATGTGGGCGAAGGCTCTTTTGTATGATAAAACATACAAGATGTCTTGGTTGTTTGCGGATAAAAGCCGTGTTTTTCGAGTTTTCGTACAAACATGCAGCAGATGGATGCCGAATCTGCGGGTTTTGTACGAAGAATCGTACAAGTCGATCGATTGGGCGGACAATCGTACTAGTGTTATATGATATTTCATACAAAGTGCCGCAAAGCGTGAAAAACGGGTAAAAAATCGAAAAAAAGTGCTGAAAAGTTCTGTAAGCTGATGAGAAGTGCTGGGGAAGTCCTGAAAAGTCCTGAGAAGCGATGGGGATTACTGGAAAACGCTGAGAAGTGCTGAGAAGTCCTGAGAAGTCCTGAAAAGTGTCGAGAGGTGCAAAGAAGTGATGGGAATTTCCAGAAAACCTTGGGAAGTCCTGCAGGCTGGCGAAGCGCATCTTGAATTTGTGCCTCCTCCGCCGGTGTGGTTCATTTTACAACATCGGGGGCAAAGGGAGAAGGGGGAGTTTTTTTGCTTTTAATTGATAATGATTATCATTATTGATTAAAAAACTCCATAATACCGGGAAAGGAGTGGTGAGATGGTGTGGACGGGAATCGAGGGTAAAATCGCGCTGGTCACCGGGGCGGCGCAAGGCATTGGGGCCGCGGTGGCGCGGGCGCTTGCCGGGTTGGGCGCGCACGTTGCGGCGGTGGACATCGACGCGAACCGGCTGGAGCAATCCGTCGCCGATCTGCGGAGCGCCGGGCTGCATGCCGCCGCTTTCCCGACGGATGTCAGGGAAAGCAAAGCGGTGGAGAAGACGGTTGGCCGGATTGAATCCGACAGCGGCCCGATCGGCATTCTGGTCAATGTGGCCGGGGTGTTGCGGACGGGACGGGTCGAATCGCTTGACGATGCGGATTGGGCCGCCGTTTTTGCGGTCAACGCGACGGGCGTGTTCAACGTATCGCGCGCCGTGGTCCGAAGGATGGCGCCCCGACGGGCGGGAGCCATCGTTACGGTCGGATCGAACGCGGCGGATGTGCCGCGCATGCAGATGGCCGCCTACGCGGCCTCGAAGGCGGCCTCCGCGCAGTTTACCAAATGCCTGGGGCTGGAAATGGCTCCGTATCGCATTCGCTGCAATGTGGTGTCGCCCGGTTCGACGGAAACGGAAATGCAGCGGTCTTTATGGTCGGACGACAACGGAGCGCGGGACGTCATCGCCGGCTCTCCCGAGGTGTTCCGGCTGGGCATCCCGCTGGGAAGGCTGGCCGCGCCTTCGGATATCGCGGATGCGGTCGTTTTTCTGGCTTCCGACCAGGCGCGCCATATCACGATGCATGACTTGCGCGTGGATGGCGGTGCGACTTTAGGGGACTGATCCATTTCAGAGTCGATTCATTTCAAAGTCGATTGATTTTAAAGTGATTGATGATTTTAAAGTGATTGATTTCAAAGTGATTCATTGCAAAGCGATTGATTGCAAAGCGATTCATTTCAAAGGAGGGATTTATTCATGGAACAAAATGTTGCTTCCGCAGCGCCAGCCGCCTCACTGCTCGATGACTACCGGGCTGGAACTTCCTTCTTCTTGTCTACGCCGCGTCGAACTTTGCTCGCGAACGGGGTGTTCGCCGCAGTGCCGGATCGGAATGGCGATCACGGCCTGGATCATCTGCCCAGGCGCGTTGCGGCGGTGTTGGACCACGCCAGGCAGTGCGGACACAGCAACCCGATCGTTGTGGGCGCGGTGCCGTTCGATCGGGCGGCGGCCGCGCACTTGATCATCCCCAACGACGTTCGCTGGTCGGGACCGCTGCGGTTTGAGGCGGCCGAACCGGTGCAAAACGTCTTCGGCTCCTCGTGCCGGATGGGCGAGTTCCCCGAGCCGTCCGAGTTTGTTCGCGGCGTGCGGAGGGGACTGGCGCAGATCGAACGGGGCGAGCTGCGCAAGATCGTGCTGTCGAGAACGCTGCGGCTGGCTTCGGCGGTCAAGGTCGACGTCCGCCAACTGCTGCGTAATTTGGCGCTTCGCAACCCTTCCGGCTACACCTTCGCGGTTCATTTGCCTGCGCGGGAAACGGAACCGGGCGACGCCACCGGTCATCCGGGCCGATTGGCTTCTTCCGGCCCGCGAACGTGGCTCGGAGCCAGCCCGGAATTGCTCGTTTCCAGATCGGGACGCAGGGTGACGGCCAACCCTTTGGCCGGGTCCGCGGCCCGCAGCGACGATCCCGTCCTCGATCGTCAACGGGCGGCCGCGCTGCTCGCTTCGGCGAAGGACCTGCATGAGCACGCCGTGGTCGTCGCCGCGGTCGGAGCCGCGCTGCGGCCTTATTGCCGGAAAATCACGGTGCCGTCCGAGCCTTCGTTGGTGCAGACTCCGACCATGTGGCACCTTTCGAGCCGAATCGAGGGCGAGCTTGCCGATGCCTCGACTTCGTCCGTCGAGCTGGCGGCCGCGCTGCATCCGACTCCGGCGGTATGCGGAACGCCGACGGAGTTGGCGCATGCGGCAATCCGGGAAATCGAACCGTTTGACCGCGGATTTTATACGGGAATGGTCGGATGGTGCGATGCGGCGGGTGACGGCGAATGGGTTGTCGCGATTCGCTGCGCCGAGGTCGAGGAACGCTCGCTGCGCCTGTTTGCGGGAGCCGGCATCGTCGCCGGGTCGAAAGCGGAGGACGAGTTGGCGGAAACGTCCGCCAAGCTTCGCACGATGCTGCTCGCCCTGGGCGTGGATCGTGAAATCGAACGGACGGAGGAGGAATGAACCATGTTGCCTGGGTGTCCAACGTGGCCCGAAGCGTTCGCGGACCGTTATCGTCAAGCGGGCTGCTGGCGGGGGCAAACCTTCGGAGATATGCTGCGGGAACGGGCCGCCCGCTTTGGCGGCCGCTGCGCGGTCGTCGACGGCGGCATCCGTTTGAGCTACGCGGAGCTTGACCGCAGGGCGGATCAACTGGCGGCGGGCCTGCTGAAGCTGGGCGTGAAGCCGACGGACCGCGTGGTGGTGCAACTCCCCAATATCGCGGCGTTTTTTGAAGTCTGTTTCGCGCTCTTTCGGATCGGCGCGCTGCCTGTTTTTGCCCTTCCCTCGCATCGAAGCAGCGAGATCGTTTATTTTTGCCGGTTCACGGAAGCGGCAGCCTATATTATACCGGACCTCCACGCGGGATTCGATTACCGGGCGCTGGCCGCGCAGGCGAAGCGCGAAGCGCCGGACCTGCGCCACGTCGTGGTGGCCGGCAATCCCGGAGCGGACGGGTTTGTCCGGCTGGCCGACCTTTATGCGGAGCCCGGCCCGTTGCCGCAAACAAGCTCCGGCGACGTCGCTTTTCTCCAGTTGTCGGGCGGCAGCACCGGCTTGCCGAAGCTGATTCCGCGCACGCACGACGACTATATCTACAGCTTGCGAATGAGCGCGGAAATCTGCGGCCTGGATCAGGACAGCGTGTATTTGGCCGTCCTTCCGATCGGCCACAATTACCCGCTTAGCTCGCCCGGCGTGCTCGGCACGTTGTATGCGGGCGGCAAAGTGGTGCTCGCTCCCGGATCCAGCCCGGACGAAGCGTTCCCCTGCATTGCGCGGGAACGCGTCACCATCACGGCGCTGGTGCCGCCGCTCGCGCTGGTCTGGCTGGAAGCCGCCTTCGCCGGGCGGCACGACCTGTCGAGCCTCAGGGTGCTTCAGGTCGGCGGCGCCCGATTCGGCGCGGAAGCGGCCCGCCGGGTGCGTCCCGTGTTTGGCTGTGCGTTGCAGCAGGTGTACGGCATGGCGGAGGGGCTGGTCAACTACACGCGGCTGGACGATCCGGAAGAAGTGATCGTTCATACCCAGGGCAAGCCGATGTCGCCATACGATGAAATCCGCATTGTGGATGATCGGGACCGCGAGGTCGAACCGGGCCAAACCGGGCATTTGTTGACGCGCGGCCCCTATACGATTCGCGGGTATTACAAGGCTGCGGAGCACAACGCCGCGGCGTTTACCGCGGATGGGTTTTACCGCACCGGGGATTTGGCGCGGGTCACTCCGACGGGCTACCTGGTCGTTGAAGGACGCGCCAAGGAGCAGATCAATCGCGGCGGGGAAAAAATTGCGGTGGAGGAGGTCGAAAATCATCTCCTCGCCCATGCGTCTATACACGACGCGGCGGTGGTGCCGATTCCCGATCCGTTTTTGGGCGAGCGCGCGTGCGCTTTTGTCATCTCCCGCGATCCCGCGTTGAACGCTGCCGCGCTCAAGTCGTTCCTGAAAGGGCGGGGGTTGGCGGCCTATAAAATTCCGGATCGGGTGGAGTTCGTCGAAGCGTTTCCGCAAACCGCCGTGGGAAAAGTGAGCAGAAAAGCATTGCGTCAGGCGATCAGCCTGAAAATCGATTCAAACGAGAGGAAGTGATTTGATGGCTATTCCCGCCATCCGGCCGTATTCGATGCCGTCGTTGTCCGCGCTGCCGAAAAACAAGGTGTCGTGGACGCCCGACCCGCAGCGATCGGTCTTTTTGATTCATGATATGCAGCATTATTTTCTCGACGCTTTTACTCCCGGAGAATCGCCTGTAACAGAGCTTTTGGAAAATATACGTGTACTGAAGGCGCAATGCGCCGAGCGCGGGATCCCGGTCATCTACACGGCGCAGCCCGGAGGGCAGACGCTCGAACAGCGCGGCTTGCTGCAGGATTTCTGGGGATCGGGGATCGGAGAAGGCCCCGATCAGGAGCGGATTGCAAGCGAGCTTGCGCCGTCCGGGCACGACATTGTCCTGACCAAATGGAGATACAGTGCGTTTCACAAGACCGATCTCCTGCACACGCTGCGCCGGGAGGGGCGCGATCAATTGGTGATTTGCGGCATTTATGCCCATATCGGCTGCCTGATGACGGCGTGCGACGCGTTCATGCAAGACATACAACCGTTCATCGTCGCCGACGCGGTGGCGGATTTCTCGCCGGAGTATCACCGTATGGCGCTGACCTATGCGGCCGAACGCTGTGCGGTCGTCATTCCGACGTCGTCTCTGCTTCGGGAGTGGGGGGAGCGGCCGACGGAAGGCGGTCAAACGGAGGAAGGCGATCAAATGGAGGAAGACGGTCAACTGGCGGAAGGCGGTCAAACGGCGGAAGTTTTGCCGCTGACGCCGCAGCTTGTCCGGGAACAGGTGGCGGAGCTTCTGCAGGAGTCTCCGGCGGATATCGCCGAGCATGAAGATTTGATCGACCGGGGGCTGGACTCGATCAGAATGATGCATCTGGTCGAACGGTGGCGGCGGTCCGGGGCGGAGGTCACCTTCGTCAAGCTGGCTGAAAGCCCGACGCTGGCCGCCTGGTGGAAGCTGTTGTCTTCCCGGGCGCAGCCGGCGCTGCCCAATCGGGATTACGGGGCATGAAAGGGGAGTGGAAGCCAATGCTTGACGATCAACAGGACCGCCGGCCTCTGTCCGGCGCGCAAACCGGGATTTGGTTCGCGCAGCAACTCGATCCTGAAAATCCGATGTACAACACGGGCGAGTACGTGGAAATTGACGGCCCCCTCCATCTGCGGCATTTCGAGTCGGCGCTGCGCCGCGCGGTGACGGAGGCGGAATCGTTGCACGCGCGTTTTGGCGAAGATTTGGATGGGCCGTTTCAGATCATGGATTCGCCGGCCGCCTGGGAATTGCATGTCATCGATGTGAGCGGGGAACCGGACCCGCGGGAAGCGGCGATCCGCTGGATGAAAGCCGATCTGGCCCGGCCGGTCGATCTGAAAAGGGGCGGGCTTTTTACCGAGGCTTTGTTTCAGACGGCTCCCGAGCGTTTCCTTTGGTATCAGCGCGTTCATCATATCGCGATGGATGGCTTCGGTTTTTCGCTGTTGGCGCAAAAAGTGGCAAACCTTTATACGGCGCTTGTCGGGCAGCTTCCCTGCGAGCGGGAGGGCTTCGCTTCCCCGCGTCTGATCGCGGAAGCGGAAGCCGCCTATCGCGCGTCGGAACGGTTCGGGCGCGACCGCGAATTTTGGCTTCGGCGTTTCGCCGACAAGCCCGAGGTGGTCAGCCTGGCCGACAAAGCGGCGAGAACGTCCAAAAGCTTCCTTCGCAGGACGGCGCGGTTGTCGCCGCTCGATACGGAACGCTTGAAGGCGGCGGCGCAAACGTTCTCTGCGGCAAGCTGGCACGAAGCGGTCATTGCGGCCGCGGCGATTTACGTGCATCGCATGACAGGCGCGCGGGACGTCATTCTCGGTTTGCCGATGATGGGCCGCCTCGGTTCGGCTTTGCTTAACGTTCCCGGCATGGTGATGAACTTGCTGCCGCTTCGGCTGTCCGTCCGCCCGGATATGGGCGTTGCCGAACTCATCCGGCAGTTGTCGCAGGAAGTGCGCGAAGTTCGCCGGCATCAAGCTTACCGGCATGAGGAGCTTCGCCGCGATCTCAAATGGCTCGGCGAGCACCACCGCCTGTTCGGCCCGCTGTTGAACTTGATGTCGTTCGATTACGATTTAAGCTTTGCCGGATGTCCAGGCACGGCGCACAACCTTTCGGCCGGTCCGGTCGACGACCTGTCGATCAACGTGTATGACCGGTTGGACGGGCGCGGGCTGCGGATCGATCTGGACGCGAATCCCGCCGTGTACGGTGCGGAGGAACTGGAAAATCACGAGCGCCGGTTTCTCGGTGTGCTGGAAGCTTTGATGGCGGCGAAATCCGACGCCTTGGTCGGGCAAATTGACATTTTGCCGACGGCGGAACGCCGCCAGGTGCTGGCCGAATGGAACGAAACATCCCGGGAGCTGCCTTCCGCCGATTTGCCGGATATGTTTCAGGCTCAGGCGGCCCGCACACCCGAGGCGGCCGCCCTTCGATGCGGGGATGTCTCGCTCTCGTATGCAGCTCTGAACGAGCGGGCGAACCGGTTGGCGCATTGGCTGATTGCCCAAGGGCTGGGCCCGGAGCAATTTGTGGCCCTGGCGCTTCCGCGCTCGGCGGAGATGGTTGTCGCGATGCTGGCCGTGCTGAAGTGCGGAGCGGCGTATTTGCCGCTCGATCCGTTCTATCCGGCGGACCGGATCGCGTACATGATCGACGATGCCAAGCCCGCGTGCGTCCTGACCGCCGCGCAGACCGCGTTTCGCCTGCCCGGCATGGACGGCCTGCGGCGGATCGCGCTGGACGATCCCGACGTGGCGCGGACATTGGAGCGGTATCCCGTGACCGATCCGCAAGCCGCCGATCTCCGCGGCCGCCTGTCGCCTTTTCGCCCCGCCTATATCATTTACACCTCGGGTTCCACCGGGAAACCGAAGGGCGTCGTTGTCACGATGCGCGGTTTATGCAACTTTTTATTGTCGATGAAAGAGGCGCTTCCGTTAGGCGGGGACGACCTGCTGCTGGCCGTTACGACGATCGCGTTCGACATTTCCGCTTTGGAGCTGTTTCTGCCTTTGCTTGCAGGGGCGTGTTTCGCGATCGCGCAGAGGGAAACCGTGCAGGACCCGCCGGCTTTGGCGGAGTTGATGGCGCAGACCGGCGTCACGATCATGCAAGCTACACCCACGCTGTGGCAGTCGCTCGCGACCGGCCATCCCGAGAGCCTGCGGGGGCTGCGGGTGCTTGTGGGCGGGGAGGCGCTTCCCCGCACGCTGCTGTACGCGTTGCAAGACCTCCAATGCGAGGTTGTCAACCTCTACGGACCGACCGAAACGACGATTTGGTCGACCGCCGCGCCGCTGCGCGCCGGGGAGGCCGGATCACCGCCGATCGGCCGGCCCATATGGAACACGCAGGTGCGCGTGCTGGATGCCGGCTTGCGGCCCGTTCCGCCCGGCGTGGTGGGAGAGCTGTACATTGCCGGCGACGGCCTGGCGCGCGGATATTGGAACCGCCCGGATTTGACGGCGGAGCGCTTCATCGCCGATCCTTACGGCCCGCCCGGCGCGCGCATGTACCGCACGGGCGATCTGGCCCGCTGGCGCCGGGACGGCGTTCTGGATTACATGGGCCGCGCGGATCAGCAGATCAAAATACGCGGCTTCCGAATCGAGCCGGGCGAGATCGAAACGGCGCTTTTGCGCCATCCCGGCGTTGCGCAAGCCGCGGTCGTCGTCCGCGAGGACCGGCCCGGCGACAAGCGGCTGGCGGCCTATATCGTGCCCGCGTCCGAAGCGGCCCCGGATTCGACCGCGCTTCGCCTCCATGCTCGCCGCAGCTTGCCGGAGTATATGACGCCTTCGGCGTTCGTGACGATGGCCGAGCTGCCTTTGACCGCCAACGGCAAGCTGGACCGCAAGGCTTTGCCCGCGCCGTCGGCGACGGCGGAGACGGCGGGGCGGGAACCGCGTTCGCCGCAGGAGGACATCCTGTGCGATCTGTTTGCCGAAGTGCTCGGCCTTTCCCGCATCGGGATCGACGATAGCTTCTTCGACCTGGGCGGCCATTCCCTGCTCGCCGCCCGGCTGATGGCCCGCGTTCGCGAATTGCTCGGCGCGGAACTGGGCATCGGCGCGCTGTTTGAAGCGCCCACCGTTGCCGGGCTTGCGCAGCGCCTCGACCAGGCGCGGAACGCCCGCCCGGCTCTTCGTCCGCTGACGCGGCCGTCCGAAATTCCGCTGTCCTACGCTCAGCGGCGCTTATGGTTTTTGCATTGTCTGGAAGGACCCAGCCCGACCTACAACATTCCGCTTGTCGCCGCCATGTCCGGCCCGTTGAACCGGGAAGCGCTGCGGCGCGCTCTTGAGGACGTCGCGGAGCGGCATGAAATTTTGCGAACTTTGTTTCCGGAGCAACTGGGCGTGCCGCGCCAGCAAATTTTGGATGCGGCGGCCGCCCGCCCCGAACTGATCGTGACGAACGTCGGCGCCGAGGCGCTTCCCGGAGAGCTGGCCGAGGCCGTGCGCTACAGCTTTGACCTTGCGTCCGAGCCGGCTTTTCGCGCCCAACTTTTCACACTTGGCCCGGATGAACATGTGCTGTTGCTGCTGCTGCACCATATTGCCGGGGACGGTTGGTCGCTGGCTCCGCTGGCCCGCGATCTGGCGGCGGCTTATGCGGCGCGTTGCCGGGGGGAAGCCGCGGCATGGACGCCTTTGCCGATTCAGTATGCCGATTATGCCCTTTGGCAGCATCAGTTGCTGGGGAACCAGAGCGACCCGGAGAGCCTGTACGCCCGGCAGCTCGCCTTTTGGCGCGAGGCGCTCGCGAACCTGCCCGATCAGTTGGAACTGCCCACGGACTATCCGCGGCCGGCCGAGGCGAGCTATCGCGGCGACTGCGTCGATTTCGGGATCGACCCGGAGTTGCACGGCCGTCTGCTCGCTCTGGCCCGCAGCCATCAAGCCAGCCTGTTCATGGTGTTGCAGGCCGGATTTGCCGCCCTGCTCACGAGGCTCGGCGCGGGCACGGACATTCCCGTCGGCAGCCCGATCGCCGGGCGGGACGACGATGCGCTCGATCGCCTGGTCGGTTTCTTCGTCAACACGTTGGTCCTTCGCACCGATACGTCCGGCGACCCGAGCTTCAGCGAACTGCTCGGCCGCGTTCGCGGGATGAATCTGGCCGCTTACGAGCATCAGGACCTGCCGTTCGAACGCCTCGTCGAGGCGCTGAACCCGTCCCGTTCCCGCGCGAGAAACCCGTTGTTTCAGGTGATGCTGGCATTTCAAAGCACGCCGGATGCGGAGATGGATTTGCCCGGCGTCAAGACGAGCCTCCGGCTGAGCGGCGTAGGCGCGGCCAAGTTCGATCTGACCCTGGAGCTTCGCGAGAACCGCGCCGCGGACGGCACGCCCGGCGGCCTCACCGGCCTGTTCGAGTACAGCACCGATCTGTTCAAACGGGAGACGGTCGCGAAGCTGGCGGAACGCCTGCTGCGGTTGCTGGCGGATGCGGCCGCCCGCCCCGAACAGCGGATTGGCCGCCTGGAAATATTGGGAGCGGAGGAGCGCCGCAGGATGCTGGCGGAGTGGAACCAAAGCGCCGTCGCCCTGCCTGCGGTCCCGGAAGCTTGCTTGCCGTCGCTGTTCGAGACGCAGGCCGCCCGATGCCCGGACGCCATTGCCGTCGTGCATGAGGAGATCGCGCTGAGCTACGGCGAATTGAACGCCCGGGCCAATCGGCTTGCGCATGTGCTGGCGGCGCAAGGCGTGGGGCCGGAGCGCATTGTGGCTCTGGCCTTGCCGCGGTCGGCGGAGATGATCGTCGCGCTGTTGGCCGTGCTGAAGTCCGGGGCGGCGTACTTGCCGCTGGACCCGGATTATCCCGCCGACCGCCTGACTTACATGCTGCTCGACGCCAAGCCCGTCTGCGTCATTACCGACGCCGCGTTGGCCGCGAGCCTGCCGCCCGGGAATGTCGCGCGGATCGCGCTGGATGATCCCGACACGGTTCGGATGCTGGATCAAAGCCCGGATACGAATTTGCGCGACTCCGACCGGACGCGTCCCTTGACGCCGTTGAATGCCGCCTATGTCATTTACACATCCGGATCGACGGGCAAGCCGAAGGGCGTGCTTGTCACGCATCGGAATGCGGTGCGGCTGTTTGCGGCGACCGAACCGTGGTTTCATTTCGGCGCGGGCGATGTCTGGACCTTGTTTCATTCCTATGCGTTTGACTTCTCGGTTTGGGAAATCTGGGGTCCGCTCCTGCACGGCGGGCGGCTTGTCGTCGTGCCGCATGCGATCAGCCGGACGCCCGCGGAATTTCTGCGGCTGCTTGTGCGCGAGGGCGTAACCGTGCTCAACCAAACCCCGTCCGCATTCTATTCCCTGATGCAGGCGGATCGGGAGGACCCGCAGGCCGGCCGGGAATTGGCCTTGCGAGCCGTCATTTTCGGCGGCGAGGCGCTCGAATTGGGCCGACTCGCGGACTGGTACGAGCGCCATCCCGATCATTCTCCCTTGCTCGTCAACATGTACGGCATTACGGAAACGACCGTGCATGTCAGCTACCTGGCGCTCGATCGGGATTTGATCCGCCAAAGGGGCAACAGCCTCATCGGGCGAAGCATACCGGATTTGCGCGCGTATGTGCTGGATGCCGGCTTGCAGCCGGTGCCGCCCGGCGTGGTCGGGGAGCTGTATGTGGCGGGCGAGGGCTTGGCGCGGGGTTATATGAACCGGCCGGGCTTGACGGCCGAGCGATTCATCGCGGACCCGTACGGCGCGCCGGGCACGCGGATGTACCGAACGGGCGACTTGGCCTGCCGGCGCGAAGACGGTTCGCTCGATTATTTCGGTCGCGCGGATCAGCAGATCAAGATTCGCGGCTTTCGCATTGAGCTGGGAGAGATCGAAGCCGTCGTCGCGCAGCATCCCGACGCGGCCCAGGTTGCCGTGACGGTCCGCGAAGACCAGCCGGGGGATAAGCGTTTGGTGGCCTATGTCGTCCCGGCCGCAGGGAAAATCCCGGAAACCGTGGAATTCCGCCGATACGTCGGCGGCATGCTGCCGGATTATATGGTGCCGTCCGCGTTTGTGCAAATGGACGCGCTGCCGTTGACGGTGAACGGCAAGCTGGATCGCAAGGCGCTGCCGAAACCCGAGGTGATGGCGGCCGCTTATCGGGGACCCCGAACGCCGCAGGAGGAAATGCTGTGCGATCTGTTCGCCGAGGTGCTCGATCTTCCGCGCGTGGGCATCGATGACGGGTTTTTCGATCTGGGCGGCCATTCCCTGCTTGCCATCCGCCTGATCAGCCGAATACGCGAAGCGCTCGGCGTGGAGCTGGGCATTGGCAATCTGTTCGAGGCCCCCACCGTCATCGGCTTGACCGAACGGCTGGAAATGGGCATCAGCCAAGGCGCGCTGGAGGTGCTGCTGCCGCTGCGAACGCATGGCGGCCAACTGCCGCTGTTTTGCGTGCATCCCGCCGGAGGGCTCAGTTGGTGCTACGCTGGGTTAATGGCGTCGCTCGGGAAGGATTGCCCGCTTTACGGCTTGCAGGCGCGCGGCATCGCGCGGCGGGAGGCGTTCCCGCAGACGCTGGGCGACATGGCGTCCGATTATATTCGCCAGATTCGCACCGTGCAGCCGAACGGCCCTTACCGCCTTCTGGGCTGGTCCCTCGGGGGCAACGTCGCCCACGCCATGGCGACGTTGCTGCAGCAGCAGGGCGAGGACGTCTCGCTGCTCGTCATGCTCGATGCGTATCCGAATCATTTTTTGCCGATCAAGGAAGCTCCGGACGAGCAGGAAGCGCTGATCGCTTTGCTCGCTTTGGGCGGGTACGACCCGGACAGCCTGGACGGACGGCCTCTGGACATCTCCAGCGCGGTCGATCTGCTTCGCCGCGACGGCAGCGCGCTGGCGAGCCTGGAGGAATCCACGATTTTAAATCTGAAGGAGACCTATGTCAATTCCGTCCGGGTTTTGAGCGCGTACGCGCCCGGGAAATTTAACGGCAATGTGCTGTTTTTCCGCTCGACCGTCATTCCGGAATGGTTTGATCCGATTTCTCCGGAATCCTGGAAGCCTTACATTAACGGGAAGATCGAGCAGCACGACATCGATTGCCGCCATAAGGATCTGTGCCAGCCGGGGCCGCTTGCCATAGTAGGGGGAGTTTTGGAAAGCAAGCTCGCTGCCGCAAGGCATCCGGCATCATCACTTATCGGAGGGAGGTCGGGGAAATGACCAATCCGTTCGAGGATGCGGAAGACGCCGCCTTTCTGGTGCTCAGAAACGACGAAGGGCAATATTCGCTTTGGCCGGGTTTCGTTGAAGCGCCGTCCGGCTGGGCGGTTGTTCTGGAGCAAGCGGGCAAGCAGGCGTGTTTGGATTACGTCAACTCGCATTGGAGCGATATGCGGCCGAACAGCCTGCGGGCTGTAATGGGTGCGGATCGGGAACAATAACGCAAAACGGCCGATCCCGGTATTTTGTCCGGGGCAGGCCGCAAAAAAAAGGGCATCTCGGTTATGCGGTGAGCCGGCTGGTGTTGGCCTCGCACCCAAAGATGGCTTTTCGCAACGTGCCTCTTTTGGAGTAGTGGTGTTCTCATCAATACCAATACTCCAGAAGATGGCACTTTTTGTTGTTTAGACGAATCGCAGAGCGCCATGAAACATGTTGGCAATCATTGAAACGTGATTTCAATGGCTGAACGGTTTACATGATCAGAATGCGTTTGCCGTATTCCAGGTGTTTCTCCATCGCTTGGGCAGCCTCTTCGCACTTGCCTTCTTTGATCAAATCAAAGATGCGGGCGTGATCCTCATAAGAAATCTGAATCCGGCTGCGATCTTTGCGCAGTACCCTGAGTGCGATCTGGAACAATTTGTCCTGAAGCTGTTCCATCGCGTGCAATATTTCGGAATTGTCGTTCACCTTGGCCAACATTCGATGAAATTGGGAGTCGGCCAGTGTGAAACCGGTGTAGTCGTTGGCCAGCATGTAATGCTTCTGCTCTTGCAAATTGTCCTCAAACCAGTGAATATCTTGCTCACGCCATGATAATACGGACAGTTTCCTAACGACAAAGCACTCCATGGCGGCGCGAAAGTCGTACAGATCGATCGCCTTGCTCACTGAAATTTCTGCAACGATCAGCCCCTTGTTCGGCTTGTAGTTGGCCAGACCTTCTACATCCAGCCGTTCGAGGGCTGAGCGGATGGGCGTGCGGCTCATCCCAAGCATTTCGACAAGTGTTCTCTCCGTCAGAAATTCGCCCGGCTTGAATTCTCCGTCCAAGATATGTTGTCGCAGTTTGATATAGGCTTGCTCTTTCAAGGTCGTTCTGGTCATAGGAAGCTCTCCAGTCTTATGTGAAATTCAGTGCTTTTAAATAGGCCAGACTTTGATTAAACCATGTATCCTCTAATTCCACCGTTTCCTGAATCGTGCGGGTGTAGGGAGTCCAGAGCTCAAGAATCGCAGTGGGGTGTTTGCCGTGCGAGCGAATGGTCTGCAGCAATTCGTTTATATTTAATTTACCACAACCTGCGGGAGTACCCAAAACCTCAAAACCCATCTGATGATCCACTCGGGTTACTTCGAAATCCTTAATGTGCAAGTTGAGAATGTAGGGCGTTAATTCAGTGATGACCCGGTCCGGATTTTCAAGCGCGCCGAATGAGTTCACCGTATCCAGGCAACAGCCGACCCACGGGCTGTCGATAGCATCGAACAAACCGGCCAATTGCCATGTTTTGTGCAGGCCGTGATTTTCTATGGCAATGGAGACGCCGGCCTTTTCAAATGCGGGAAGAATCTGAACGATGTGTTGCATTGCTTCATTCACATCCGATACCGTAATCAACGTTCTTAACAGTTTGGCTTCCAGGTGTTCGGCAATGTGCAGATATTGCTGCAAATGGCTGGGTTCAGTGCCTCTTGTGCCGATTTCAAGCTCTATACCCAACGAATTCGCTGCAGTCTTGATTTCATCCATCTGTATGGAACTGAATGTGTGCAATGGGATGTTGTCGGCAATTTGAACCAGGGATATATCATTCTCCGCGGCTTTCAGAAGCAACCCTAATGCGGTAAGGGGCGAGGCCGGCTTGTCGTAACCTGCAACGCCTGTAGCCCATGCTAAAGAGTAGGAACCGATGCCTAGTTTCAAAGTGAAGGCCTCCTTAACGTAATCGAGTACGTTTCAAAGTGTGGTGAAAAGACAGCGCAGCGGTTGGAGAAACGACAGTGGTCGCCTTTGTCCGCGAAGCCGCCAGTTTTTCACCACGTTTTTAAATTATAAAAGATACCGTAAATTTTGTAAATACATATTGTATACCAAATATATATATGATAATCTGGTGATAGATTTTCGTGTGCAGATAAACAAGGAGGAGAACCGATGACAACCATTGCTTTAATAGGAGCCGGAGGCAAGATGGGTATCCGTATTACCGACAATTTCAGGAAGGGCGACAACAAAGTTTTCCATGTTGAGATCAATGAAGCCGGGATCCGTCGACTAGCCGAGAGGGGCATCGCTCCTGCGTCACAGGACGAGGCATTGGGGGAAGCGGATGTCATTATACTGGCGGTCCCGGATGTAGCCATAGGCAAAGTCTCCGGAACGGTTGTACCCAAGATGAGATCGGGAGCGATGTTGATGGTTTTGGATCCGGCGGCTGCTTATTTGGGGCAGCTTCCGAAGCGGGACGATGTCGCTTATTTCGTTGCGCATCCTTGTCACCCGCCGGTGTTTAACGACGAGGTGACCTTGGAAGCGAAGCGCGACTTCTTTGGCGGCGTTGCTGCGAAACAAGCGATTGTATGCGCTTTGATGCAGGGAACGGATGCGGATTATGCAAAGGGCGAAGGGGTGGCTCGCGAAATGTACGCTCCAGTCATGCGCGCTCATCGGATTACCGTAGAACAAATGGCGATATTGGAGCCGACGATGGCGGAAACGATTAGCTCCATGATGGTTACCGTTCTCGGCGAAGCCATGGAGGAGGCCGTGAATCACGGTGTGCCGTATGAAGCCGCCAAGGATTTCATGCTGGGACATATCCATATTCAACTGGGCATCGTGTTCGAGAAGGTGAATCCTTTCTCCGACGCTTGCCTGATCGCTATCGAGTATGGCAGGAAGCATATGGTTAAGGAAGGATGGAAGGACTTATACCGTCCTGACAAAGTATATGAGCAAGTGGATGTGATGCTGCATCCCGAGAAACTGCAAGCTCTTAAATCAGCGAGGCCATGATCATGAAAATTTGGAAGGTAGGGCTTGTCGGAACGGGTTGGTGGTCGGAGAAGCATTTAAAGGCATGGGTTCGAATTCCCGGCGCGGAGGTCGCGGCTCTGTGCAACCGAAGCCGCGGAAAGTTGAAGGATAAGGCTGCCCGGTTCCACATTCCCGAGCATCGTTTGTATCATTCGATAGACGAGATGCTGGCGAACAGCGATATCGATATCGTGGATATTGCAACCGGACCGGAAACCCATCTGGAATTCGTCGAGAAGGCGGCCGCTGCGGGAAAACACATCATGTGTCAGAAGCCCTTCGCCCTGACGCTGGCGGATGCGGAGAATATGGTTTGTGCCGCGAAGGAGGCCAATGTACGATTGATGGTTACGGAGAATTGGCGCTGGCTTCAACCGTTTCAAACGATCAAATCCGTCATCGATGGAGGATCGCTGGGCAGGCTGAGCGTAGCCCGCTACATTCATACCGATTACTATACGCCGCGAATGACGCCGGATGCGGAGCTTCCCCAGCCCTTTTTTCGGAAGATGCCCAAACTGCTTTTTTATGAAATGGGAACACACTGGTTCGATACCTGGAGATTTCTGTTCGGAACGCCTAAACGGCTCTATGCGGAAACGCTGCGAATCAGTCCTTATATTGTCGGGGAAGACACGGGAATCGTTACGTTGGGATATGACCATTTCTATGGATTTCTGGATATGAGCTGGGCTACGCGGCAGCGGCTTGTCCGGCCTCCGGAAGATCGTGTCTACCCGGCGCATTTGGAACAGCTTAGTATCGACGGAGAGAATGGAACATTGAAATTGTATGCTTCAGGGAAAATAACCGTGATCAACCGGGAGGGCGATCGGGAGAAAGTGATCAAAGAAGCCGCGGATTTGGACCACGAGGAAAGCCATTTTAAACTCCAGTCGCATTTTATAGATAGTTTGAATCGCGGGGTGGCGTTTCAAACGGGCGGGGAAGATCATCTGACGACCTTGCGCATGGTTTTCGGCGTATATGACAGTGCGGTTAAGCACGAATCGGTTATTCTTGAGGGGGAGTGAGCATGATTATCGATGTCCATGCCCATGTGGGCTGGGATCATGTGTTTGATGAGGAATTTACCGTCAGGGAGCAGTTGGAAAAGCATCAAGCCTTCCATATAACCAAGACGATCGTACAGCCTGCCTGCTGTCACGATATGGAGACGGTTCGCGCACAGCATGACCGCATTGCCGAGTTGACCAAACAATATCCCGGTCAGTTTTACGGGATGGCCAATCCGAACCCGCATTTGCCCGATCGAATCTACGAAATGGAGATTCGCCGTTGTATTGAAACGCTGGGCTTTGTTGGAATCAAGATTCACACCTTTGCTCATGCGGTTCATCCAAACGGGCGCGACGGCCGCAAAGTATTCGCGCTTGCCCAAAAATTAGGCGTGCCGGTCATGGTCCATACCGGCGCAGGCATCCCGTTTGCGAACCCAAGCAATCTGATACCGGTCGCTTTGGATTTTCCCGAGGTCAGGATTGTGATGGCACATTGCGGGATGATGATTATGGCAGGCGAAACGCTTATCGCCATGCAAGCATGTTCGAATTTGTATGCGGACATCACATGGACCGCCGGATTCATGATCCGCCATTGGTCGCATGATCTCGGCGCCGATCGTTTCATGTTCGGAACGGATCATGCGGATAATACAGGCACGGAGCTTGGCAAGGTGCGAACATGCGGGTTGACAATGGAGGAGCAAGAGTGGATTCTGCACAAAACGGCGGCTGCCGTTTATCGATCTATGCTACAATAATATTGAATGAACGATAAGAAAAAGGGGAGCTTATGTCATTCAACATTACAAAACTGCTGTTTGACCGTCAGTTCAGGAGCTTGTTTCTGAGATTGGTTTTAATGCTGTTTGTACTGCTTCTATTGCCCATCATTTCTTTATCGTACCTTTATTACTGGAGCAATCAATCCATCATCGTCACCAGCATCGATAAGGTTGGAACGGAAAAGATCAATAAGCAACGGCGTTTTATCGATGTATTGCTGCGCGATGTGGACCAAAAAACAATCCAATTGGCGAATAACGAGAGATTTCTGAAGTCCATCGAATCAGCCGGAATCGATCCAAGCACCGAAATGATTTATCAATTTGTCGATTTTGCAACGACCATTTGCTGTATGCAATCGATTGATTTTTATTATAAAGGTCTCGGTTTTCATTATTCTCAGACGAACGGTATCCAACCCATCGTTCCATTAAACGCGAATGATCGCTTCGAATATTCGCAATTAAACGAAAGCAGGTTGAATTGGTTTGTCCGGCAGAATCAGCGAGACAAAAGCAGTCTTTACATCACTTTGTTGCGTGCGATTCCTGTGCTTGGCAAACAAAGCGACGGATTTATTATGGTGAATTTGAATCCCAGGTTAATCTTCACCAGCCCGTTTACTCAAGAGACCGGCGAACAGCTTTGGCTGATTACTCCGGATCGTTTGCATGCTTTCAGTTTAAGGGACGGTTTACGGATACCCATGAATGATTGGTCTGGAATTATGGGCCGCCTGTTGCAAAATCAAACGGCATTCAATCATGCATTTCAAGGGAAACAATACAGCTTTAGAACCGAAACCTCCGATTTGACGGGTTGGACGTATTTATATGCTGTGCCGACCGATGTCCTTCGTTCCAATAGCGGTCATGAGAAGATCATCCTGCTGATTCTGGTTGATCTGATTTTGATCGTATCCGGGATTTACATCTTCATCTTTATCCGGCGCTTTATGCGTACCGTGAGCAGCATTGACGATGCGCTGGGTCGGACTAATACGCATAGGGGACGATTCGATTTCTCACTTCTGACGCAGGAAGTTCGTTCATTGGTGCAGCGCGAAAACGCAGCCGAACTGCAGCTTCGTGAAAGTTTGCCCGCTTTGCGGCAATCTTTGTTTGAACAGCTTCTGAAGGGTGAAATCGAGTCCAAAGAAGAGGTCGGGAGCAAGTTGAAATCGTTTGGGATTACGATGACTCCATTCGGTTTCTTTGTCATGGTCATCCATATCGACAAGTACCCCGAATTTTTGATCGAGCATACGCCATCGGATCAACTTCTGTTTCGCTATTTTGTTGCAAAGCTTGCGGAAGAAATTGCGGCACAACGATTTGCCATCATCTCAGTCATCAATCGAAGCAAGGAGGTCAATCTGCTGTGCAATTTACGGCAAGAAACCGCCTTGATTTCTTGTCGGGAAGAGGCCGTTCGCGTCATGTATCGAATGAAAGAGAATTTCCAAAATTACTTGAAGCTGTCCTTAAGTTTGAGTGTGGGCGATTGGGTGCAAGATATGGGCCGCATCCCCGAATCTTATCAACAAGCCGTATATGCTTTGGAGGTTGAAGCATTTAAAAACAACATGAATGCCGCGGCCATCGGATGGGAGCATGTACCCAGTAACAGCAATTTAAATCATTTATTCCAAAAAAGAAGGGAAACAGGGCAAAAATTGATCGCTGCCTTCAGAGCGGAGGACAGTGAAAGAGCCGCTTTGCTCATTCAGGAATTTTATGAGTTTGTTAAACCATTGCATGGTTGCTCCATCATGGACATTCAATACCATGTGTGTGAACTGAGCGCAACGATGATGCAATCCGGATTGGATTTAGGCGTCAAGATTTCGTTGGAAATGCAATGGACGCCGCTGGACGCGATTCAAGGTATGGAAACGTTGGATGAAGTATTTGAATGGCTGAAACGTTATGTTCTTCAATGGTTTCAGGCACTGGCCATGATGAAGCATCAAAAAACGGATGTGATTCAAGAAATTTTGAATTACCTTGAGGTCAATTTCAATCAAGATATTTCCCTGTCCGGCCTCGCGGATCGGCTCAAGCTCTCCGCATCTTATCTGAGCCGCTTATTCAAGCAGGAGGTAGGCGTTAACTTGATGCAGCATTTAACTTCATTGCGGATCGAACGCGCCAAGCAACTTCTTGTGAATACGAATCTCAATGTAAACGAGATCGGCCAATCGCTCGGTTACCTCAGCGCTCACAGTTTCATTCGCGTGTTTAAAAACAGCGTAGGCGTTACGCCGGGCTTATATCGATCAAAGCATCAGCCAAAATCGCTTTTTCAGAAATAGAGCCTTTATATACACGATGTAAAAAAAGGTTCATCCCTGGAGGGTGAGCTTTTTTTGTCTTTGCGCGCATCAGGATGATATCTGTACATCATGTCAAAAATAAGACATTTACGTCTGCTCAACATTCCATTATATTCAGTTTACACTCGGCCGAGTGAACACATCATCGAATATGAAGATACTGAAAAATCAAAGGGAGGTTTTGCATTGAAGCACTTCAGGCATCTTACACTCGTCATCCTGATTTTGGCCGTCGCTCTCTTAACGGCTTGTCAAAGCACATCGAATAATAAAACGGACAACGATGCGAAGAGCAACACAGGGGAAAAAACGGATAGTGCCAACACGGCGTCTGATAATAACAAGGAAAAGACAACGATCAATTTCTGGTTTCCCGGAACGGACGATGGGACGGTCAATGCGATCAATGCGATGAAACGAGGGTTTGAAGCATCGCATCCTGATATTGTCGTACAATATACCTCCATTCCTTGGCAGGACTGGTTCCAGAAGTTGTCCGTCGCGTATGCCGGAGGCATCGCTCCCGATGTGCATCTGCTCGGCAACGGGCAATTCACTTCCACGGTAAGCAATGGGAACTACATGGATTTGAACGCTTTGATTCAGAAGGATAATTGGGAGGGGAAGGACGATTTCTTCGCGGATGTGTTGAAGGCGGGGCAATGGAATGGCGGCCAATATGGCCTGATGATGCCGTCGCCTTTCATCTATTCGTGGCGAAAGGATTTCTTCAAGGAGGCGAATCTCGATCCGGAGAAGCCGCCGCAAACAGTGGAAGAAATGCTTGATTATGCCGATAAGCTGACGGTCAAGAAAGACGGTAAAACGATGCGGGCCGGGATCGATATTCAAACCGGGAACGGCGAGATATCCTTCCTCTCGATTTTGCTCTTGATGGGCGCAGACATTTATGACGACAACGGAAACCCGACCTTCGATTCGCCGGAATCGATTCAGCTTCTGGAGAAGCTCGTAACCTTATTCAAGAACGGGAACATCATGCCGGCCAACCAGCAGCAGTTGGATGGCATCCCCTATAAGAACGGCTTGGCCGCACAAGCGATCATTGGCCTCGGAGACCTGAGAGCTGCAGCGGAGAAAACAGATGCCGGGAATTTCGGTTACGATATACCTCCGATGGGTGCAAGCAATAAACATACGGTCTTAAACCTTGGCGACTATTTGGCTATGTCCAAGTTTTCCAAACATCCCGATGAAGCATGGGAGTTCATCAAGTATTTCTTCTCGCCGGAACCATTGCTGGAGATGACCAAAGCAACCGGCTATGTGCCTCCGTTAAAATCGCTAATCGATCAATATGCGAATTCAGGGCCTATGTTCGCCAAAGCGGTCGAATCGTTAAATGATGCGCAAAGCTATCGTCCGTCGCCCAACTGGAATACGATCGTCAAATATTTGCGCGTCGGCTTGGAGGAAGCATATTACGATAAAAAGACGCCTGAACAGGCGATGAAGGACAATGCCGGCAAAGCCCGTGAAGAACTGGGCATAAAGTAAGGAGGCAGAACATGGTTCGCCGGAAAATCGCGCCTTATCTCTTGATATTTCCCAACCTGTTGATCTATTGTATCTTTACTTTTGTGCCGGTGGTTTGGGTGGCTGTGCTAAGCTTTACCGATTACAACGTGTACAAGCCCGGCTCGTGGGTTGGATTAAGCAACTATGCCGATTTGTGGAGAGATGGAATCTTTCTTCAATCCTTGACCAACACCTTGTTCTATTGGGTATTTACCGTCGCTCCGGCTATGGCGGTCGGCCTGATCGCAGCCATTCTGGTTTCCGCGAAAATACGGGGTGCGGCCCTGTTTCGGGCCATCATCTATTTGCCGGGCATCATCTCCTCTGTAGCGATTTCCATGATTTGGCTGTGGATGTACGATCCGTTGCAAGGACCAGTGAATCTGGTCCTTGGCCTTTTCGGATTCGGAGGTGAAAATTGGCTGAAGGATCCCCAGTTTTCATTGTTCTCCGTGATTGTTGTCGGCATATGGGTCGGAATCGGATTCGCCATGATCGTATATCTGGCAGGCCTTCAAGGGATACCCGAGCATTTGTACGAGGCGGCGGGCATCGATGGAGCTACACGGATCAGGCAATTTTTCTCGATCACTTTGCCTCTGCTTCGGCCGATTTCGTTCTTTCTTTTCGTGACCGCCACCATTATGTCATTTCAAGTATTCGATCTGGTGTATATCATGACGCAGGGCGGTCCGGTCAATTCAACCACCACCATTGTCAACGAAATTGTAAAGGCCGGATTTGATCGATATCAGATGGGCTATGCATCGGCCATGTCGATGGTTCTATTGATCGCCACGCTGTTGATTACCTTCGCCAATTACAAATTTGGGAGCAAAGACAGTGAGGTGGCCTCTTGATGAAAACTGGCATGCAATGGTTTTCATCCGGAAAACCCGCTAAAATGATCATTTATTTCGTTCTGACGATTTTTGCCGTCACCATTGTGTTCCCCATGTTGATTACCGTGCTTACCTCGTTGAAAGGGAATGAGGAAAGCGTGATTGGCGGCGCGGCTTCCATCTTTCCCAGGCAGTTTCATTTCGAAAACTATGTCAGGGCGATGACGGCCACAAGCTGGGGAATGTATTTTAAGAATTCCGTGATTGTTACCTTGATTACGGTTGCCGGGAGCTTGTTTTTCAATACGCTGGCAGGTTATGCGTTTGCACGAATCCGGTTCCGCTATCGGGAAATTCTGTTTGTTTGCCTGTTGGTCGGTTTGATGGTGCCGCACCAGGTTACGATCATCCCCCAATTTATCATTCTGAAGAACATCCCTTTTTTCGGAGGAAATGATTGGCTGGGCTCCGGCGGGATCGGGTGGCTGGACTCGTATTACGCTTTGATTGTGCCGGAGCTTTCCGGTTCCATCGGGATCTTTCTGGCCAGGCAATACTTTCTGTCTTTTCCGAAGGCGTTGGATGAAGCGGCGTACATGGACGGCATGGGTTATTTTCGAACGTATGTATCCATCTTTCTACCGCTTAGCGGTCCGTTGATTGCGACATTGAGCATTTTAAAGACGGTTGCGGTCTGGAATGATTTCTTTCATCCGCTCATCTTCACAACGATGGATTCGATGCGAACGATCCAATTGGGGCTGCAGGTTTTCCGTTCTCATCACGCCATTCAATTCAATCAGTTGATGGCGGCGACGCTTGTGGTCGCATTGCCTTTAATCATCGTTTTTATCCTTTTTCAAAAACAATTTATTCGCAGCCTGATATCCACCAGCGTCAAAGGATGACAGAGCATGCCGCAGTTATGTTGAAATATGGACGAGAGGGTGACGGCATTGAAGGCAATTATGGTGATGTTCGACAGTTTAAATCGGCATATGTTGCCTCCATATGGCTGCGACTGGACGCACCTGCCTCATTTTCGCAGATTGGCGGAGCGAACCGTCGTATTGGATCGATGTTATGTCGGCAGCATGCCGTGTATGCCGGCCCGCAGGGAACTGCACACAGGCCGCTACAATTTCTTGCATCGCGGTTGGGGGCCGATTGAACCGTTTGATGATTCCATGCCCGAATTGCTGAAGCAAAACGGCGTGTATACCCACCTGGCCACCGACCATCAACATTATTGGGAAGATGGGGGAGGCACCTACCATTATCGGTACAGTTCCTTTGAATTTTTCCGCGGCCAGGAGGGTGACGCATGGAAAGGCGAAGTGGCCGAGCCGGATCGGCCGCAAGCGCTGGGCAGCCATCGGAACGATCCCCTTGCGCGCCAGGATTGGATTAATCGAAAATATATACGCGAACAGCATCAATTCCCGCAGGCAAAAACCTTCGATGCCGGTCTCGCGTTTATTCGGCAAAATCAGCATGAAGATCGCTGGTTCCTTCAGATTGAAACATTCGATCCGCATGAACCGTTCTATGCGCCGGATTCGTTCAAACAACAATATCCCCATTCCTACCATGGCGAACATTTCGATTGGCCGGCCTATACTCCGGTTCAAGAGAGCCCGGCGGAAGTGGAGCATGTTCGTTTTGAATATGCGGCGTTGCTCGGCATGTGTGATGAACATCTGGGGAAAGTGCTCGACCTTATGGATGAATTAAGCCTGTGGGAGGATACTTTGCTTATCGTCAATACGGATCACGGTCTATTGCTTGGCGAGCATGGTTGGTGGGCCAAGTCGGTGCAGCCGTTCTACAACGAAATCGCACACATTCCGTTGTTTATATGGGATCCGCGTTGCGGGCTGAAAGGGCAGCGAAGAAGCAGCCTGGTGCAAACCATTGATTTGGCGCCGACGCTGCTGGAGTTTTTCGGCGTCAACATTCCACGGGATATGCAAGGGAAACCATTGTCGGGAGTGATCGAGCACGATCGGCCCATTCGCCGGGCGGCGCTCTTCGGCATACATGGAGGTCATGTGAATTGTGTCGATGGTCGTTATGTGTACATGCGGGCGCCTTCCGGTTCGGATCATGCGCCGCTGTTCCATTACACCTGGATGCCAACGCATATGAACAGAAGATTTTCGATCGATGAGTTGCGGAATGTTGAACTGGTTGAGGGGTTTTCCTTTACAAAAGGAATTAAAGTGGCAAGAATCCGGGCGAATCCAGGCATTCAACCCCATCGTTTTGGCACGTTGTTGTTTGACTTGGATCATGACCCGGGACAAGAGCATCCAATAGATGACCCTGAAGTTGAAAAAATGATGGTGGATCATCTGGTCAGGCTAATGAAAGCGAACGATTCGCCCCCGGAACAGTTTGAACGTTTGGGGCTGCATGTGCCTAGCCCTTGATTCATGAGAATTGGAGGAGGATTTGAATGAGAAAAACGAGCTTACTTATGGTAATCGCCTTATTAACGAGCTTCATTCTGACGCTTCCGTCAACCGTTTTTGCAGATTCGGGAGTGACCAAGCACAGCTCCAACCGCTATTTCAAGAATGCTTCCGGAAACGCTCAATTTATGCTGGGGTATTATTTCTGGACATGGATCGGCGGAACGACAACGCGCATGCGAAATCAGGATTTGGTGGACATCTACAGTCAATATGACTTGAATTACCTGAGATTTTCGCTTGGCATCAACCGCAATCCGACGGCGGGAAACCTGGTTCCTTTCAAGTATACAGGCGGCGAGTTTGATCTCGATCAGTGGGAAGCGGACTATTGGACCCAACTGAAAGCGGATGTTGCCTATGCGAAGAATCATGGCGTTTACGTACACATTGCTTTATTCGACGGCGTGGATATTCGCGCGGGCAGCGCGTCTTATCGCTGGGTAGGGTCTTATTGGAATGTCGACAATCAGACAAGCAATTTTTACGGCGATCTGGACACCAACAGCAACGGGAGTACGGACGAGGATGGAGAATTTTATCGAAAAACCGATTTTGTTAATAATACCGGAGTAGGATACTATCAAAAAAAGCTGATCGATAAAGCGACCAGCGAGTTGGCGTCATACGACAACGTATATTATGAGGTCGGCAACGAATTGAACGGATCGTCTTCCGATTGGAACGACGAAGTGATCGATTATTTAAAAACGAAAACCAACAAAGCGATCACACAGAACGGAGGAGGAGCATCCGCCAATAAAGAGGGATGGTCCAATCATTCCGAAGATACGCCTGCCGCCGTGAAATCATGGATTGCCAGCCATGTCGGCGACGGTTATCCTGCTTGGGAGGACCCGGATGGTTCGGACCTGATGACGGGATCGGACGACGATTTACGCCGCGCCGTGTGGTATTCATTTGCCGGAGGAGCCGCGGGATGGGGCGGTTTTGCCGAAAATGGAATCAATCAAACGTATCCGGACGGCAGCGACGATACCCAATTGGAATATTTTCAGAATCTGATGACCTTCATCTCCAATACGGAAATACCATATTGGCAAATGACGCCCAGTCAGAGCCTGGTGGGGAATAGCTCGGAAAACTCTGCGCTGGCCCAAAGCGGTTCCCATTATTTTGCCTACGTGTTGAATGACGCCAGTGTGACGATGGATTTAAGTGCGGTTTCGGGCACGTTCAATTATAAAACCTATAATGTCAAAACCGGTGTTCTTGGCGCTGAGCAAACCGTTTCCGGTGGCGCGGTGCGCACGTTCAACAAACCGTCCGGCGCGGAAGACTGGGCTGTGTACATTTACCCGGATAGCGGTTCGCTTATTACCAATCTTATCGTGAACGATAGCACGAATGCAGCGGACTGGTCGATTCAAAGCAATCTGCAAGCCACTGACACCCAGTATGGCGACAGGAGCTATGCATTCTCCACAGTGCCTGCAAACGTGGCGGGACAGGATTGGATCAGGACGGCCAACGATTCCAAGTCCTACACAGGTACAACGCTGGTATCGTTTACTGTCAATGCGGATTCCGATGTGTATGTGGCGCATAATGATTTGATAACGACCAAGCCCGCATGGATGTCCGGTTGGACAGATACGGGCGAGAATATCACGAATGACGAAGCGGTTCCGAGAACGTTCAGCCTGTATAAAAAGTCGTATAACGCCAGTTCAACCGTATCCCTTGGAAGCAATGGAAATACTTCAGAGGGGATATACTCCATCATTGTAAAGG
>CAYYCV010000026.1:0-38341 GCA_964470405.1 uncultured Caryophanales bacterium
CCCAAATCAGGCCAATATGGAGTCGTAGGGCCACGAGGCGGGGACAAAGGAAGAGAGGTAACCTCCACCAAAGGGAATCCTCTCCCTCCGACTCAAAAACCAGGCGAAGGGTACAAATTGGTTGATCCGACAAAACACAAAAAGTAGGCACTTTACTCTTTACCGCTCTTTTTTTAGAGCGGCCTTTTTTATGCAAAAGGCTCGGCTAACATGAAGCAAAAGAAAAAGCACCGATTAGGAGGTGCTTAAGTATCGCTAATTCCTGCTATACTTTGTTTTCTGGACTTCATCTTGTTCTTGAACTCAAAAGATTCCAAAAGTGCTGATCTATGTTGGTGGTTGGCCGTATATATGCAAATAACGTCGTACTCGTCACTAAATGTATTCACAAAAACAATGCTGCCCAAGTCTTTTTTTTGAGAATCGTCAAGATCGCTATCCCGAATGAACTGTAATATATCGAAGAAAATAGAAATGTAGTCCTCAAAATCCTCTCTGTGATCTTCAACCCGTTGCTTGTTTCCATAGTTTTTTGCGATATGAGAAAATGCCGCTCGCCCTCCTGCAGACGAAACATAAATATTGTTTATTTCTTCATTTTTGGTACCTAACATATTGTTAACTGTGCTCATGACAATTTGAAAACTCATTATCTTACGTTGATATTCCAATTGATCTGCAGAACGCGCAAGTTCTTCCGTCTGCATCTGAATAGATTTTCTCTGAAGTTCCAATTCTGTGGTCTGCAGCTTCACTGCATGAGTTTGGATTGCAAACTCTTTTCTCTGAATTGCAATCGTGTAAATGATACCAGAAAAGGCAAGTCCAGCAAACAAAGCATTCACCGAACCAAACATATCTCCGAAGTTGCCTCTCTTGTCCCAATTGGGACTAATAAAATACATCAATCCACCGAGAATCAGCCATGCAGCGCCTGTAGTCCAGAGCAGTCGATTAAGAGTCCACCATTCTTTCTTTAACGGGACCTCCTCCAATAAAGTCACCCTCCCTTTCAAAATAACACGCCACGACCTATACTTATAAATGGTCTCTCGTACCCTTCTCATCACACTTCGACATAAGGGAGCAATTTCCTTTTTATTCCGGCATTATTTACGCTGCCGGGGCGCCCTCGATCCGAACCTTTTGACGCTTGAGGTCAGCGCGTTAGCGCAACGGGGCGAAAGAGGGGAAACCCCCGTTGGGCACAATGAGCAGGCTCGGCGTATGTCTTACACATATAGGTGGCAACCGGGGGACAAAAAAAGCTACTCCGCAGGGAATAGCTCCAATTGTATCGGTTTTCCGATGAAATCTTTTATTTTTTTCTGCGCACGATCCAGATACTCGTGCACCGAATCGCGGCTGATGCCCAGGTGATCGGCGATCTCGTACTCCGACCACAACCCGACATGATGCATCTCGAAGCACGCGCACTCCCGTCTGGACAGAATGGCCGTCACCTGCAGCAATCGATTGTAATCGTTGACCTCCATGCGGCGCGGCGGGGGTGGCGGGGCCGCGATACGATGGAACCGCTCAGGGTCAACAGGAATCTCGCGATCATACACCGCCATCCGGTCGGCGCCGCGGCGGGCCCCTGGCTGTCGGCCGGTTGAGAGCCAATCGATCACATATGTGCAGTCGCTGATCATCGCACCCAGCAGTTCTTGGTCAGCCCCTACTGCCCGACGCTTTGCTCGAACAAGCCCGCGCCTCGTGGCTCGATAGCCTTGTAACAAATCTCGCATTTCCCTCACCATCCCCATGATGTATAATAGGTGATAGGAGTATAGGCTTGATTTCCCCCGCGGGCCGGCCAAGGTGCGGGGGATTGTTTCTAGATTTCTTCCAACATAGTAATCACCTTATCAATCTGATCATTCCAAAATGGCCCATAAAACCGCTCTTTCAGGACAACAACAAATTGATCATTTGTCCTCAGTACTCCTATTCCGCCCTGGTATAGTATGTCAAGTTTAGGATTCAATTTTTGTTCCCTTCTTGTCATATCGGCTCCTCTACCCTCTCAAAATCGATCACCCATACCATCAAATCATCGTCCCAAAACCCATATATCCGCCGGAACGCCTCCGCATATGCTATGACGCTGTCATATCCCTCGGCCCGCGCATCCGCCTCTGAAATATCTCCAAGACGTTCCTCACGAATACCCGTGATCCGTAGCCGAGCAAATGTACTGTCCTTGCGATAGTTGGTTTTCGCCTGATGGATGGCGCCGATCTTCCAGCGTTTGCGACCGGTTCGGCGAGTTTGTGTCTTCCGATCGTCCAGGATAGGCCCGACGTGCTCCTTTTTAAAGAGGATCATATGCACCGTTCCTTCTCATTTTTTCCCGGTACCGAAGCACGCCGGGCAGTGCCAGTCCAGCAACTCGCCCCGGCCGGTGCCATAACAAATCGGGCAGTCGTCCACCTCGCCGTCATCGTCTTCCGGTTCTCTCCCAGTTCCCCTGCAATACGGGCAACGGTCGGGGGAAGCGGCGCGTTCGGCATCCTCGTCTTTTCCGGATCCCCCGCACCAATGGCATCTATCCATACTCAGTCTCCCTCACATTCCCTTTGTTGTGACACTAATGCTCTGCAAAATTGATTTCTCCCTCCCCGACCTCCGCAATATTCAGCCCCTTGCATTTGGGGCACACCTCCTGAATTTCTCTTCGGGAAAAGTCGTGCAAGGTATCAATATCGATGGCAAATACGCATTGACAATCGCCGCATTCAAAAACATTCGCTCAAAACAATGTCAACTGCCGCGGCAACTCCTTCACCGCTCGGTCTTCGATAGACCTACTTCCCCACCCCGAGAATGCTGGTAACGTCCAGAAATCTTTTGGCGATTCAATAAGAGGCACATATCTCTTTTCGATGAATTTAATTCCAAGATACTTTTCAGTGTTTTCGGTGTACGGAAACACATTGAGGCTACTGAACTGCGTGTGGTCATCCTGATCGTTCTGGACAAAGAACGCCCCGTACGAGTCCCTGGTCAAAGCATCACAGTGTAAGACAACCGCATTCATGCCTCTGATCAGCAGGTTGAACAGCAAGAACGGCACCGCCCGATCCGACAACTCTTCGCATGTGTAAAAAAACATCGACGGCTTGTACACGAACGGCGAAAACTGCATACGGTCCTCCTGCCACTTTTGAATGGTGAGCCCTCCTGATCCGGCAGCCACATCCAATCTATTACCGCCGACGTTATCAACCCCCGTAATCTTGGATAACAGAACACTGATCGAATTTGGCGTAAAATCCTGCTTGTGTGTCTTGCGTTATGCATGCTCGTCTTGGAAGTATATGTGGAACCAGTCATAAGTGACATCTCGCTCTACCTCCAAAAACTTTTCGAACAACTCTTTTCGAGCCTTCCTGTCAAACAGGATTGTCATCAGTTTCGCAGGGGCCTGGTACGAGTCGTTAATTTGCAACAGCTTATTTATTTTTTCTGTTGTCAGCGACATGTCGCTCACGCCTCCTGTTCCGCGATTGGTTCATTAAAACAAACTCTGCTGCCCCCACCCTGCCGCGATCGGATTGATCCAGAGGACCTCGGTGCGTCGTCGTCCAGATTCAGCAGCAACGACCTGCGATTCGCGCCCCCAATGTCGGAGGCGATCTGCGTACAACTCGTTTTCGTATCCAGAGAGCAATACCGGTCCGGGATGTTGATCCAGCAAATCAAGCAAGCGGGAATGTTCATCCTCCGCCATCATTTCGTGCTTGTACAACCGCTTGGATCTTGTTGAGAGCAGGTAGGGTGGGTCGCAGTAAATGAGCACATCACGCCGTCGATATCGTACCAAAATTTGCTCTGCCGGCTGGTTCTCAATTTGAACGTGTCGAAGTCGTTCGGCAACTGCATACACCTTAGCCGGAAGCTTCGCCCACTCTTTCGGTTTGTACGATGTATCAACCGAAATATCACTCCGCCACCCTGTGCGATCACTCATCTTCCTCCCGATCGCTTGCCACATCCGAACGAGGAAGCGTCGCGCACGCTCAACATCATCACAGGTAACTTCCTCGTAAGATGCATAGTATTCATCCCGGGCGTATGGCGTCCAACGAATCGCGTGTGCCAACTTATCCGGAGAATCCCGAACAACCCGAAATAAATTACAAATGCTCCCGTCAAGGTCATTAACAGTCTCGATCACGGACGGCGGTTTGCGAAACAGCACCGCCCCACTCCCGAAGAACGGCTCCAAGTATGTCGAATGGGGGGGGGGAGTTTACTGGTAAACCAGCGTGCCAGCGACCATTTTGATCCCGGGTAGTGCAGGATGCGCGGGATGGTCATGTCAACTCCTCCTCATATCGATAACTGCTGTTGGCCCGCATGCTCGCGATACCGCTCGAACGACAGTCGGTGTCCCGATCCAGTGCAGAACTCCGGCAAGTTTGCCCGGACAAGCGCCTCCGCAAACGGTGGCGGAACGGCGTTGCCGCAGCGGGCGACCTGTGCCGACTTGGGATACTTTTTGCCGTCCGCATCTCGATCGATAATGTAGTTCGGCGGGAATCCCTGCGCGGCGAAGAGCTCGTGCGGTTCCAGCATCCGCATTCCGATATCTACTATCTGATAGTCCATGCCCTCGATCGTGACCAGGCCGAATCGATCTTTCGTTGTAACCGTGTGCAGCGGCTCATCCATCTGCTGGCCGTTGTCCGCGCTCCCATAATATTTCATAAGGAATGCCCGAACTTCTCCGACATGCAGCCCGCCCGCGGTAATCGTCGGCATGGGCTCCGTAACCGGTTGACCATCTGCGCAAGTCCCGCGCAGTTTGATGAGGTGGCTTGTAACAACAGCAGACTTCCCGCCGCCCCCGGCTGTAACGGTACCGATCGGATCATCCAGCGAGCTTCCGACTGATCCCCCAAAATGCCGCGCAATGTGCGCCGTCACCACTTGATTCTGCGTTCCGCGCATCGTGATCGTCGGAAACGGCGTGTCCGCCTCCACCCCTGTCACTCCGCCGTAATGCTTTGCGATAAATGCGGCGACGAGCGCATGCTTCCTTCCGCCGGCTACGACCGTACCGAGAGGTTTTTGCAATCCGGGCGCGCGCGGCGCTTGCCCCGGTCCCTCGCCGTATCCGATTTCAATCAACGTAGGGCTCACAAGCAAATGCTCGGCCTTTGTCGTTACCGTCGTCAGCGGGTCCGATACCTCGTACTGCAATCGATCGCCACCGAAGCCAGTTTGCCCGATTCTGGCGATATAGGGAGCGATCAGTGCCACGTCCGCTTTGGTTGTTACCGTCGCGAGAGGCTCGTCTCCCGTTCTCGGACGGCTTTGTCCAGCACGGCCGCCGACTCCCGCGAAAACTGGTGAAACCAATCCGAACCGAGTTGCTCCGGCCATAACAGTATCCAAGGGGCGCTCTAACGTCTGTCCCGTGCTGTTTTGCTGAAATTTGATTATGAATGGGTTCGGGTTATCAATCACAAATCGCTGAATCCCCCGTGCGATCCGACGAAGCGTATTTTCCGCCAGCGGCCGCGTTCGCTCAAAGATGCTCGGGCATGGAATCGACCAGTCGATGATCTCCGCTGCCGTCCGCCATGGTTTGAGCTTACCGGCGCGGACCGCTTCGCTGGCGGGGTCGCCGTGCGTGGGCTCCGGCCAGACGATCGGCGCGCCATCACATCGCGCCACCATGAATAGCCGTTTTCGAATTGTAGGCGCTCCGTAGTCACATGCTCGTAACTCCCGCCATTCGACGGCGTAGCCCTGCCGGCGCAGTGCATTGACAAAGCTCCGAAACGTCCGGCCCTTTTGCCGCTTGTCCGGGTACCCATCCGGGGTGATCGGACCCCATGTCGTAAACTCTTCCACATTTTCGAGGATGATCACCCGCGGTCGAACGGTGGCGGCCCACCTGACCGCCACCCACGCGAGCCCGCGGATGCTCTTTTCTACTGGTTTACCGCCCTTTGCTTTGCTGAAATGCTTGCAATCAGGGCTGAACCACGCGAGACCGACCGGACGGCCGCCAGTCACCTCCCGCGGATCCACATCCCAAACCGACTCGCAATAGTGCTTAGTCTCCGGGTGATTGGCGCGGTGCATGGCCACTGCAGCCGGATCGTGATTGATTGCCACGTCTACACTGCGGCCGATCGCCAGTTCGATGCCTGTACTCGCCCCGCCCCCGCCGGCGAAATTGTCGACGATGATCTCCTGCATCTCATCACCCCGCCTCCCTGACGCCTTCCGACTCACAATAATGCGCAAAGAACCGCTGCACGTGCTCGCTCACATCCCGGCCCGGGAGCAGTTCCGTGAGGTCGGCCGTGATGAAGTTGACGACGCGCTGATTGAGCAGCATCAGCTCCCGGGCTATCCGCACCCGATCCAATCCGGCAGCCTCGGCAGCATGACCAAGGGCTTCCACCGCGTCGTAAATCCGGATCCGCTCGACGTTGGCTTCGCCGACTGGCAGGATCGGCACACGCAGCGTGATGTATCCCGGATCAGCATCATGCACCGCGCGCTCGATCGTCTGGAGCAACACGTTACGTTCGTCTTTCAGCTCATCGACCTCACTCTGCAGTTCCGCCTTCACTCTTTTTAGATTGCCGTTTGCGATGGTAAGTGCGTCTTTCAGGTCTTCAATTTCTTCACGTGCTCCAGCCAACTCCTGTTTCCTCTTGGCCTTGGCCGAGTGCTCGCCCGAAAGCGCTGCGGATACTTCGGGCTGCTCCGCCGTTTGCGACGATTTGTCCGCTGACGGCCCGGCCACGGGCCTTGTTGGCGAATCGATCTCGTCGAGCAGTTGCTTCGCGCGATCGGGGCGGATCCCTTTCAGTTCCCACTTACGTACCCAATATTGCATTGCCCCCTTGGCCATAGACCATTCCCGTTCTACCTGACTGATCGATTTTCCGGCAGCGATCTCTTCCAAAAACGATCTTTTATCCGGCGTAAAAGCCGGTGTGCCATCCTTCGGTTGTGCTTGTGACATCCTTGTTTCCTCCCTCTTGATAATCGTTGCCGCCGGTCGCAGGATTTTCCCGTCCTGCGACCGGGGCTTTGCAGGCGCCGGCATGGCGCGGTACCGCTCCAATTCCTCCGGGCTCATTGTGTAGGTAATAACCGGGCCCGGGCCCCTCGTTTCGCGCTCTACATCCCGCCGCGGGATGGATGTTCGGCGGCGATCCCCGTTCGCTCCCATATTTCATGCCCCTTTCTGAATCACCCGCACGTCATTGGTATAACGATGGACCAGCACCATCTCCGATGGTGTATCCCGCTCAATGAGCCAGTTGGACGGGGTTAACCCGGACTCCTGAATCTCAACCATCTGCCGGCGCGTCGGTCGTCTTCGCTGCTTCATGATGTCCTCCCCCGGAGCAGCTTACGCTGCCCCGTTTTCTCGGATCATCTTCGTTACGCGCTGTTTATAGCGTTGATATTTTCCTTGCAGCGCGCTCGTGGACATCCCCAGACCTCCAGCGATCTCCATCCACGACTCGCCATCTTCGCGTCGACGCCGAAGGAGTTCGGGAAAGTCATATTCCATATCCTCGAAGCTTGGTTTTTCCCTTAAAATGAACGCTTCGATTTGATCCCGCGTGACTTCCTTTTCAATCGGCTTTTCAGGCTCCGACTCGCCCGTGATTTCGCGCTCCCAGTCGGAAATTTCTTCTTCGGCATCCGGAAGCGAATCAATAAACTCCTCGTCTTCTTCCGTGAGTTCACCGGCATACGGATCTACATCTCGCAGCTCGCCACCAAAAGCACCGAGCAACTCACCGACCAGATACCTCACCTCTCCATCTTGCCGTGGAAGCGGCGCCACCCCTATTCTGTCTAATACCTCACGTTCGTCCATAATCCGGTCAAAACGCCCATCGAGGAAAAAACTCGGAAGACCCGCAGTTCCCCCAATAATGGGAAAAATAATTTCGATAACTTCTTTGCGAAACCCCTCGTATATCTGGGTAATGACGACTTCCTTCCCGGTGTAGTCCGGCTCGCCGTCTTCCATCTCGAAATCGTCACCATCCGACGGATCCGCCCCCTCCGGTTCGCTTCCATCGCCGGACTCCTCAGCGTCCGATTGGTCTTCCCCCTCGGCCGCAGGAGGGGGTGTATCGTCATTCCCCTGATCCACCCTGGTCTGGCGCCATTCGTCCCACTTGGCTGCCAGGGGGGCGACCGCCTGCCGATACTCGTCGATCAAATCAATTATTTTGCTACCGCTCATCCCGATTTCGTTTGCAAACTTCAGGTAGGTTTCGCCAGCACGGAGGCGGCCAATCCATTCATTGATCGGATACCAGTGTTTCTCCGGCAGGGGCGCCAGTCCCGAAAGAATGAACTCGTCGACGACCTCACGGCTAATTTCCCGCGGATCGTCTTTGACCGGCTCAACGTCTTTCGGCCCTAAGTCCAATTCCAATTGTTCACCTTCCGGTTTAATTTCTTCAACGATTCCCCGCTCGTCGACACGATACCTCTTGATCGGAATTTCGGTGCGTGCGTTGACTTGGACGTTGTAGGACACAACTGTCGATTCCAGAGAAAGATGTACTTTTTGGTCGATCATATCCGAGAGTGTTTCGACACTACCGCGTAAATTTGACAGTGAAGTCGTCAACACGACCTCCACTTCTCCCTTTGGCTTTAAATTCAATTTCTTCACAACGGGGTTAAATTCCGCATATCCCATGTTATCATCCTCCAATTTGTCTGATTTTGACCTCAATGCGAGGCCTGAAACTGTATCGTTTGCGGGCATAAGCATCGACAACCTGACTGTCATCTATCCACATCACGCCCTTGAGTGCATCCTTGACACCTTTCAGGTAATTGTCTGCATCAGGCTTGGACACCGGGTAAATCTCCCCCGCCTCCGCAGCCGCTGCCTTTTTTTTGCTGAAACTCTTGGGGATAGACCGATAGGCCGTCACCATCACGGCCAGCGGACCGTCCAACAACTTCGGCGGCGCGTGCTCGGCAGCGGCCAGCCGAACATAGTCCTTGTAGTCCCGGCTTTTCGCGGGATCATAGGCGCGGACGAATCCGCCTGCCGTGCTGAATTTTGGCCTGCCTTGGGCGACTGGATTTCCATGAACAGTAAATTGAATCATCCTCACCGCCTCCTGTCATGCCCGTTTTTACTTTCCCTTTCGGTACATATCCGGGATGGGCTTGCCAACCCGTTCCGGCGCCGCCTCGTGCTTCCGGTCCATATTGACGAACTTATTGAAATTTTTCAGGAATATCAGTTCCACCGTGCCCGTTGGCCCATTCCGTTGTTTGGCCAAATGAATCTCGATGATGTTCTTTTTCTCCGAATCCTGGTTGTAATACTCGTCCCGATACAGGAAGGCAACGATATCCGCATCTTGCTCGATGTTGCCGGAGTCGCGCAAATCCGATAAGATTGGATGCTTGTCCGGCCTCTGTTCAACGCTGCGGCTCAGTTGCGACAAGCAGATGACTGGAACATCAAATTCCCGGGCAATGTTTTTGAGTTGCCGTGAATTTTCCGAAACGCGCTCAAATTGGGTGCCGGTGCCGCCCATGAGTTGCAAATAGTCAATCATGATAAAGCCGATTTCGCCTATCTTTCGCTTAAGAACGCGCAGTTTCGCCTTCATTTCCGGAATAGTGATCCCTGGTTGCTCGTCGATAAACAGATTCTCCGATGCCAACGAACCGATGGCCATGGTGACCTTCTCAAAATCATTCTCCACCAGTAATCCGCTAATGATCCGCTGGCTATCCACGTTTCCCTCCGCTGATATAAATCGTTTTCCAAGTGAACTGTGACCCTGCTCCAGTGAAAAAATCACGCCAGACAATCCATGCCTCAGATTCATCTCGCGGGCCACATTGAGCGCGAAGGTGGTCTTCCCCACCGACGGCCGGGCCGCCACGATGATCAAATCTTGCTTTTGAAACCCGCTTGTCAGCTTGTCCAGATCCTGATACCCGCTGGGCGCGCCTGTTATGCCTGAATCGTTGTGATAATAGGTCCGTTCAATATCCTCGAAGGTCCTGGACATGATCTCCCGCATGGAAAGCATCGAGTCGACGCGAACGGTGGCCTCGCTGATCCTCGAAAGCTTCATTTCGGCCTTGGCAATAGCATCCTTGATTTCGTCACCTTCACGGATACTGCCGTCACCAGCATTGATCAGATATTGCCCGACCTTGACGGCTTCCCGCAACGCCGCGATATCCCGTAACCGCTCAACGTAGTGCCGAACATTCGCGGCCGTTGGGATACTGCTGATCACTGCGCTGATCCGCTCGATGGAAAACTCCAACTCCGTTAACGCCGGAGATAAATTCACCAGATCGACTGTGGTTGGAGCGTCATTCCACAGCGACATAATCGTCTCGCACAACTTCTCGTTTCGCGCATGATAGAATAGCCGAGGGCGTAACATATCGACAACGTCCGCAATGCATTCCGGGTCATAGATCATGCAGCCAAGGATATGTTCTTCCAGTTCCGAATCATGGGGCATTTCCAGCAACCTGTTTCACCTCTTTCTGACCATCTCTCTGCTGCATTTGGGCCCGTTTTGCTTGGAGTAACCGCTCCTGCTCGTCTAAAAATTTGCGAGTTTCGTCAGGGGCCGATCCAGGCGATCCTCTTTCTTCTGGCAACGTGCCGCCTCGTTGCTTAAAACCCTTGAGAACACCGTTTATATATGCCAGCGTCCTCTTTCCGTTACGCACTGCTTCACGCATGGCTTCCAGCACCCACTCCCCGCCATAGGTGTCAAACTGATCCGAAAGATCTTCAACCTCAATCGGGGTAATTCTGCCGTTCTCTGCGAAGTGCTTTTCATAAACTTGATAGATTCGAGAAAACGAGAAATCACTGATGAGGCTGCTGTCTTCCGTACCTTGTTCAGTACTTTGTATCTTAGTACCACTACTTTCTTTAATACTTTCTTTAATACTTTCTTTAGGAACCCGGGAGCCCGCGTCACCACTGGGCTCATTAAGGGTGCCTATTCCTGTTTTGGGAACCGCGGTGTTCCTGTTTTGGGAACTGTGGTGTTCCTGTTTTGGGAACTTTTCACCATCATCATTATCAAAAATAGTTCCTGTTTCAGGAACTCCAATTCCTGTTTCAGGAATCGTTTGTTCATCGCCATCAGTTCCCAATTCAGGAACTATTCCACTCAGATTTCGATGAAGGATTTTCTCGAATTTCTCCGTTTCAAAGTAACGATGGATTGTGACTCGCCAGGTATCATAATCTTTATTCAACTGATAAATCTCCCCCTGGACGAACAATACATTGCACTTGATCAACATCTTGATTTCCTGCTGAATATGGTTCCGACCAACACCCACCATTTCAAAGTCAGAAGGTCGAAGAATGGCATGTTTCTTCCGGCAGCCATAGCTTAAACGCAAAATTAAATCAAGAATATTCCGCTGACGTTTGGTAAAATCCGTTTGCATGATGGCTTCGAACAACTCATTGGATATCTTGGTAAATTGATTCGGCTGCGGGTTTGCCATCTCTAACCTCTCCTAAATTGAACGTTCCTGCATAATTCGGTTCTTCCATTCCTGATCGAACCTACACCGGCTGGCCAACACCTCGTAATGCCTGCGCCCAAGTACAAAGCTGACAAACTTGCGCGTAGCCTGCTCGTAATAGAATCCGTTGAGAGCCGCCGGTGCTGGTGCCGGTGAAAACTCTGTGAATAAGTCCAACTGTTCAACTCGCATAGCGATTCGATGTGCCAAAAAGCTTCGCATGCTTCGGCGCCCATTTCGGTGGTCCGTACTTGCTCAGGTACCCAAGCCGATCCACCCAGTCGTCGATCGGATCTTCTGCATTCATCGCTTTCAACAACTCCCAGCATCCGATGACATCATTGAGGGCCCTGTGTGCACCGGTGAGCTCAATGCCGTACCGCTCGGTCATATTTACCAACTTGTGCGGGTAGTAATGCCTGTCCCGGGCAATCGTCATCGTATCAATAAAATGATTTGAAAAAGTGCGTCCGCCGGCTCGCTGCATCCAGAAATGAAGGAAAGACAGATCAAATGCGGCGTTGTGAGCGACCAGCAAACTATCCTGGGCCAAATTGCGGAGAATTTTAAAGGCAATATCTTCGTTCATGCCCTTATCGATCTGGGCTTGTGTAATGCCAGTGATCTCCGTGATCTTCGCAGGCAGCTCACCCTCAAAACGGACAATCGTTTGAAATTGGCTCACAATTTCGCCGTTAATGCAACGGATTGCAGCTACTTCGATGATGCGGTCGTTCTCCGGATTGGTGCCCGTCGTCTCGAAGTCAAAACAAGTAATATCGTCAAGGGTCATGTCACCAACTCCTTTAAATCAAAATGTGTTTGAAACGCTTGTTATTCTTGATTGCATAAATTGCAGTCTTTTCGACGCCGTACATAGCAGCGATTTCCCGATAATAAAACCGTGTGAATTTCAATAAATGCTTAATCTCGTACACATCTTTTTCAGTAAGGATAGAACGAGGGTTATTCGTCCCGCTTTTGTCGTATCCACGCCCCTTTTGAACCATATCCAGTACATTTTCATGCTGGGTACCCTGTTCAAGATGATCCGGATTAAAGCAACATGGATTGTCGCATAAATGCCGAACGACATTCCCACTTTTGATCGGCCCCTTTTCTAACTCATAAGCCACACAATGCAATCGGACAGTTTTGCCAAAAGAGCGCATTTGGGTGTATCCATCATAATTCCGACAGTGTGAAAGGCATTCCCAGCACCCGGCACCCGTGACAACGTATTTGATCGGTTTTGCTTGCGGAGCTCTTTTCCAGCAATCATAAATTTTAATTTCTACCATCCGATCCCCTCCCTCTGATCTTGCAGCCAGATAACCCGATGCTTGTAGTTGGCTCGATATACCCGCCAGCCCGGCATGCCCAGGGCAAAATGATCACGCACTCGGCGTTTGAACTCTGCCGGGTTGGCCTTATACAGCGCCCAAATCTCCTCGGACACCATAGACTGCAACATGGGCTGTCCAAATTCGTCGTAAAGGGGCTTGATCATCGATCTGCCACCCGGACGACCGTGCCGGTGATCTCCTGTAGCTCATGCTTAAACCTCTCGGCATCGCTATTGCCATCGCTCAGATGGAGTAGCCAGACCTCACGTAACTTGCTCAAATCGTTGGCACGCAGCATATCCTTGACATTGTCCAAGCCAAAGTGTGACTGCAGTAGACGCCGCTTTTGTGCGGGATGCAATTGTCCTGACTCAACCCGCTGGTTGACGATGTCCAGCGCATAATTGCACTCGGTCATCAAATGAGTCATGCCAGTAAAGGAGTACCGACAGTAATACGTGTCAGTCAAAAACACAAGCTTATCGCCAAACTGGTTCGCCAGGACAAATCCCAGTGGCTCGGCAGCATCATGTTCCACGTCGAACGGTAGCACGGCCCATGTGCCGACGGTAAACTGCCGGTGCGCTTGGATCGGCTGTAGACGATGACTGGACAGGTCCAGCGCGTCTGCAGTACCTTGGCTGGTGTAGACCGTTACACCAGCGCGCATCAGGTCTTTGGCGGCACGGCTATGATCACCATGCTCGTGACTGATCAGACACCCAGCCAGACCGGTCACGCGATATTCAAGCGCGCGCTGCAGTTCCTTGTAGGGCAACCCCGCCTCGAGCAGCAGAACGGTGTGGCCGTCGGTCACCCGGTAGGCATTCCCCGCGCTGCTGCTCGCAAAGGGTGTGATTTCAATCATGGTCAAAAGTCCATTTCGGGCATGTCATCGGCGGTCGGCTTTCGCTGAGTCGCCTTCTGCTGCCTCTGAGTCCTTGGTGGTTCCGGTGGTTCCGGCGGTGGCGCCTGCTCATGTTCTGCAGCGGGCTCCGGCTGCTCGGACTTTGGTTCCGGGCTCGAATCAGGATCATCTGTCGGTGTGATGTCGATACGAGTGCGATTGCCGTTCTCGGCGATTTCCTGCTCAACCGCTCGCTCAGCGTATTCCTGCTCAAGTTGGCTAAGGCGCATGTAGTCGTCATCAATCTTCTGGCTGTCGATCGTAACATCACCGTAAGCGGCACGGTAGATCGTCTTCCAGCACATCTGTTCATACCAGCCTTCCACCTTTTCCTTGCCGACCTTCTTGCCGTTTTCCCACTTGTCCTTCTCGCCACCCCAAAATTCGGGGCTTGCATGATCCGGCCGGCGCTTCAAAATATCCTTTAAGCTAAACATCACGAGTTTGTTCTTCTCTGGCGCTTGGCTATAGCTGTGGTAATAAATCCCCCCAACCACCTCACCGCGATCAAACGGTTGAACGATCTCAAATTCGTAACCCTCATATTTATTGCGGGTATCGCGCTTCACTGGACGAAACTTGTCAGTGGCATGCACCAACTCGACCACGATGTGATCGGGCACGTCCAGGCCATACTTGACAGCCTTGAGCTCAATGCCCCGATATCCCTCAATGAAGCCGATATCGTACTTGTTGGACTTTTTGTTATAGAACGGAATCATGTTGATATGATTTTTTTGTGCGGGGTCAAAGCCTACGCGGGCGTAGGTGACGACATCCCGCGCAAGCTTCTCCATATTGATGTTTTGCCACGAATAGGCCAATGCCTCGCGGTACTTCTCACTTTTGGCCAGGCGCTTTTCCTCAGCGGCTTTCAACGTGGCGTCCAAAGAAATGAAGTAATTCTGCGCCAGACGGCGTTGAAACTGCGTCAACGCAACGGCGGAGTCAACCCCGCCGGAAAACTGAGCGATGACGGCATTCATGAAGCGCTCTCCCTGGGACATCTCCTTTTTAGCAATTGCTGCTGTACTCAATCAAATCGCCTCCTGGTTGGGTTCCAATTCTCCTTGAACTTGAGCGCACGTCTCGCAAATCTTACGCCCGTCTTCCAACTCCAATGTTCCCGGGCTATCACAATGCATTTGACAACAAAGTTCTAAGCCGCATATTTTGCAAAATCGATCATTCGCGTTGATTTCCGTATTTTCGCAACGAGGGCAATGCAATTAGATCGCCTCCCGCATATCATTGTGTGTCTCAATCCGCAGCTTTTTGTCCGCCGCGGAAACGATCAGGCGGATCACTTGGGAATCGGTGTCGATCAGCCTGGTAACTGCCTCGGCGTTGTCCACGAATATCAGGGCCAACACGCCGTAATGCTTGGACAGCGTGTTGATGACATCCAGGCCCACATTGATTCGAGCAGCGTTATTCAGACCGCCGTCATATGGCACACCGTTATAAAGCGTGTCGCAGACTTCACGAAGGCCTCCATTGATTTGCTCATCGAAAAGGCGGAAGCGCGCTAGCTTGAACTTGGAATCAATCCGGCTCTGCAGCATGTTGACCTTGGTGCGTGTGAACTCCTCGACCATGAATAATTCATGCTGGGCCTGCTCGTATTCGGCGGCAAGACGCTTCTCGTCCGCTTCCAGTTCCGCGATCCGGCCCTGCTGTCGGCGCGCCTGATCAAACTTGGCAAGTTCAGTCTCAATCTGAGCGATTTCCGCACGTAAGCCGGCGATCGCGTCGCAAACAGCGCGTTCAGCGGCTGCGGTTTCCGCATGCAAATCGTCAATCTCCTGCGCTAGCGCTGTGCGTTCCTGCTGCAACTTGATCCAGCGGTCGTCGTGCGCCGGGTCTTGGATGCCACCGCGCAGGCGTTCGAGTTCGGATTCCGCTTCGGTGATCCGTTCGGCCAGCGCAGCCCGGTCGGCTTCGGGACTCTTGACCTCTTCGGCCAGTCGTTCGTTCTCGGCAGCCAGTCGCTCAGACTCTGCCTTGGCCGCATGGCCGCGCTTCTGGATGGATTCCAGTCGCTCGGCCCGCCGGCGGTTATGATCGGCCAGTGCCTTCTCGTGCGCCTCTTTCCGCCGCATTTCGGGCAGCAGTTGCCCGCAGGCCGGGCAATTGTCGTCGGCGGCATGGACGAAAACGCTGTCCTGTGTTGCCATAAACTCGGTCCGCAGGACGGACCTCTCCTGCTCAAACCCCTCAATACGGCGCTCGTTGGTCTTGATCGTGTACTGCTTGTCCTCGATCTCGCGGCGGAGCGTGTCGTCCTGCTGACGGAGACCAACCACTAGATTGCGCTGCTGAGCGACTTTGTCCAGCGCGGCCGTCTGCAGGTCAGACTTGATTCGGAGTTGCTCGCTGTCAATCTCGGCGATTCGGCGCTGGAGGTCAGCAACCTGGCCGCCGGCGCGGATCCGCATCAATTCTTGCTCCTTGTCTGCGGCCCTTGCCCGCAACGTCTCGGCATCCTCGCGGAGCATGTTCTCGCTCAGATCGGATACATCCGGCATGCTGCGCTGCGCTTCGCTGATCCGTACAGGGATATCGGCGATATCCTTGTTGATGCGCTTCATGCGCTCAGACAGCACAGCCTTGTGCTTGTCGATGTCCCGCTCAGCCAGGATTGCCGCGAGCGGCGATAAATCCTTGTTGTCATGAATGACCTCGGCATCGGTCACATCGCCGCAGACGTCGAGCAGCAGCTTCCGCCGCTCCTGCCACTTCATCTGTTCGTTGAAATACGCCGGGTTGGTCAAAAGCTTGAACAGTTCCTCTGGCATTAGATTGGCGACCTCGGCGTCATAATCACGCTTGGTAGTTGGTACGCCGTCAACGTAATAGGCCGTCTCGTGACCTTCCCACGAATCGTTAAGTGAGCCGCGCTTCTTTGTCCATTTCTCCGAAAACACACGCCGGAAGGATTTGCGCCGCCCATCCACGACCAGCACACCCTCGACCTCGTGCTCCAGCTTGTGCTGCCGGACTTTGCCGGCAGAATCAAGCTCCTTGATCTCAAAATCGGCGCGATTGGCACTGTCCTTGCCGAACAGTAACCAACTGAAAGCGTCGAAGATGGTTGTCTTGCCGGTAGCGTTGTCGCCGTACACATCGACGGCGCCACCATTAGCCTGCAGCGTAAAATCGCGGAATCCCTTGAAATTGCGGAGCGTCAGGCGCTCGAGAAGGAGCCGTTTCATGCCGCGTCGTCACCCCGCAACAGATCAGCGACAGCCCGCAGCGTTTCGAGTTCAGCCCGAAGAATCCGCAATTCGCACTGTGCTTTCAGCAGAGTTATTTCAGCTCCGGCGAGTTCCTCCCGATGCTGTAAGGTGAACGACCGCAATTGAGCAGCGCGAATCGCTTCGTTTTTACCATCGATCGCACCACTATTGAGCAATTCGTCTTCCCTCTTTTGCAAATCCGACTTATACCAGCGGTAATCCTCATCCATCTTGAGCAATTCCCGCTCTGCCCTCGCAATCTCGGAAGGCAGCTTCATCAATCGATTGACAACATCCCGTTTCATAGCACCCTCCTTGCGCCCTTTCGCGATATCGTGGTATCATAGGGGCGTCTAAATGTTTGATGATGGCCCGCTGGCAGGCGGGCTATTCTTTTTCCCAATCGATGATAAGCGGAGCATTTTCAACGCTCACAATCAGACTTCCGTCAGCATCCACCGCGTGAAACTCGCAGTGAATGCGATCTTCATACTCCGTGCTCAGGTTGTCGATACGGGCGACCGGGCGACCGTTGATCTCTTGCCCGACCTCAATGACGCGATCGGCTCCCACGACGGTTAGTCGCAGTGCTCTGGCCATAGCTCTCCTCCTATTCCTCGCAATCTTCGCAGCTTCTCGGATAGCCCGGCGCATCACCGTCGATCAGTTCCCCGCAGACTTGGCAATACAGTCCTTCCAAAACATCATCTGCAGCGCTCATTCGTCCTCATCCTCCTGCTCATTCTCGAGTTCTTCGATCCGCTCTTCCAACGAACCGGCCTCATCGGCAGCCTTTGCCACTGCATTAATCAAGTCTTCCAGCTCGTCCTCGATAAAAGTGGCGACATTCCGGAGAATCGACGGCGTTGTTTCCGACCGGTCATCTATGCCGTCCCTAAAATTCTCCAACTTCTGCAACACAGCCTCAATCCGTTCTTTCAAACTCATCCACATCACCTCGCTTTCGTATGTAATTGGGATGGGGTCAGGCAATCACCATCCCTGATGCACCCTCGGCACATCATCCAGGACACGAAGTCATCAGCCCAGGGGGAGAACCTCGTTCGCATCCTCGATGATAGGCCGAAGCCTATCGTTTTCATCGGCATAAAACACGCGGGCCGGCCCCCCGCCAAGGATAAAGACTGCTTTCAGCTCGCCGTGCTGCCCATCTTTACAAAGCGGTCCTCCGTTCGAGCGGCCAGGCCAACTCGATGCGGGATCCCGCGACCATCGCCCCGAAGGGCTAGGTTTCGGCCCGTTCCCATCGGGCCATCATCAGGCGGGGTTGCATATGCAGTGGGTGCATTTCCTTATTGCTGCATGTTCGGCGGCGGAACCAAGAACTTGATTAATCGGGTAATGCTCATTTTGTGGCGATTGAAATATTTCAAAGTGTCCGCAAGCTTGACGGGCGACATAGACCATGTTGTATGAGAATGCGAAGCTGCGTTCTTTCACTTCGTTGATGTACTCGGCTTCCTCTTCGCAGGATGCGGCGCTTATTAGCGCGTCATAGTCCGGGTGGTATTTTCCATCATCAGCCGTGGCCGCTATAATCTGATAGTTGATATTCATGCCTTCTCATTCCCTTCATTCATTTCGCGTACCGCATTGAGCGCCATCACAAGTTCCCTCGGTCGCCCGTCCTCGCTGTACATTTCTGGTCTGGCTCCCGGTACGTGCCAGCCAAACATGGAGCCAACCAGCATAGCTTCTGCTTGGGCGGGCGTGATTCCCAACCGTTCGTTCAACTCCGCCGCTGCTTCCTTCCCTTTGATCGTGCCATCATAATACCTGTGATACCCGTTCTCCCCGCGCTTGATTAAAATTACCTCTTCATTCATATTGTTGGTTTGAAAACAGAATTCCGGCAGCCCGTTTACAAATTCCATTTGAATACCTCCAAGAAATTTATTTGCGGCTTCCCGCTACGCCGGGTGCGTTCCCAGCGTTTCGGCAGCTTGCCGGGCTGCCATCGTCAGGCGGGTTGGGCCCTGCGTTCGACCTCGGCCGCAAGTTCGGCGTCGCTGTACTGAGCCAGGCTGGCAGGCTCCGGTTCGAATTTTCGAAGCACAACCCTCCCACCCTCGTCGACGAAGATCTCCAACGGCTCGCCTTCCTTCCATTCGAAAACCCTACGAATTTCTTTAGGAATAACCACCCTGCCCAAATTGTCAATGCGACGAACGATTCCAGTTGCTTTCATTTTGATTCCTCCATATCAATTGGTTTGTAGGTATCTCGATCAAAATCGATTTTACGAATTACTTGTTGATCGTTGATGAATGCCGTCAGTTGCAACCTCATTCCGAACGGCCAGTTATCGACCAATCCAACCGCGTAGACGATCTGCCCATTTCGGATGGAGTACTCCCGGCCTTTCGTTACTTCCCATATACCGGAACCGGAGCCGATTACCGAACCGAAGAAGCGCGCCGCTTCGGCCTTGGACAACTTCTTGGTCGTCCTTTTCATATCCCAGCCCCCTTGCCGCCGTGCTGCCAGGCAGGTATAATAGGAATAATCAAATTGTTTTCCACGCTCACAGTCGCCCTGGCCGGCGGCTGTTTGCTTTTGGCATCCTCGAGCCTCGCAAGTTGCTCCGCCTCAAGTTGCATGATTTCCTGCTCGATCCACTCACGAGCTGCGGCCACATTCCCGAACCACTCCGGATGTTTGATCGTGATGCCCAAAAAGTTGTCCAGTACATTGATCCGCTTCTGCAGCTCCGCGTCCAGCACCAATGCCTCTTTCACGCTTTCATCCCTCCCTCAAAGCTTGTCCACCAATTTGCTGACCAACGCTATAATTTCGCCCATTGATCCGCCCAATGCCAGCGCCAGTATAATCATGGCGCATCCACAACCTTGCCTTATCGTCGGTTCGGGCACCTTTGCGCTTTCGTCATCATCCTGCATACGCCCTCAGCTCCCTCAATGCCTGTCCAACCCGCCACTCGGCGCCCATGAGATCGGCGATCGCGATGTCGACGTGATCCCGATCGGCTTGGTCGAAGTTCTGTTGCGCCTGGCGCAGGGCTTCCATTGCTGCGCGGTATTCCATTTGATCCAACTTTTCTCAACCTCCTTTCCAAACTTCTTTCATTTCAAAAATTTCCACCTTCTGCTAGAATGGAATTGTCCAGATTCACATTTCGCAAGGAAGGAGAAACTAGAATTGCAAAAACAGTACAATATTCGAATTGAACATCTATCCCCCAATGAAATCACAGAATTGGATCGAAAATTCGTTGATGCCGGTTGGGTCATTGCTGAGATGAATCGTACAATTGGGTCTCATAGCTTTCGGGTATACCAGTGGGAACGGGCCGAAGTTGCGCCAGTATATCCCGCTGAATTTGAACCGAATACGGAATCAATTCCGATTGAGACGAATCGCTTTCCCCGCCCAGTTGATTGAACAACTCTGGATGGCAAAGCATCGTGCCACCCGATGCTGTCAGGCGATCGTACTCTGAAACATCATTAGTGGTTACGATCGCCATTTCCCCGATAAAGGCTGTACATCGAAACATCCTCTTCCTCACCTCCCTTTCCCGCCACCAGATCATTCCGACGGCTAGGATCACGACTACCACAGCGGCAGCCGCTTCGTACCAGGTCATCATTCCGCCATAACCTCCTTTCGATTCACGATTTGATGGTCCAGTCCGGTCTCTAAAAACGCCGATAAAATTTTACAGGCGTTCGTCAAACTAAGAAAATCTTCAGGACCCCCATTCACGATTTTTCCGTTTCGATCAACGACAGATTCTTCTACGATCCGAAGCCCCACTTAAAATCACCTCGTTTTTTACTTAAAGTTAAATCATGCCGATGAAGGGACTCTAATAAGATCGATATCCACGTTATACAACTTAGCCAGCGCATATATAACGATCTCTTTAGGCTCCGCATTCCCACTCTCCCACTTCGCGACAGTCTGGCGAGAAACGCCCAGTTTATCCGCCACATCTTGTTGCGTCATACCGACGTTAACTCGTACAGCTTCAAGCGACCATTGCATCGATCTCACCTCCGTTTCTCTCGCGGTACGACCTAATTATATTTCACTTAAAGTTAATCGTCAACACAATTAAGCAAAAAAATTTCCTTATAGTTAAATGTGATGTTTACTATTTTAACTTTTGGTGTATAATAAACACTTAATGGAGGCGAAATAATGAAAAGTGCACGCGAAATATTGGCTGAAAATTTACAGCAACTCATAGACAACAAAAGAATGGATCAACGTATTTTGGCAGAACATATCGGTGTAAGCGATTCGGCTGTGTCACAATGGTTAAGTGGAGACAAATACCCCCGAATCGATAAAATCCAAAAAATTGCCGATTTTTTCAACGTACCAAAGTCGCGAATCACCGAGGAGATGCCTGGCAATTTAACACCCGCAACTTTGCCGACTGTACGGATTCCTATTTTGGGGAGAATTTCTTGTGGCGAACCCGTTCTAGCTCAAGAGAACATCATTGGGTATCGGTATGAATCTCCGGATAATCTCCCCAAAGGAAAGTTGTTTTATTTGCAAGCCGAAGGAAACTCCATGGAACCTACCATACCCAATCACTCTTACGTAATGATCCGTGAGCAACCAGAAGTAGAGTACGGCCAAATAGCGGCTGTTCAAGTGAACGGGGACACCGAAGCAACGCTGAAACGAGTTAAAAAGCAGGGTGATATGATTTTACTGGTTCCCGACAATCCTGAACATGATCCAATCGTGGTTACACCAGAAAATCCAGTGCGCATCTTAGGTAGAGCCGTTCGGTATACACAAGACTTATAATTGGAGAGTGGCTTAGAAATGAAAGTATTTGCATACCCACGAGTAAGCACAGAGGAACAAGCGAAGGAAGGCAATTCGTTGTCCGAGCAAAAAGAGCGTTTAGCGGCATATTGTAAGGCAATGGGATGGGATGACCCGGTTTGGTATATTGACGATGGTTACAGCGCTAAAGATATACGTCGTCCTAAACTTTCCGAACTATTAGATGACATAAAAAGAAGTTCCGAGGACGGTGAGGAAGGAGTGGTGATCACCACCAAACTAGACAGATTGTCGAGGAGTTTGTACGACATTTTAAGTTTGATGAGATATATGGAAAAATATAATTTTCGGTATGTCTCCTCCAGTGAATCCTTTGACACATCGACCGCCGCAGGGCGATTAACGCTTCAAGTGCTCGGCATGGTTGCGGAATTTGAACGCGAACGAAACTCTGAGCGAGTGCACGAAAATATGCTGTCACTAGCCAATAAACTGAAAACAGGCAGGACAATAACCAGACCGTGTTTTGGATACGATATAATAGATGGGGCGTATGAAGTTAACTTGGAAGAAGCCATTTTAGCAAACAAAATGGCGGACATAATCATTGAAAAAGGTCCACGAGCAGCAATAAAGTGGACTCTTCAAGAGAACGTATTAACAAAAGAAGGAAATGCGTGGCATGAGAAAGTTTTAAGAGAATACTTCCAAAGGGAAACTCTGGTCGGTACATTTGTTTACAACAAAACGTATAAAAAAGGAACTCGCATAGTTACTAGACCTGAGAGTGAGTGGGTTATCCTAGAAAACCACCATCCCGCAATATTACATAAGGAAAAGTTCAGAAAACTAAAGGAACTGTATCAAGAGAGAAAGACGATTGGGAGGAGAATGCACGAAGATCGATACTTGTTGTCAGGTCTGGTATGTTGCGCTCATTGTGGTTCAAAGATGAACGGTAAACTTAACAGGAGTTATTCTAAAAAGCTCGATCAAGAGAATTTACATTTCAAATACGTCTGCGATGGGTATCTAAAAAAGGCGATTTGTTTCCATCACTCCGTAAATAGGGACGAGTTGGAGGATTTGCTCGTTTCGCGGATTCGTCACTTGGCCGAGTCTGCCCCGGGATCAGTCAAGTTAGACGTAACCAAAAAACCACCATTAGAAAAAGATGAAATCAAGTCCCAACTCGCAAAGATAGAGAAAAAATTCCAAAAGCAGATTGAGGCATACGAAGAAGAATTGATTTCAAAAAACGATCTGAAAATTGCAAAGCAACGTGTGGAGGAAGAAAGAAAAAGACTGGTATCTGCATTGAATGCGTTCAGTTCAGAAAACGATCCAGAGCAAGCTGGGGTACATAAAAATGCAAAAAGGCTCTTACCTGACGTAGTATCCACGGAACGTCTTAAAGTAAAACACGCTATAAGACAACTGATTCATCGGATAGAGGTGGAAAAATCGGAAATCGTAAAAATCATCTGGAGTCTTCCTTAGTTTTTAATCTCTAAAAGGGCATTCGGCAGACCCACAATTCCCGCCTTTAAAGCCATGAGTATGACAACTCCTTCGTTTTATCTTTTCTATTATATATGGAAAAAATAAAAAAGCCTAGTGCAGCGCCCACATTGCCGCAACATCGGCACCCATTCCGCAAGGCTTGTTCCCCCCGCCGCACATTCAATTCGGAAAATCGGCGGACAGCCGCGATCGGAAGCCTGCGCCCAAGCACGGAGCCGCTTGGTTTTCCTCCTGAGTTTCTTAGGCAAAATTCGAGTTGTCCACAATTCTATCCACAGCATGTTAACAACGAATGCACGTTCGTGGGAAAAAATGTGGATATCTTCCCATCTATATTTTTGAGGGGATACACTTCTACTGTTGATTTCGGCGATTTGCCTCGAAAAGGGAGGCGATGATGTTGGAGGATGATGTTGGAGGATGATGTTGGAGGTGGAGTCCCACGTTGGAAGGAATCCGATGTTCCAATCCGACGATTGCTTGCGAAAATTCCATGGATCCGTTACCCTGAAAAAGCAGACATGGCGACACGGACTTTGCGCATGCCGCACACGGGCATGGCAAACCTTTTTGGCATTGACGAACGTTGGAGATAATTTGAGAATAGAAGCGACCCGTAGCCGCTCATTTTCGTAACAAGCATCATCCAAATCATTTAACTGGAAAATCTCCTGTTAATTACGCCTGCGGAAGAGGCCAAACCCTATTTAACTGGAAAACCTCCAGTTAAATTCGGCATTTTGTAAGGATAAGTCCGAGATGACCGAAATTAAATGGAACTTTTCCATCTATATTGGGTAGGAGGCCGAAATAAGCGAAATTAGCGGGAGTTTTTCCAGTTAATTGTACGATCCCTTGCCCACCAAGCTAAAAAAGTTTTATTAAAATCAAACCGCGTTTATCGTTTATCGGAAAAAGGGCACGCTTCATGGAATATGGCAGAAAGGGGCACGCATGGATAACATAATGGAACACGAGAAGTGGATGCGAGAGGCGATGATCGAGGCAGGCAAGGCGCGGCAGTTGGCTGAAGCGCCCATTGGGGCCGTCATTGTAAAAGAAGGCCGCATTATCGGGCGCGGCCATAACCTGCGCGAAGCGCTGGTCGATCCAACCGCCCACGCGGAGATCATCGCTATTCGCCAGGCGAGCGAGAAGCTGGGGGCATGGCGGCTGCTCGACTGCGCCCTGTACGTCACGCTCGAGCCGTGCCCGATGTGCGCCGGCGCCATCGTGCAATCCCGCATTCCGCTGGTGGTCTACGGCGCCTCCGACCCGAAAGCCGGATGCGCCGGGACGTTGATGAACCTGCTGCGGGAACCGCGTTTCAATCACGAAGCCGAGGTCATTCCCGGCGTGTTGAAGACGGAGTGCGGCCAACTGCTGTCCGATTTTTTCAAGACGCTGAGAAACAAAAGACAGGAGAACATCACATAAGTTCTCGCTTCCATCCACGCCTTCACCCTTGCCAAGAAACGCGCTGGATTCAGCGAAGGTTCCCCTCACTTGCATCCCTGACATTCCAACGAGCTTTCTCCAGCAATTTAACGGCTTCCGTGAAGTTCAGGCCCGTCTTTTTCATGACAATCGCAATTCTGGCATCGCCATCCGCAAGCTCTGCCAAGCGTTCAGCTTCCTCATACCCAACGTTGGTTGCCTGCATGATCATTTGCTTCACCCGCTCTTTTAATTTCTTATTCGTCGCGCGCACACTTACCATCAGATTTCCATATACTTTTCCCAAACGAATCATCACGGCGGTTGTCAGCATATTCAACACCAGCTTTTGCGCAGTACCCGCTTTCAAACGGGTCGAGCCCGAAACGATTTCCGGCCCGACCACAATGTGAATGTTCACGCTCGCATGGAGACTAATATCGGAAACCGGATTGCAGGACAGGGAAATCGTCTCCGCTTTCTTTAACCGCGCCTCCTCCAACGCGCCCATGACATAGGGCGTCCTTCCGCTCGCGGTAATTCCGACGACCACATCGCCTGCGCCGACTCCATGTTTTCGAACATCTTCCACGCCGAGTTCCAAGTCATCCTCCGCGCCTTCAACCGCATGGATGAAAGCGGTCGGTCCGCCCGCTATGATGCCTTGCACCATAAGCGGATCCGTACCAAAAGTGGGGGGGCACTCGGCGGCATCCAATACCCCTAATCTGCCGCTGGTTCCGGCGCCAAAATAGAACAGCCTTCCGCCGGCCTTCAACGATTTCGAAACGAGGTCCACCGCAGCTTCTATATTTTCAATTTGTTGTTCAACGGCATAAGCAACCTTCTTGTCTTCATCATTCATCAATTTCAATATGTCCATGGTTGAAAGCTGATCCAGTTTCGCTGAAAGCCGATTGGCTTTTTCCGTCGTCAACTCTTTTATTTTTTCCTGCATAGGTCCTATCCTTTCTGTTAAAAGTATGGCGAAAAGCAGTCGGCTCAGCTTGAGCATCGGTTTCCGATCGCGGTTGTCCGCGAATTTCCCGATTTGACAGCCTTTTTCAGGATGAAATCCACGTACAAAGGAGACCGCTTCCGTTTCCAACCGCTGCCCAACCCCTGCACCGCTTTGCTCACCACGCTTTTAAATAGGGCGTCATTCTCAATGTCGGGTTCGGGTCAGAGCAACCCGTGTCTTTTCCAATAGGGGAATGATTTCCTCTTGTTGTTTGCTTACGATCGTAATAAACAAGATATCGATAACGTTTAATTGAGCGATTCTTGAAGCCATTGCCCCGCTGCGGACGCTTTTCTCGACGGAATTGGTAAACAACCGGACATCCGCCAGATCGGCCACAGGCGATTGACCAAATTTGGTCAGCGTAATGATGCCGGCTCCTTGCTTCTTCGCTTCCTTCAGAGATTGGATAATATCATCGGTTTGTCCGGAATAGGAAATGCCGAAAGCGACATCGCCCTCCGTTAAACTGACCGCTGAAGTAAGCTGAGCGTGGAAATCGGCGTAAGCCTCGCACCACCATTTGATTCTGGTCAGTTTTTGTTTGATATCGGCCGCAATGACGGCGGATGCGCCCACCCCGTAGATGTCGATTTTTCGCGCGGCAGTTAAAAGCTCCGCCGCTTTCCTCACTTCCTCCGCCGAAAGGACAGACATCGTGTCTTCTATCGATTTAATATTATTATTGCTGATGGTCTGCTTGATCGATTCGATCGAGCCGCCCATCATAATTTCCTGGTAGCTTTCCACTGCGGGCTTGTTGCTTAAATCCCCGGCAATTCGCAGCTTCAGTTCCTGAAAGCCCTTCATATTCAGGGATCGCGCCAAGCGAATAATGGTCGCTTCCGAGACACTGCAAACATGGGCTAATTTTTGCACCGAAAGGTTTACCGCTTCTTCGGGGTGTTCGAGAATAAATTGGGCCACTTTGCTCTCAGCCGGCGACAATTCTCCCACCAGGGTTTTTAAACTGACAAGTCCGCCGTTCAACATGTTCAAATCACTCTCTTCACATTAAATTCTGTTACAAATGACAGGAAGTAAAATGCCCGGGTTCCTTTTCCGCGAAAACCGGTTCTACTGTCCTGCAGATGGCCATACACGAAGGGCACCGGGGATGGAATCCGCATCCCTTCAAAGGTTGAGTCGAACCGGGAAGATCGCCTTGCAGCAGGATCCGATCATGGACATGGTCTGGATCGGGCACCGGAATGGCAGATAATAGAGCTTGCGTATACGGATGCCGGGGAGTGCGATACAATGCTCTTTTGTCCGCGACTTCCACGACTTTCCCTAAATACATCACAGCGATTCGATCCGAAATATGACGAACCACATTCAAATCGTGGGAAATAAAAATATAGGTCAGTTTGAATTCTTTCTGCAAATCCAGCATCAGGTTCACGATTTGGGCCTGAATCGATACATCCAATGCGGAAAGCGGTTCGTCGGCAACAATCAGCCTGGGGCGTAAAATCAAGGCCCGGGCAATGCCGATTCGCTGCCGCTGCCCTCCCGAAAATTCATGCGGGTAGCGATGAATATGATGCTTCGACAGACTGACAATGTCCATGATTTCCGCCACCTGTCGCCTTCTCTCCGATTCGGTTCCAATCCCATGAACGATTAACGGATCCGTTAAAATTTGCCCAACGGTTCTACGCGGGTTTAAAGAGGAGAAGGGGTCCTGAAAAATCATTTGGATATCTCTTCTCATGCTGCGCATTTCCCGATGATTGAGCCGGCAAATATCCTGTCCCCGATAATAAATTTGGCCGGACGTCGGCTCCTCCAATCTCAGAATACACCGTCCTGTGGTGGACTTCCCGGAGCCGGATTCGCCAACCAAACTTAAGGTCTCTCCTTCATAAACCGCCAGGTTTAATCCGTCTACCGCGCGCACCTTTGCCCGCTTTCCCCAAAAGCCTTTTTTCGTCAAGTAATATTTGGTCATCCCCCTAACTTCCAGCAAAGGTTTCATCCGACGCCCTCCTGTCCTCATATAGCCAGCACCTGCATCTGTGTTGATTCGCCAGTTGTTCGAGTTCGGGATGGTGCAAATGACAAATGTCCATCGCTTGGGCACACCTCGGGGCGAAACGGCACCCGGGCGGCATTTCGCCGACAGCCGGAACGGTTCCGGGGATCGAAGAAAGGCGCTGATTCTCCTGCGACATACTGGGCATCGATTTCATCAGCCCGACGGTATAGGGATGTTTCGGGCTTCGAAATAAAGTATGAACATCGGCCTCCTCCACGATCTGTCCCGCATACATCACCAGTACCCGATCACACATCTCGGCAACGACGCCCAGATCGTGCGTAACCAATATAATAGCGGTTTGGTTCGCTTTTTGCAGTGTTTTCAGCAATTCCAGAATCTGTGCCTGGATCGTCACATCCAGAGCAGTCGTAGGCTCGTCCGCGATCATCAATTTCGGTTTGCAGGCCATGGCTATGGCAATCATGACGCGTTGTCTCATACCTCCCGAAAGCTGATGCGGATATTCGCGATAAATTTCCGCCGGTCGGGGAATGCCGACTTCCTGCAATAGCTGGACGGCTCGTTCGGCGGATTGGCGCGAAGACAATTTAAGATGGTTTCGCAGCGGTTCCGTAATTTGCTTTCCAATCGGCTGCAGCGGGTTTAAAGAGGACATCGGCTCCTGAAAAATCATGGCGATTTGATTTCCGCGCAGCGATCGCATTTCCCTCGCTGAAAGTCGCGTCATATCGGTTCCATTGAATAAAATTTTTCCTTCCATCCCCATATGGCTTGCCAAAAGCCTCATGATCGCCAAACTGGTCATGCTTTTCCCGCAGCCGGATTCGCCGACGATACCGACCGTTTCCCCGGAATCCACCGTAAAGCTGACACCGTCTACAATGGTCAATCGATCTTTTTTGCTGCGAACCCATGTCTTTAAATTTTCCACTGATAGCAGCGCCATGTCAAACTCCTTTCCCGTATCATGATTTCATTTGATGCCGGGGGTCTAATATATCGCGCAACGCATCGCCGAACATATTGAAGCATAAAATCGTAACCGTCATCATGACACATGGCCAGACGATCATTCCCGGCGCAATCTCCATAAATCTGCGGCCTTCCGAAATCATCCCGCCCCATGTGGGATTGGGAGGCTGAACGCCCAGGCCAAGGAAGCTCAAAGCGGATTCCGTCAGGATCGCGCCGGATATCGACAATGAAGCCTGAATGATCAGAGGAGCGAACGTATTCGGAAGGATCTCCAAAAATAAAATTCGATTCGTCGACGCCCCAATGGCTTTTGCGCTTTCTATAAACTCCATATTTTTGATGGAAAGGACCACGCCTCGAACGGTACGGGTAAATATGGGAATATTGACGATGGCTATGGCCAATATGGTATTGAGTACGCCCGGACCCATGATCGCAATGATCGCCAAGGCGAGCAAAATTTCCGGAAAGGCAAATATCATATCCATGACTCGCATAATCGCGCTGTCAATCCACTTTCCAATATATCCTGCCGCCAATCCGCACACCGTACCCAGCAAAACGCTGATCGCCACGGCGGACAATCCTACGGTTAACGACACGCGCGCGCCGTATATGATTCTGCTCAGAAGATCGCGGCCAAATTGATCCGTGCCCAGCAAGTTTGCAACGGAGTGGCCTTGCAGGCGGCTCGCGTTGTTCATGCTCGTAGGATCATGCGGCGACAACAGGGGAGCGAATATAGCCGGTATCATGATCAGGAGCAGCATGATCGCGCATATGACGGCTGTTTTGTTTTGAAAGAAACGATGCCTAAATGTCTTCACAATTTCACCACACTTCTAATACTTAATCCGCGGGTCAACCCAGGTGTATATAATATCAACCAATAGATTTACCAAAACGTAGGTTGTGGCGATGAACAGGACACCGCCTTGAACGACCGGATAATCGCGCTGATAAATTCCCTCCAGGATCAGCAGCCCAAGGCCTGGAATGGAAAATAGCTGTTCGATGACCACAGCGCCGCCCAATAGATGGCCAAATTGCATTCCGGCCAACGTGATAATAGGAAGGGCGGAGTTTCGCAAGCCGTGGCCGACGACGACGGTCCATTCATTGTTTCCTTTGGCCCTTGCAGTGCGCATAAAATCCATATTCAGCGTCTCCAGGAATGCCGCGCGGGTCATCCGCAAGATGCCGGCCGCCAAAATAATCCCCAAAGAGATCGCCGGCAAAATAAATACTTGAAACGCCTCAAGCGGCCGATCCCAAAAATTCACCACATCCAACGGCGGAAACCACCCGAAGTAAAGAGAAAGAATTAATAACAGCAACGTCCCGACCGCAAAATTGGGAATCGATACGCCCAGGATCGCGCCTGTCCGAAATATCACATCCAATGGCGTATGGGCGCGCACAGAAGAAAGAATGCCAAGGGGAACGGCAATCAACCACCCGAACAACGCCGCAAACAAAGTCAACTGAAGCGTAACAATGAAACCTTTTAATAAAAGGGGGAAAACGGGGACGCCGCTTCGGAAGGATACGCCGAAGTCCCCATGTACAATCCCCCACATCCAGTGCAAATACTGCATGATCAAAGGCTGATCCAGGCCCATGCTTTTCCGCATGGCGCGGAGGGCATCCGGTGTGGCGTCCGTCCCCAGTATGATCATCGCCGGATCGCCCGGCACAAGCTGAAAAATGGCGAAAACCAGCAATGAAATTCCAAACAAGATGGGAAGCAGGCTCGCTGCACGTTGTGCGATATATCGTCCCATAGTGGCTCCCCCCTGGAAATTGGGGCGGGAAGATTCCCACCCCCTCATGAAGTGATTTTTATTTCACGGCAGATGAGTGAAGAAGAGCATACGGCTCTCCGCCCGAGGCGGACGGTACAAAACCGTCGACCGTGTTGCTGACGGCGTAAAAATTGATCGGCGATGCAAAGAACAAGACGGGCGCTTCATCCAGAATCATTTGCTGCGCCTCGGTGTACAGCTTTTTACGCTCGGCTTGATCGACCGCTTCCAGCGCTTTCTGTACAATGTCATCATAATGCGCGTTGGAATAGCCCCATTTATTGCCGGTGCCTTCGGAAGAGAATGTGTTCCTCAACGACTTATCCGGGTTGGATCCCGTGGTGCTGCGGCCCACAAACAAGTCGAATTCCTTGGCGCCCCAAAGCTTGACGTAATTGCCCCATTCCACTTGATTGATTTCAGCGGTAATCCCGATTTCTTTCAGTTGCTGTTGAAGCATCTGCGCCGTTTCAATCATATCGGTATACGTGGATGACGTCAGAATGGTGGTTTTGAACCCATCCGGATAACCCGCTTCGGCAAGCAACTGCTTCGCTTTTTGGACGTCTCTCGTGTAGTAGGGATAGGATTTGGGGGCTACGGCCAGCTCCGTTTGAGACGGGGGAAGCGGACCCGTAAGCGAGGCCTGGCCTTTCCAAACCGTCTGAATAATGGCATTTCGGTCAATGGCATAGGCAATCGCCTGCCTTACTTTCAGATCATGAAGCGGTTCTTTGGCCGTATTGATCCCCAATTGGCTAATTTCAATGGATTGATATTGTTTAATGGTTACATTGGAGGCCGACTCCAGCAATTTTGCCGAATCCGCAGACACGGCGGTAACCTGTACTTTCCCTGTGCGAATCGCGGCAAGGCGTTCCGCCTCATCTTTCATGACGATCATCTTGATGGAATCCGCCACAGGGAAGTTCGGTTCATAAAAATCGGCGTTTTTCTTCAGTTGGATCGCCTGGCCGGGCTCGAGCTTCTCCAGTTTATACGGCCCTGAACCGACCGCTTCCGTGTTCAAATCGGCTACTTCTTTGGGCACAATGGACGCAAACGGGCTGGCCGTATTGGCAAGAAAAGAAGAATCCGAATGCTTCAAATGAAAAACGACAGTATGTTGATCCGGCGTTTCGACGCTTTCCACACTGGCGAAATACGCTTTTGCAATGGCGCCGGTGTCCGGATTCAAGATACGTTCATACGAATATTTTACATCATCCGAGGTCAATTCGCGTCCGTTATGGAATTTCACCCCTTGCCGAAGTTCGAACGTAACCGTTTTCCCATCGGGGGAAACCGTCCACTTGCCGGCGAGGCTGGGTTCCAATTTGAAATCGGGCGCCATTCGGATCAGGCTGTCATAGACAAGCGCATACACGCGCTGGCTCGATAAGGCGGGAACGGTATGCGGATCCAATCCAACCGGGTCCTGGTCTACGGCAACGATCAATTCGCCGCCAACCGCCGCCTTGACCTGCTCTTTCCCGCCGTTCGTTGCCGCAGGCGCCGGACTGGCCGTGCTGTCCCCGCCGGTCTGGCTCTCGTTTCCCGAATTCGAACAGGCCGTAAAAATGAAACAGATCGACAACACGATCACTGCTAAATATTTTCTCATCGTTATCCCCTCTTGTCTGTAATCTGGTTGTTGGCTACCAACAATAATTCCCAAGCACCACGCTTTTCGAGGCTCCGGTTACCGAAGGCACATTACCCGGCCTTCCCATTAACGATTCATGTCCCAATATGGCGAACGCAACGGCTTCCTTTGCATCGTCCGGGATGCCGAACTCGGAAGCGGAGGCCAACTGAACCGATCCTGGAAGTCTTTCGCGAATCATGCGCATCAAGGTCAAGTTATGCGTTCCTCCGCCGGAAACAATAACTTCCGACACGTCAACCCCGGGGAAAATATGATCGCGATACGCATTCGTTATCGTTTCGGCTGTAAGCGCTGTCGCGGTCGCAATGAGATCCTCATGGGACAGCCTTCGACGATTTCCGTATTCAAGGAACCGCGATGTAAATGCGGAGCCATACATTTCGCGGCCGGTGCTTTTGGGCGGTTTGCGCGAATAATACGAATCCTGCAGGAAGTGCTCCAACATTTCCCTGTTCACCTTGCCGGATGCGGCGATTTCCCCGCCCAGATCGCAATGCATCCGGCGATCCGTCAACTGCTTGACCACGTTGTCGATGACCATGTTGCCCGGGCCGGTATCAAATGCAAACATCCGCTCCAATTTTGCGCCTGCCGGTATAACCGTAGCATTCGCGATCCCGCCGATATTTTGCAGAATTCTGCCGGAATGTCCGGTTTTCCCAAATAAAAATCTGTCCGCAAATGGCACCAACGGCGCCCCTTCCCCGCCAACCGCCAAATCCCTTGCCCGAAAATTCCCGATCACCGGGATGCCGGTTCGCTCCGCCAGTACGGACAGTTCCCCTATTTGCAACGAGGATCGAATCGTTACGATTCCGTCCGGCCCCGGGAAGGGGTGCGGTTCGGGCGCATGCCATACGGTCTGTCCATGAGAACAGATGGCGTCCACCTGGCAAGGATCGACTCCCGTCTCGCGCAGCAGCTCCGTGACGGCCTTGGCGTACCACTCCGATATTCCGTAGTGTGCCACAAGCAGCGTGTTTACACGCGCCGTCTCCATAGACGAGAGTGCCAACAACATCTCCTTGAGCTCGTTTGAATAATCCAGGAAATAAAAACCTTCCAGTTTCACTTCCGAAATGGCGTCCTCCCCTTCCGTTATTCTGACCAATGCCGCATCGATACCATCCAACGACGTACCCGACATTAAACCAATGAGCAAATGATCCTTGTCGATGCGATTCTTTTCCCGACGGTCATCACGATCTCGACGAACATCATACCGTTCAAGCTTCATTCAACCCCACCTTCTCGTTCGATAGCTCCATATTATGAAATTTTATTTCAGTTGTCAAACACATTTCGAAAAATTTTATTTCAAAAACTATTGACATCGGGATGGGCGCGGCGATATGATTTACGTGACAAGCTTGTCAAGAAAGCCTTTTACCTCAAAGGAGCCGATAGCATGAACATCATTTTAATCGTGTCTGACACATTCCGCCGCGACCACCTGGACACTTATGGAGACACTTCAGTCCATACGCCCCATTTGGATGCATTGGCCGAAAGTTCAGTCGTATTTGACCGTTATTACAGCGCCAGTTTCCCAACCATGCCCGCGCGGGCCGACTATACCACCGGCAAGTGTGCATTTACTTTTATGACGTGGCAGCCTTTGCCGACGAAAGAAATCCCCCTGGCTCAACGCCTCTCCGAGAACGGTTATATTACAGTCGGAGTGGCGGACACGCCTTTTTATACGATCGGCGGTATGGGATACGACCGCGGCTACCAGCATTTCTACGACATGCAATCCCAGGAGACCACCTTCAAAAAGTTCCACCCTCCGCTGATGCAAAAACCGAAAATGGTGGAGCTTGATTATTGCGCCCCCGCCACCTTCACCATGGCGGAGCAATGTTTAGAGCGAATTCATGACCGGGATAAACCGTTCTTTATGTTGGTCGATACATGGGATCCGCATGAGCCGTGGGACCCGCCGCACTGGTATGTCAAACCATACCTTCCCGATCATGACGGAAGATTAATCGATCCGCCTTACGGATACCTCAAGGACCACCATGTCACCCCGGAAGATTTGGATATCGGACACGGTCTCTACAAGGCCGAGATTACGATGGTTGATCGTTGGGTCGGGCGGCTTCTGGAGCGCGTCGAGTCGCTTGGCATTGCCGACGATACGGCCATTATCTTCACTTCCGATCATGGGTATTACTTTGGCGAACACGGGATATTCGGGAAAATGAATCGAGGGGGAGCCAATTCCTTCAACCCCGGCTGGTTGCGATCGCCCCTCTATGAGGAAGTCATTCACAACCCTTTATTCATCCGCGTGCCCGGAGCGGCGCCGCGCCGCGTGTCCAAACTCGCTTCCGCGGTCGATATTGTGCCGACCATTCTGGACCTGGCGGGCGTCCCTGTTTCCGATCCTTCCGCGCTTCACGGGCATTCCCTGTTGCCGCACGTCCTCGGCCGGGACAATGCCGGCGCCGTTCATGATATTATCGTATCCGGCGTACCGTTGATTAATCCGGGGCAACCCCTGGCTGTGGTCGACAACGTCATGCGTTCCGTCGAGGAATACCAGCCGGTCACCATTACATCGGAGCGGTGGAGCTTACTGTACAGCGCTGCGGGCGAGCCCGTCGAACTCTACGATCTGGAACACGATCCAAAGCAAGCGAATAATGTGGCGGACGATCATCCGGAAGTCGTTCGGGAGCTTCACGCCAAATACGTTCAATTTTTGAAGGATTGCGGGACGGAACCCTATTTGGTGGACCCCCGAAGCTCGCTGGGATAAACGGTGCGCCATCCCGCCAATTCAAACCGGATTCAAACCGGATGTTCTCCGCCTATGGAGCATCCGGTTTTTTCGTTCGCACAGCGAAATTTGAATCATAATAATTCAAAATAATTTAGAATAATTTAAATAAAAGGCTATTTTAAAGTTGTACGGTCATTTATACTGAAATGGAAGCGAAGGAGGTGAATCCGGATCGTGAAATGAGCCAATGCGTCCCATAAAAATACAAGGAAAGCGGGTGATCGGGCAAAGAATTGTAAGCGCTTAATATCCGAAGAAGCACGTTCATCGAAACGCACGAAAGGAGAGTGTAATAAAGATGCTTTTCAAAAGAGCCTTATCCATCGCGCTTGGAATGTCGCTCATTTTTAGCGGCTTCCTGCTCCTGGCTCCAAGCGAAAACGCGCAAGCCGCGACGAATTACACAGCTTATGTCATGGGGTATTTCACGGAATCGCCTCAACAGTTGGGAGCCAACTATGGCCTGCATCTTGCATACAGCACGGACGCCTTGAATTGGACGCCGTTGAACAACAACCAGCCTGTGATGACGCCGAATGTGGGTGTGGCAGGCTTGCGCGACCCGTTTATATTCCGAAAACAAGACGGTACCTTCGTGATTTTGGCTACAAACATGGCAGGAACCAATTTTTCCGACAGCAGCGAATATATTCATGCCTGGGATTCCACCGACCTAATCACTTTCAGCAACGAACGCTTGCTGAGGCTGAATACAACCGGAATGCATACATGGGCGCCCGAAGCCTTCTACGATGCATCGAGAGGACAGTACGGAATCATCTGGTCGGGCAATACGGATCGCAATCGCATCTATGTGAATTACACGACCGATTTCATGAGTGTCGGAACGCCCCAAGTTTATTTCGACCCCGGCTTCAGCGTATTGGATGCCACGATGCATATGTCCGGCGGCACAAATTATCTTTATTACAAAAAGGAGTCGGAAAATGCGTTATACGGAGCAAAATCCACATCGCTGAACCCCGGAAGCTTCAACTCCGCCACCTACACCGGCGCCATCTACCACGACGTGATCGAAGCGCCTATTGTCGTCAGGAAAATCAATCAAAACAGATGGTATTTATACGGCGATTCCTATTATCCGGTGAACGGTGTGTTCTATGCGTGGGAATCTGCGAATATCGGTTCAAATGCCTGGACGGAGTTAAACCAACGCAATTATAGCCCTCCCCTGAACGCAAAACATGCCACCATCGCTCAAATCACGCAGACGGAATTAAATAACCTCATTTCCCATTGGGGAAATCCGAACTGGAATCGAATCCAATCCTACAATTTCCCCGATCGCTATATAAGACACGAAAGCTTCCAGGGAAGAATTGATGCGTACCCATTCGATCCTTACACCGATGCCCAGTTTAAAATCGTTGCCGGTCTGGCAGATTCCTCCGGCGTATCCTTTGAATCCGTCAGTTACCCCGGATATTATTTAAGACATTCCAACTACAATCTGGTCTTAAATCAAACGGACGGATCCAGCATCTTCAAAGCAGACGCCACCTTCTATAAGGTAAGCGGACTTGCGGATGCCGGGTGGTCTTCCTTTCAATCGTACAACTTTCCCGATCGGTACATTAGACATGCGAATTTCGTTCTTGGCATCACCACGATTTCTACGACTTTGGACAAGCAAGACGCCACTTTTAAAATCGGTTACTAAAAAGGAGTGTTTTCTATGTTTCGAATTCGAAAAAGAAGCTTGCTTACGCTCGCTTCTTCGCTTTTCATCATGTTGTCGTTGCTGCCGCTGCCTGCCGTTAACGCCGCTTCCACCACGTTCATCAACCCGGTGGCCCCCTATTCCTCCGCAGATCCCCAAGTCATGAAGCATGACGGCTATTACTATTTCGTGCATACCTCGGAGAACTGGGACAAAATTGACATCACGCGGGCTTCATCGCTGACAGGCATCGGCGCCGGTCAAACCCAAACGGTATTTACGGAATCGTCCGCCTATTGCACCGGATCCAACTGTTATTCCGGCAATGTTTGGGCCCCCGAGTTGAATTATATCAACGGCGCTTGGTATCTCTACTTTACCGCCGGAAGTAGCGAGCCGAATACGCCAAACCAACGCATTTGGGTCATCAAGAACACAAGCTCCAATCCGCTAACCGGCAGTTGGTCGGCCCCGACGAAAGTACATGATTCAGCCGACTACTGGTCGATCGATCAAACCGTGGCGAATATTAACGGGCAGCTATATATCGCCTGGTCTGAAATAGCTCCCGGTCAACCCCAGCGAATTATGATCGCCAAAATGAGCAGCCCCACAACCGTTCAAGGAAGGGGAACGGTGATTTCCGCTCCGACCTACTCCTGGGAAAAGCAGGGCGGCGATGTGAATGAAGCGCCGTCTTTCATTACCCACGGTTCCAAAGTGCATTTAACCTTCTCCGCCAGCGGGTGCTGGACAGACGACTATAAGCTGGGCTTGCTCAGCGCCAATATGACCGCGGACTTGACCAATGCCGGCAATTGGAGCAAAAATCCGAACCCGGTATTCCAAAAAACCGGCACCGTGTTTGGCCCCGGACATAACAGCTTCGTCAAATCACCCGATGATACGGAGAATTGGATCGTCTATCATGCCAACGCAGGCTCCGGGCAGGGCTGTGGAAATCAACGAACCACGCGAATCCAGAAAATCACCTGGAATGGGGATACCCCCGTATTGGGAACGCCCGTATCGGCCGCAACCGCGATAACCCGACCTTCCGGCGAAGGAACCGGAGACATCTTTTATCGTATTACGAATCACAACAGTGGAAAAGTCATGGCTGTGGATGGCGCATCGACTGCCGACGCCGCCAATATTCTGCAATGGACATACAATGGTTCAGGCGATCAGAAATGGGCGCTCGATCCGGTTTCCGGCGGATTTTTCACCCTGCGTGCCAGCCATAGCGGCAAAGTGGCCGATGTCGATAGCTGGTCGACCGCGGACGGCGCCAATGTGATGCAATGGCCTAGTACAGGCGGGGCAAACCAACAGTGGAGTTTCCAAACCACTTATAATCAATTCTTTGAAATCAAAAATCGCAACAGCGACAAGTTGTTGGATGTGACCAATGGCGGCACGGCAGACGGCACCAATATCCGTCAATGGTCCGATTTAGATAATACCGTTCAGCAATGGAAATTGGAGCGAGTGAATTAGCGATCAAAAAGCCGGATGTTCTGTAATTAAAAGTGTGGCGAAAAAGCGGTGCAGGGGTTGGGCATGGGTTGGAGAAACGGTAGTGGTCGCCTTTGTCCGC
>CAYYCV010000027.1:0-33267 GCA_964470405.1 uncultured Caryophanales bacterium
CTGCGGGCAACAGCGATCGGAAACCCCTGCCCCATCTCGGAGCCGCCCGTTTTTCGCCACACTTCTAAACTTTTATTTTTTGGGAGGCATCACTTTGGGGAAAATGTTTACCAGGATAGTGGCCGTGATTCTGGCGGTGAATCTGGCCATTCCGTTGCCCTATGCGGCTTCTCCACAATCCGGGATCGCCCATGCGGAGGGATCGGACGCCGCGCCGCAATGGACGGAGGTCGAAAGCGTCAATGTCAACGTCTACGGCGATCCGATCAACGGTCCCATGCTTGCAAGCGAAATGACGCCTGACGGCCGGTACGTCGTCCTGGCTTCGTCGGCGACGAATCTGGACAGCCGGGCGGACGCGGGCGATATACACATCTATGTGCGCGATCGGCTAACCGATCAAATCGAGTTGGTCGATGTGAACGCGTCGGGCTTTGCCGCCAATTCATCCGGCCAACATCCGTCGATCAGCGACGACGGGAGGTATGTGGTTTTTCAATCTTTAGCCACCAACCTTGTCGCTGAAACGAGCGGAATCGATGCGGACTCGCCCGGCAATTTCGATCGGGTGTATCGGGTCGATCGGACGACAGGCTCCGTGGAACTGGTCAGCGTCAGCACCGCGGACGTTGCGGCGGATGGCGCCAGCGAGAGCCCGGAAATCAGCGGCGACGGACAATTCGTCGTGTTTCAATCGGAAGCGGGGAATTTGACGGACGATTCTACCGCATCGCGCGATCAAATCTACATCAGGGATTTGACCGGTCATACAACGAGTATGGTCAGCCATGAATTTACCGATGGAAGCTCCCGCGAGCCGTCCGTCAGCGCCGACGGACAGGTGGTCGCTTTTACGACCGCGCAGAACAGCGGAACGGAATGGGCATATCACATTTATCGATACGATGTTTCAACGGATACGGCCACGATGGTAACTGCCCGCACCGATGCCTCTTATGACGGAGAGCATCGGCATCCCGTTGTCAGCGCGGACGGCAGCCGCATCGTCTTTGCCTCCAAAGCGAGCAATCTGGTTGCAGGGGACGCCAACGGCAAGCAGGACATTTTCCTGTACGACAACGGAACGCTGTCGCGCGTCAGCGTGGACGATGCGGGCGGCGAGAGCGACGGGGACAGCTTCTCTCCCGACATCAGCCCCGACGGGAACCGAATCGCTTTCGAATCGGAAGCGCTGCTGGTGGACGGGATGCAGTATGATTCCCCGGATTCCTCCAAGACGATCTATATTTACGATATCGCCGCCGGACAATTGGCGAATGTAGGCGGCATCGAGCATGCCTATGACGGAGCGGAGCCCTCTCTGGCAGGCGATGCCCTGGCTTATGTCGACGACACGGTGGCGAACGTGGTCATGAACCGGACGGATATGCCTGTCTGGCCGGATCACAGCTCGTTGTCGCTGGATTACATGGATAGCACCAAGCTGGAGTTGAGCTGGAACGACATCGGCGATCCGGATGTTCAACTGTATAAATTGTACAAGACCACGTTCGAGGGCGGATCCGGAATGAAAACCCGGTTGATCGGGACGACCACAGGCACCTCGATGACCGTTGACGGTCTGACGCCGATCGAGATCGCCCATTCGGTGACGTACCGGGTCGAAGCGGTCAACGGCTTGTATCATACGAGCCAGGACGGTCCCCCGATGACTATAGACGCCAATCCGGGCGGCCCGGGCGATACGGAAATCCCGACGTGGACCGACGGTTCGGCCATCCACGTCGATTCGACGCAGGCGGACCGCGTCGCCCTGTCGTGGCCGGACGCGGACGATAACGCGGGTGTGAACGTGTACTGGATTTATATGGACGATCCGGGAACAGCGGGGCATGACTACTTGCCCGTGCTCAGCACGTCGGCCACAAGCGCCGTGATCGAGGGATTGACGCCGGACTCGTCCTATTCGTTCTACGTCACGGCGATGGACGCGGCGGGCAACGAAAGCGATCCGCTGCCCGCCGTCGAAGCCGTGACCTTGCCCGCGTCCGAGCTGGTGGTGGATGGGCAGTTGACGGCCGAACCGCAGGAAGACGGCAGCGTGGAACTGGGCTGGTCCACGGATGACCGAGTCACCACTTACGAAATATGGGATGTCACGGATGCGGCCCATCCCGCGAAGCTGGCGGAAGCGTCGGACGTGGCTTTCTATACGTTGACGGGCCTGGAGGCATCCACCGCTTATCGATTGAAAGTCGTCGGATATTTCGGCCCCGTCGATGAGCATGCCGATTATGAGAGCAATGTCGTTCAGGTGAACACGTCGTCGGCGACGATCAGCGGCGTAACTTTGTCGACAAGTCATATCACAGGCGGGGTAGCCGAGCTTGGGAGCGCGGAAACGGTGACGTTGACGGGGCAGCCCGGGCGGACAGCAATCGTGCAGGCCGCCTTCTTGACCTGGTACGATACGGATGGGACGACTGTGCTGGAGACCCCCCGGGAAGCGAGTCAAATCATCTCCATGGAGGAAAACAGCACATACCCCGGCACGTATACCGGCACGTTCACTTTCGCTGAAGGAATGACGCGGCTGATCAAGCTGGAAGGGCGTTTGACCGATGCCTTGGGGCACGAATCGCCGACCGTCGCGGCAGCCGATCTGCCGGTGGATGCGGCCGCCGGTTTGAGGGTGAGCGTTACCGGCAATGGAAACCTGCAAAATTATCGGATCAATGCATTCAGCCCAAGCTTGCTGGCGTCCCAGAGCAAAGCGTCGGATGGGGAAACCGTCGCCTTGGATCGTTTGCCGGCGGCGTCCGATTATCATATTCGCGTATTGAGCTCTTCCGGCAAAATGATCAAGGAAGTCACGGGGATCGAGTTGAAATCGGGATGGATTTCGGATGAGGAGATTCCCGTCAATACCAAACAACTTTCATTCACCGTTACGACAGGCGGCAATACGGTAAACGGCCAAACGATTGCGCTTTTCTATGAAGACGGGAGCGTGATGCGTACGTTGGCGACGGATTCAACCGGGGCGACGCCGGCGATGGAATTCAGCGCGGATACCGAAGCGGTGACCGCCCGGTTGTCGAATCTTCCTGTGCGCTTCGTCGATCCGGGCGAGATCAAGGTGGAGTTGCATGAAGACGTCGTGAACCAAGCCATTCCGCTGACAGAACGGAAAAAGGGACGGATTCGGGGAACGGTCACCCGCCCGGGGGGAGAGCCGCTGTCCGGCGCCCTCATCCAAATCTCCCAAACGTTGAACGACAGCATATATACAACGAGCACGACCACGGATTTGAGCGGCAAGTATGACCTGGAAGCCTATGAAGGGGAAGCCGAAGCGACCTTCAGCGCACCGTTGTTAAATGGGGTAAAGGGCGTGACGGAAACCGTTGCCGTCCAGGCTTCCGCACCTCAAATCGTCGATAAACAATTGGAATTTCAAGGTATGCAGGCATTGACGATCAACCTGTATACGCGATATGCGGGGGAACAGGAATGGCAAGGGCCGCTCCCGATCGACTGGACAACCGGCTTGCACCTGGACATTAAGGCCGACGGCCAAAATGTCGTCGGCAACACGACCATTCTGAGCCGCGAGCCGGGAGAGAAGGTCGTGGTCTCGGCCAACGGGGAAGAAGGCGGATTGGGCCAGGACACCGAGGAGGTCACGCTGGAGGAAGACGGGGATACCGAAGTGGATTTGCACCTGGAGCAGGCAGATACACAGATCATTCGGGCACAGTTGCAATATCCCGTGGAATGGCATGGGTATACTCCGCTCTGGTCCGCTTCGCTTTTCAAGTGGAACGGGAGCTACTGGAAGTCTTTGCTCAATGACCACGGCTCCGGAGATTCGATTGAACTGGCCACCGTAGAGACGGGCCGAATGAAATTGACGGTCGGCGGTCAGCAGGGGCGCGTCGAAATAGAGTTCGACAAGCCGGGAGGCCGCGATCTTGATTTGGGCGTTCTTCAGTTAAGGTCCGGGGATGGAGCGTTCGGCGACACGTACGGGAATCATCTTTCCGCTTTTCCCGTGGAATTGGCTCCGGACGGATTCACGACGATCCAGGTCAGATATCGAAGCGGGGTCAACGCCGAGAACGCGAGAATGATCGTGGCGATTCCGGATGGCATGACCTTTGTGGAACAATCGCTGGCGTTAAACGGCGTCTCCGTTCCCTATACTTTGCAAGGGTCAAGCGTTGCGGTCGGTTTGGGCTCGCTCCCGCCGGCTGCCAGCGGCGCCTTGACCTTTCGGTTAAAGGCGCTGCCGGAAGCGGCCGACGCGCTGTGGGTGAATGCGCAAATGGCGTACGAGACGGATGGGCAACCCCGATTCGAAACCATTGGAACCGTACAGTTGATCCATGAGCCGATCACGATCCAGGCTCCCGAATTTACGAATCGTCTGGAATGGACGTTGAGCGGCAAAGCGCCGGCGGGTCAGGCGGTCACGATTTATTCGGCGGGTCAGCCGCTTGGCCGAACGTTGGCTACACCGGGCGGGCTGTGGAATCTGGATGTAACGATCCCCGATCCGTCGGGAGCGCAGTTGTTCCGGCTGCATGCGGAGTCCGGGGAAGGCGGGATGGCCGTTCGTTCACCGGAAGCCGCGGTTCATTACGATCCTGAAATGCCGGTGATTGAGGAATTCACCATGCAACAGGAGCGGGGCCGCCGGGTCAGTCTGGATGTGTCGAAGGGACCGGTGCGCTTTCCGTACGTCGTTGTCCCGTCGGCATGGCCCACTTGGGGGCCGCCGCTGCATTTTGAAATCAGATTCAATCATCCGGACCGGGTGGAAAATGTCCAGGTACACCTTAAAGGGGACGACGTCGCCTCCCCCTCCCGGGCGGAATTGAAAGACGGTATCTATTACGCGCAGATGCCGGTTCCGTTTCATATGAGCGAGAACGTATATGTCACCTTCGACCGCAAGCCGGCCCCGCCTCCGCAAATCGAAACGAGCGATGATTTGGTGCGGGAGCTGCCTCCGGGCATGCGGGATTATCAGGTGGTCGACAAACAGGATTTTCAATCGATCGACGCCAACACGCTGGCGGGCAGTATGGAGTTTACGCTGCCGCAAGCGCATGACCTGAAACTCCATGTTAACATGACCCTGGAGCGAAACACCGGCTATGTTCCAACGGAGGATGACCTGAAGCAAGCCGCCGAGCTGGGAGTGGAAGCGTACGGCGTCCGTGTGGTTTCTTCGGAAGAGAACGGACAATACGTCATGACGATTGAAGCCTATGTTCCCGAGGAAAGCCTGGGAGACGCCAATACGTTGTTTGCCCTGTTGTCTCCGGCCGCCGGCGAAAACAAACAGGCCAAGCGCAAACCGGTAAGGATCGCGGGCATCCTCTCATCGTTGGTGAAGATCACCGCCAAAGTGCTGTGGGACGAGAAGAACGTTGCCGGGCAGCTTGGCAAAGGCCATCTGTCCATCGACGATGCAAAAAGCGCGATGAACGGCAGAGGCGATATTGCCGATAAGATGAATCGATTGGGGTACATGGCGGAGAGAATCGGCACTTGCAGCCCCGGGACGGCCGGGTATTACGGCAAGCGCATTGAAGGGATGGTCTTTCAAACCCGTGTGGTGGAATTCGCCAAATACGGGTTGATGATTGCCGGACTCGTTTTGTCCCCCGCCACATTCGGCGGATCGCTCGCCTTGACGGCCGCAACGATGGCGATCGGCGCCGGGATGGATGCCGTGATTGATCATCAGACGAATGAATTGCAAGATGCGATCGATCGAGCTTCGCGGTCTTCGAACAATAAATGTTCCCCCCACGTCAAAAAAGATTTGGGCGATCCGCTGGTCAAACCGGTCTGGATTTACGATCCGAGCGGATTTGTATACGAGACGTTCCCGGATAACCCGATCGAGGACGTGAAGGCAACGGTGTTCTACCGGGATGAAACTTCGGGGCAGTATGCTCCGTGGAAGGCGGACTGGTACGGGCAAACCAATCCCCAGATGACCGATGCCCTGGGGAAATACGGATGGGACGTCCCCTCCGGGCGCTGGCAGGTCGTCTACGAGAAGGAAGGCTATGAAACCGCGAAAAGCGAAGAGATGGATGTGCCGCCGCCCCATTTCGACGTCAACGTGCCGATGGTTTCCTATGTTTCCCCGCAGGTAACGGGAGCGAAGGCGCAAACCTCGGCGGAGGGATTGACGATCGATTTCACGACGGACAAATATATTGCGTCCGACCGGCTGGCGTCCGACGGCATCGTCGTTTCTTCGGGCGGAACGCCGCTTGCCGGAACCTTGATCGCGGTGAATTCGCGAGTGGACGACGGCGGTCATGCGCTGACGCGGACCTTCCGATTTTCAAGCGATCAGGCGGTTTCGGTTGGCGCGGCGCTCGGCGTCACGCTGCGCGCCGGTGCGGTGGTCAGCTATGCGGGGGTGGAGATGGAGCAGGATTATACCCGAACCGATCTGCAAGCGCTGGAGAAGGATATCGCCGCCCCCGCGGTATCGGACGCGACGACGAACGCTTCGGGGAATATCATTACGATCGCTTTCGACGAACCGCTGGATACCGCCCGGACCATCTCTGCGGAGAAGGTTGCCTTGAGCGGCGCGCCTTGGCCTATCGTCGGGATCGGGTATGGTCCGGACGGGAAAACCGTTGAGGCGGCCCTGGCGGGAAATGTGCAAAAGGCCGATTCGCTGTCGGTTCATATCGCCGGGAATACAGTATCCGACCTGAACGGAAATTGGCTTGGCGAACAGGATGTCGCCGTCCGCAATCAAGCTGTTTCCGTCGATGCGAGTCTGAGCGGTTTGCGGGTTTCCGGATACAGCCTCTCTCCCCGTTTCCAACCCGGCGTGGAAGTCTATTCGGTCAGGGTGCCCGAAGGGGTCGATTCCCTGTCCGTCACCGCGACGGCAAGCAGCGATCAGGCGGCCGTTCGGGTGAATGGAACCGCCGTGCATTCCGGTGAGGCATATGAAGCGGCTATCGTGGATGAGACGATTGTCATTGCATTGACGGCGGCGGACGGCTATACGAAAGGTTTTTACGAAATCGATGTGGTTCGCGGGCAACCCGGCGGCTCGTCGTCGCCAGGCATTTTCGCAAATGCCGGCAACACTTCCACGACGGGCGACCTGTTCATCCCTGCGGGCGGAACCGGAACGGTCAGCCTGGATGATCGCGTTCGGGTCGACGTGCCGGAAGGGGCCTTGCCCCAGGCGTTCCGAATTCAGGTGGCCGAGGTCGAAGCGGCCGAGTACGCGGATGGCGCGGCACAGCAGTTGGTTCGTCTTGGCCCGGTGTATGAAATGACCAAGGATGTCGCGGGCAAGTTCAATCACCCGGTGACGATCACGATGAAAATCACGTTCGATCCCGAGCTTTATCCCGACGCGGCCATTTACTACTACGATGAAGCGAAGCGGCAGTGGGTGAAGATCGGCGGAACGATCGAGGGCGACGCCATTACCGTCACGGTGGATCATTTCACGAAATTTTCCGTATTCGCTGCGGAAGAAGATTACGCGCAGCCTGTCGAGCTTCTGGATATACAGGGTCACTGGGCCGAGTCTTCGATTCGGGAAGCGGTGAAGCGAGGATTTGTCAGCGGATATCCCGATCAAACCTTCCAACCCGACAAAGCGGTCACCCGGGCGGAATTCGTAACGATGCTGGTGCGCGCTTTGAACATGGAAACCGCCGATGACGCGTTGACATTCCGCGATGCTTCCGACATCCCTGCCTGGGCAAAGCCCTATATCGCCCAGGCCGTGTCGGCGGGAATGGTTCAAGGCTACGAGGATCAAACCTTCAGACCCGATCGAATGATCACCCGCGAGGAATTGGTTGTCGTGATCGCCAAAGCGTTGGGACTGAGTGCGGATGCGTCGGCAACGACATCGTATGCGGATGATGCGCGGATTTCGACCTGGGCGAAGCCGTTTGTGGCATCGGCGACGGCGGCGGGACTGATTGCGGGTCGGGAAAATCATCTCTTTTCTCCCGCCGCTCCGGCGACAAGAGCCGAAGCCGTGACCGTCTTGATCGGAGTGGTCCATCTGGGAACCGTTCTCGGGGGGAGTCACGGCCGGTGAGGATACCGGCCTTTCGCAACGGGGAACAACGAACGCAAGGGTAGAGGTTATCCCATAATTATGATCTTATACCATAATTACAGGTTTATCCTATAATTATGAGATTGTCCTTCATAGTTATATTGAAGGCAATGAAGTTTGCGGAGATTGGAATTGCACAAAAACAGCCTGACGGGAGACGTATTCTCGTCAGGCTGTTTTTTGACGGCAAGGAGAGAACGATAAGCATCGGCAATGTGCTCTACTGCGGCTTTCAAAAGAAAGCGAGGGCGTGGCGAAAAGCGTCCATTTTGGAATTGGCTGCCCCAAGCGAAAGGAACATATTTTTTTGCAAATCTACCGCGGTGTCATTTCAAAGCATTTGAACTTGACGAGTCCGGATAGGAACGTTTCCGATAAACCGATCAAGGAACAACCGGAACAGATGCTGCGTATGTATGACTCGCTGGCCCTGCGGTGTCCCTGGACAGGCATAAGATCATTTTTTGTATCTATTTCAGTTTAATTGGCTAATTTCACGTGAATAGATACATTTGATGTTCTTATTTGGATAAAATCGCCACGGAAATGACACGTTCTATCGAAATAAGTTCATCTGATGTATCTATTGATCCAAACCAATCAATTTTTGCTAAAATAAATACATTTAATGTACCTATATTCCGGAAACGCACTTGGTATTCAGAAACGCACTTGATAATCAGAAACGCACTTGGTATTCGGAAAATGCACTTGCGGTTCTTGATCGGGGTCAGTTGACGTGGACGGGGTGCCCGGCGAATCCCAGGTTCCCCTCCTTTCGTGCCGTCTTCAGCACAAGCAAGGTCCGGGGTTCATTTTCAAAAACGGTGATCGCTGATATTTCTCCAACATCGAATGAACTCAACGCGATAAGCATCTGAGATGCAGTACAATTGGAATTAGAACGGTTTAATTTTATAAGCTATTTAGAGAATTTCAAGCGATTTCACTGCTGTATTTAAGTCGAAAGACAGGATATCAGCCAAATGTGTGTTGACATTTAGAACGATACAATTTAAAATAACTAATAAACAAGCCGTTCATTTGAAGCGCGTGATATATAAATCACGTGATATATGGATATAGAAAGAGGGTTTTTATTTTGGTTACAATTCGGGAGGTTGCTGCGGAAGCCAATGTCTCTGTAAGCACTGTATCGCTTGTGTTGAACAGGAGTCCTTTGGTCAAGGAGGAGACAAGACGGAATGTATTGGATGTTATCGAGAAGTTGAAATACATTCCGAATAACAGTGCCAGGGGCTTAAGCTTGAAATCGACGAATAATCTCGGTATCATATTCATTTCCGGAAGCGGCATAAATACCCAGAAGGTAAGCTATGATTTTGACCAACGGACCGGGATCAGCTCCTTCAATATTAGCAACGGGATTATGTCGGGTCTGAATGATACTTCTTATGGGATTGTAACGGAAAGGTTTTGTTCGGTCGAAACGCCTGATGACTTGCCGAACATTATCAAGTCGCAGCGTGTGGACGGCGTGTTTATTGTAGGTTCGCCATACGATCGCCAGTTGTTCAAGAATCTGAGGAAGGTTGGAATTCCTTTCGTTGTAGTTGGGGTTGACAGCTACGAAGACGATGTGGATTCGATATATGCGGATCCCGGAGAAGGAACGGCAATGGCTTTCAAACTATTATGGGAAACCGGCCATAAAAATATTTGTATCGTCAATTGCCCCAAAACATTCCCGTCGTTTTATACGCGTGCGGCGGCAATTAATAAATTTTCTTATGAAACCGGCATGGAATTCAATCATGATTGGAATATAGACACGGATAACAATAACGGCAAGAGCGGCTATGAAGCGTTTAAAGCTTTTTACGAACAAGGGAATCGGCCGGATGGCATCGTCACGGCAAATGACTACATTGCAATGGGGATTTTGCGGTATCTGTATGAAAAGAAAATTCGGGTGCCGGACGATATTTCCATTGTGGCATATGACGATTCTTCTTTCTGCGGTTATTCTACGCCGGCTTTGACGAGCATCAATATCCAGCGTGAAGTCATTGGCGCGCGTGCGGCGAGATGCTTGATCGAGAGAATCAAAAATCCGGATAAACCTGTGGAGAAAATATCGATCCCTCCTTATGCCGTCATGAGAGACAGCATAAAATCGAGAAATTAGTGTGAACTGCGAAAATAAAGAGGGGGTGATGACAAGATATTTTTTTAAACAAAAATTAGAACGGTTTAAATATGAGGATATATGATCCTTATAAACCATAATATAGGGGGAATTGCCTATTCGAATCTGATAAATATCTGCTGTATAGGATGAAATTATAACGTTTTTATTGTGTAAAACATTGCAAAGGGGACAGCGATTTTGGAGATTCGGGTTGAACTAAATTCAGAAAAGCCGACATATACGACGGATGTGGTCGTTGTTGGCGGCGGGCCGGCCGGATTTTGCGCCGCCGTGGCCGCGTCCAGAAACGGCGCCCAGACCGTATTGATCGAGCAGGGGAATTATTGCGGCGGAATGGCGACTCGCGGGTTGGTCGGGCCGTTAATGACTAGTTACGACAAAGATGGGAAACATATGATTATCAGAGGGCTGTATGAGGAACTGGTGGAACGAATGGTGGAGAGGAAAGGCGCCATTCACCCGTCGGAAGTCCGCAAGGGGACGGCGTATACTTCCTGGATTGAAGTGGGTCATGATCATGTCACTCCTTTTAGCCCGGATACAATGAAGAAGGTCATTGATGATATGCTGTTGGAATCAGGCGTCAAAATATTGTACAATACTTCGTTCGTTCAGCCCATTATGGAAGAAAACTATATTAAAGGCATTATCATTTTTTCAAAGTCGGGGTTCCAGGCAGTGCATGCCAAAGTGGTCATTGATTGCTCCGGCGATGCGGATATTGCGGCAAGAGCGGGCGTGCCTTTTCAGATCGGCAACGAGAATCTTGGGATCACTCAGCCGGCATCCAAGCTCTTCCGGATTGGCAATGTGGATTCCGAGAAGGTGGAGGCGGATATTCAAGCCAATATCCATAATTTTTATCGTAAAAACGGCACGAATTATCGCAGCTTTCATTGGAGGGTCGAAGAAGCCCGCAAAGCCGGCGACTGGAAACTTGATCGGGTTTCGATCGGTATGTTTAAAAGCGTTAATGACGAATGGGTGATCAATACTTCGCGCATTATGGGGATTGACGGAACAGATAACGAGAGCTTGACGCACGGCGAGATTGAAGGCCGCAAACAGGTGGAAGAGATTTTTCAATTTATTAAAAAATATATACCTGGCTGTGAAAATGCAAAATTGTTGGAAGTCAGCGATGCGCTGGGTGTACGTGAAAGCCGACACATCCAGGGAATGTATTGTTTGGATGTGGAAGACATTCTTAAAGGGAATATTCCGGATGATAGCGTTATCATAGCTTCAAACTCGGTAGATGTGCATGGGAAGTACGGTCCGACTTCAAACGAATATCTGACGGTTCAGGATGGTCAATATTATGGGATTTCTTATCGTTGTCTGGTTCCGGTAAAGGTGGAGCAGTTGTTAGTGGCGGGCCGCAGTGTTTCGGCAACATCCGATGCCGCCGCCGCGATCCGCGTCATGCCCCCATCGATGGGATTGGGTCAAGCAGCCGGAACGGCAGCGGCTTTGGCTGTCAAAGACCATTGTCTGGTGCGAGATGTTGAAGCTTCAAAATTGCAAAAGGTTTTGGTTTCGCAAAATGCTTACTTGCCGTTTGTCTAAATCACATTTGTGATTTAAATAAAAAAAAGGGGAGATTTATGTGAAAAAAATGAGTGTGCTTTTATCTGTACTTCTTGTTTTCGCTTTACTTGTGGGCTGTAATTCGAATTCCAACGAACCCCCGACGTCTTCTGAAAAGCCTCCGGCGCAATCCGAGTCGCCGAAAGCCGAGACTCCGCAGGCTGAAGCGCCGCAAGGAAAGTACGACTGGATTATCAATAAGGATACCTCTTTGTCAGGAACGGTTCGGTTCTGGATTCCGTTTTCCGGGCCTCAAGGAATGGACGATATGATCGCTGATTTTAATACGGTATATCCGAATATTAAAGTGGAACTAAATTCCTACAGCAACAATGCGGAGGGAAATATCGCGGTAAATACCTCCATCATTGCCGGTGAGATCGATGTTTTGGCATCGTTTGAAATCGTCAACCTGATGAATCGAATGAAAAATGGCCTGTATCAGGATTTGTCGGACAAGGTGGCTGCCGAAGGCATAAACTTGATCGATAATTGGGGGACGGAAGCCTACAATTATAACAATTCGGTATATGTCTTACCTAGCGGCGGGCTTTCGACCTATGTTGCAATCAACAAGACGGCATGGGACGAAGCGGGACTGGGCGAAATTCCAAAAGCATGGACTTGGGACGAGTATATTGAGGCTTCCAGAGCCATGACGAAAAAAGACGGTTCCGGTAAAACGATCAGGTACGGCGGCTCCAATTCCCATACGCTCGCCGATCAACTGAATCCGGTTTATCAGGTCAACGGAAAAAATCGCTATTACAATGAAGATGGAAGTTCTATCTTTAACTCGGACTTTGTTAAAAAGATTGTAAAGAGAAATATTGCCGCCGAGAATGAAGGCATTTGGTATCCTACCGTCACTTACCGTGCCGACAACTACAAGTCATGGTTTGCTTATACGGATGGCAACAGCGCGTCCGTGGTCATTCCCAATCTGGTTCGTTTCCTGCGCGATACGGAAAAATATCCCGTAGATTGGATCACGACCTTTGCTCCGTATCCTACTGAGGAACCCGGCCAAACCAATTACATGTCCGGGGTGAATTACTTCTCCTTTGCCGGAATTGCCAAAGGGGCCAAGGACAAGGATGCATCATGGGCTTTCTTGAAATGGTATTCGACTTACGGTTCCAAGTATCTTACGATGGCAGGCCATCAATCGACTTGGAAAGGCACGAACGTGGATGATGTGATTGCGTTTATTTTCGGATCGGAAGACGCTGCCTCCAAGCTTGTCGATGTGGAAGCTTTCAAATCGGTTGTCGGCGTCACTGAAAACCCTTCGTCCGTGGATACGATAAGCGCTGCTTATGCGGAGATTACCGGCATTTGGAATGAATATGCAATGTATGCTTACAACGGACAGAGGACGGTTGAAGAAGCTTTAGCCGAAGCTGCCAAATTAAGCAATGAGGCCATAGGTAAGGCAAAGTGATCTTACTTTAGAAGTGTGGTGAAAAACGGGTGGATCCGGTATGGGCATGGGTTTTAAGATCGCAGTTGCCCACAGATTTCCTGATTTTCAGCCCACTTTTAAAAGTGAATAATGAAAAAGCTGGTCTTATTGCGATTTCCGAACGATGTGAAGGAAGCGCAATAAGGCCAGTGCCATTCTATGTTAGCGAGGTCAGACGATATGTACAAGAAGCAGGAAAATCTGATTGGATATCTATTTTTGACACCGTCGCTGATTGTGTTTTTGGTCTTGATCGCCTTTCCATTTCTCTTTTCACTCTTTCTCTCGTTTACAGAATGGAATTTTCTGTCGGGATGGTCGGAGATTAAATGGGTGGGGCTCGACAATTTCGATGAAATGATTTCCACCGATAACCGTTTCTTCTGGGGTGTTAAAAATACGTTCATTTATGCTGTGACAAGCGTGCCTGTGTTAATCTCTATTTCACTGTTTCTGGCCTATTTGCTGAATGGCAGGATTTTTGCGAAAAAAACGTTGCGCCTTGCTTTTTTTATTCCTTACATTTCAAGTGCCGTAGCGCTTGCCGCCGTATTTAAGGCACTGTTTCGAGAAAACGGCATCATCAACAATCTGTTGACCCAGATATCGGGAATGGATGTTGCGATTCAGTGGTTTTCTGATTTCAATCTGAACAAAATTCCGATCATCTTGTTTGTTATTTGGGTGCAAATCGGGTTTGATTTGGTCATATATATGGCCGCTTTGCAGAATGTTCCCAAAAATTTATATGAAGCCGCCCAATTGGATGGCGCGAATGAATTTCAGAAATTCATGCATGTCACTTTTCCGATGATTTCACCGACCACTTTTTTTCTCGTCATTATTCAATTCATTACTTGCTTTAAGATCTTCACTGCGATTTATATTATGAATTTCGGTGATACGGCTTATTCGAATACCTCGATGGTCGTTGAGGTGTTCGGGAATGCGTTCGGCAGTTACAAGTTTGGATATGCGAGTGCGGAGGCCATGGTGTTATTCATTATCATTATTATCGTGACTGCCGTCAATTTCTGGGGGCAAAGAAAATGGGTACATTATTAAGCTATAGGAGAAATGCGATGCAAAGTTCAAATAAAAGGTCGTTGCTAAAAACATTCGTCCTGGTCATTATGGCGTGTGTATTTATCCTTCCGCTGCTGTGGATGGTCTTTGCTTCATTGAAAAATACCAATGAGGTATTTAGCCAAAATTGGTTTCCTGCGGATTGGAAATGGGAGAATTATGGAATGGTTTGGACAAACCCGCAAATTTCCATGCTCCGGAGTTTTTATAACTCGATCTTTATCGTTGTTCTTGGTTCGTTAGGTCAATTGATTCTGGCTTCATTGGCTGCTTATGCTTTTGCCAAAATCCAATTTCGCGGGAAGAACGTCATTTTCTTTCTATTTCTTGCTTCGTTAATGATCCCTTCCCAAGTTACCATTCTCCCGAGGTTTGCCCTGTTTTTTGAATTAAGTTTGTATAACACGCTTTGGTCCATTGTTTTACCGGCATGGTTTAATGCAACCGCTATTTTTCTGCTGCGTCAATTCTATCTGTCTCTCCCGGATGATTTGATGGAAGCGGCAAGGATAGACGGTGCGGGGCACCTTCGTATTTTTAATATGATTATGATGCCCTTGACCAAGCCGGCGATGGTTTCAGTCCTGGTCCTGTCATTTATTCGCCTATGGAATGAATATTTGGACCCGTTGGTGTTCTTATCGGATAAAAAAATGTATACGATTGCCTTGGCCATTCAGTTCTATTTGTTTGATGAAGCGCAGCGTTATGAATTGACGATGGCCGCCGCGACCAGTGCGATCGTTCCGACTGTCATTATCTTTATTTTCTGTCAAAAGTATTTTGTAGAAGGCATTGCGACTTCAGGATTGAAAGGATAGGTTCGGGGAGGAGCATCCATTGTGAATGGCTTTGTTGCAAATCATGGGTTTCATACGCATTATATGTCATTTACCAAAACTTTGGATTCGGTGCAAGGAATGGCCGTGTGGGAGGATGAAGCCTACATTTTCTACCATACGGGAATGTGCAGCGTTTATGATCTGATTGCACGGAATCCTGAACCGATAGCCACCTTTAGTCTGGGATCCTTTAATGATGGCGTTCCCACTGTCGATTACTGCAATCATGCCAACCAGGCCATGTTTAGCGGAATGCATTATAAAGGCAATCCGATCCCGCTGCTTTATGCAACGACAGGCCATGGGGGCGGAGCGGACCGCGAAGGATTCTATTATCGGTGCGCTGTGGAGAATATTACAGCTTCCCTTGATGCTTCCGGCAAGAGGATGTTCTCAAGTCAATTGTTGCAAACCATAATCTATCGTCACTCGGGGGCGGTAGAAACGCCGTGGGAAACGCCTTGCTGGGGGGCGCCCGCCTTCTTTGTGGACTCTGAAAGTCATGCCCTGTATATTTTCTCGGCCCGCTACCGCACCACCAAACCCTATTTGGATGATTATGGGCGGAATGCGTTTATCATAACTAAATTTCGGCTGCCGGAGGTTGAGGCGAAGAGCAGGATTGTCCTCACGGAAGCAGATATCGTCGATCAGTTCACCACGCCTTTCGATATTCTGTTTACCCAAGGCGGCACATTATACGAGAATAAAATTTACTATACTTTTGGATACGGGAATAAGGATTATCCTCTGGGGATTCGAGTGTTTGATCTCGTTCGGCGCTGTATTGCCGCGAAGATTGATCTTTCCAAAACCGCATTCCGTAATGAGGAAATCGAAAGTTGTTCTTTTTATAAAGGCAAGCTGCTTTGCAATACGAATAGTGGAAATCTCTATATTGTTCAAGACAACATGAGAGGGGTTATGTGACATGAAAGCAAAGCGTATCGCATTATTTTTTGGGGTTTTATGCCTGGGATTGTTATTTTGTCTTCCCGTGACGGCTTCCGATCCGCCGACGATTTATCTTTCGGGTACGGGCAGCGACAGCAACAGCGGATTAACTAGCAGCGCGCCGGTTGCCTCTCTTGGAAAAGCAATCGAACGATTGAATGGCGAGGGTGGAACCATCGTCGTATGCGGAGATGTGATAGAGCAAACGGGGCTGACCATTCCCGTGCAATCCGCCCCCCTTTATATTACGTCTTCTTTCGACGGCACCAATTATCATGCGACGTTAAGCTTCGGTTCCTCCGCGAACCAAGCCAGCAAAAATTTGTTTTTTACAAGCGACACGCAGATCAATCATCTTACGCTGAATTATAATATTCATTCCTCCGCTTCAAGCAAATTACTGACTTTGTACTCCGGCAGTTCCTTGACCATCGGCGAGGATGTAAAGATCATGCGTACGGACGAGAATGCCGCCGTCCATACGGAAGGGACGCAGGTGGCCATACGCGGCGGCGTATATGGTGCGAATATAGCGGAGACAGAAATCCATGTCGCTTCCGGAACCTATAGGTACATATTGGCGGGGAATTCCAGCGCGGATGTTGGCGACAGCGCGATTGCGATCTCCGGGACCGCGAATGTGTACGATTTTATTCAAAGCGGCGGAGTCAATGGAACGGTAGGCAGCGCTGCAATAACGATCTCCGGCGGGTTTGTGAACACCCTTTATGTTGATGGATACGATAAAAATATGACGGATAGCGTCATTGATATATCCGGAGGTTCCGTTGGGACGATTACAGGGCATCGGGGAGGCATAACGGACATTACCTCCCAGTTAAGTTTATCGATCGGCAATAAAACGTTGAATCGCATAGGGAAAATGGATCTGGATCTTGATTATTCAGCGGATAAAGTTTTAAATCTGGTCGGCCCCAATCAATCCGGTGAAACCTATATCGAATTGATCGACGCGGATTTTTCAGACTGGGATGAGGTTATGATCAGCGACTATGGAACAGTCTATTTAAATGCAAATTATCAATCCCCTCAGTCGTCCATCACGGTGGAGAGCGGAAGTCAATTGGTATTAACGGAAGATACAACGATTCCGGCCGAATTGAATCAAATGCCGAATGTATCGCTGGGCGCTCCGATTATTTTCATCGATCCGGAGAAGGGTGACAATGCAAATAGCGGAAGAAGTCCTGCATTGCCCAAATCTACCTGGGGCGGCGTGGAGGCTGCTTTAAATCAGAGGGGCGGAACAGTTGTCGTATTCAATGATACCGTGATGGTTAAAGGGAGAACGACTCCCGAAACGGTTCAAAAATCGTTGCCGGAGCTTGACGGGCCGTTAACCATCACGGGCACATTTAACGGTATGGATTATGAATCGACACTTCATTTGGGCAAGACGAATAATGATGCCAAGATCATCGTCAGCTTTGTTACACCTGCAACCCTTGAGAATATTACGGTTCGTTACAACAGGTCGGGGGCTTCCGATACGACGGCGGAAATCTGGTCCGGACAGTCATTGACCATTGGAGAGAATGTTAAGGTGGAGGCGACCGGAACCAATAATTCCATTTCGCTTCGCTCGGGGTATTATGATCAAACGGCTGCCAACGCGTCTTTGTCTGTTTTCAGCGGTTCCTGGAACTATGTCCAGGGCGGGAACAGCCAATACAATGTAAATGTAAGTCATTTGACTTTCGGCGCCAATGCGGTTGCCCAGTATATTCAAGGCGGAGGAACTTACAAACAAGTCGGGGTAAGCCATGTCAATATAACCGGGGGCACTGTATTAGGGGCTTACTATGTAAATGGTTATGGCTCTACAAGTAAAGCGGCTACGCTGGGATCGGCCAATATCGTCATATCGGGAGGCAACATCGCGGCAATCTATGATGCCCGAAATATATATAGCCCGGTAACAGGCACGGTCACCCTGACCTATACCGGCGATGGAATGTACGGCGTGGGTCAAGTCGATCTGGATGAAATTGGAATGATCGGCGGCGACAAGAAATTGGTGTTTAGCGAGGCCCCTTTGGCAACGGTGAACGGCGATTTCAGCCAGTGGGATACGGTCACGCTGCAAGATAACAGCCATGTTTATGTGAAGTGGGAGTATATTGCTCCAGACGATGATCTCGTGATCCATTCGGACAGCGGCATTCATTTATATTCGGGTACCAATGCCAACTTGCCCGCGTATAGCGGGGGCGGAGCCGCAAGTTTTGTAAACCATATTGCACGAACGACAGATCAGGGAACGGAAAAACTGTATATGGCTCTTGAAGTTCCCGAGTCTCATGACGGCACCGATGTGGATAAAGAGCAAGGGATGGCAGTCTATGGCGATGATCTGTTTATATTTTATAACGATGGAGTGGGCAAGGTATATGACTTGAACAGCAAGTCCTCTACCCCCATGGATACATTTCATTTGGGTTCATACAATGAAGGCGTTCCGAACAGCAACTTTGCCAACCATAGCAATACCGCCATGTTCAGTGATTATCATTATGTTGATCCGGCAACCGGGCTGGAGAATGACATCCCCTTGCTGATGGTCAGAACAGGGACAGGCTCCGGCGCAAACGCCACAGGGTATTATGCCAGACTTTCGATTGAAAATGTTGTGAAGACGGTCGAAGGCGACGGCTCCGTCTCGTTCTCATCGCAAGTGCTTCAAACGGTTGTATATAACGATTATTATGATGGCAGCAAGACAGTGGATGATTTTAATGCGGCGAATGGAACCTCTTATGTCCCTGTTGCAGGTTTCGGAGCGCCCATGTGGATGGTAGATTCCGAAAACGATGCAATTTACATCTTATCCGCCAAATACAGGACGACTTTCGGATCGGTGGGAAACACCGCGACTTATCCGGGTTATTATACGGTAGATGACAACTATTATGTCGTGACCCAATTTGATATGACCGATTGGACCGCCGGCGGGACTGTCGTTTTGACTCCACAGGACATCCGGGATCAGTTTACGACAGAACTAGCAGCGTTCAGCACCCAGGGAGGCACTTTGCATGACGAGAAGATCATATACGCCTTTGGATTTGGGCAAATTGCCGGATATAACCCGAATACCCTATTGGTATTTGATTTGAACAATCAAAATATCGCGCATCGGTTCGATCTTTCCCGTTCCATGTTTGCATTCGAAGAGATGGAAGGCTGTGCCGTCTATAATGGCAAATTGTTGGTCGATACCCAGGCAGGGTTCATTTATGAATTGGATATGGATGATTGGGTATTGACGAATTAGTTACCCAAGCATATATGACAGCGGATCGTTTATATGATCGGAGCTCTATAAGGGTGGTGAAAAAAGCGGTGGAGGGATGGGGCAGGGGTTGGAGAAACGACAGTGGTCGCCTTTGTCCGCGGATTTCTCCCTTATTTAGGCGAAACATCGGGAAATATTTAAAATATGTCATGCGGGGATGAAGTTGATGAAAAAAGCAATGATGATTGGAGCCGGTAATATCGGACGGGGCTTTATCGGTCAATTGCTGGAGAATGCCGGGTTTCACGTGGTGTTTGCAGACGTCAATCCTGATGTGATTCGTGAGATTAATCGCAGACAAGGGTATACGGTTCATATTATGGATGAGCAATGCACGGATATCCCGGTGTCCAATATATCCGGTATCGAATTCGACGGTGCGGGCTGGACAGAGGAATTCAAGGATTGCGACCTGGTGGCCACCGCTGTAGGATTGTCAGCATTGCCCAAGGCAGCCCATGGAATTGCCAAAGGAATCGTAGCCAGAAAGGCAGTCGGATGCGACGTTCCGCTGAATGTGATTGCCTGCGAGAACGCCGTGCGGGCAACCACGATATTGAAGCGGGCCGTTTACCGCCATTTGTCCCCGAGTGAGCAGCAATATTGCGAGCAATATGTCGGTTTTCCGGATTGCACAGTGGACAGGATTGTTCCCGCAGTCAAATGCAATCATCCGATTGATGTTGCAGTGGAAAGACATTTTGAGTGGATTTTGGATAACAACGGAATCCGGGGCGTTGTGCCCCCGATTCCGGGGATGACCCTTGCAGAAAACTTGCAAGCCTATATCGAACGGAAATTGTATCTTTTAAACTGCGGGCACGCGATCAGCGCGTATCTCGGTTATCAGAAGGGATACGAGACCATTCGCGAAGCCATACAGAACCCGGAGATCAACGGGATGGTCAAGGGGGCGTTGCTGGAAAGCGGGCGTTTCCTGAACCGAAAATTCGGTTTCAACCCGTCGGAGCAAGCGTTGTATGTCGATTCGGTCTTGAAGCGTTTTATGAACCCGTATTTGGCAGACGGCATCACCAGGGTGGCCAGGGACCCCATACGCAAATTATCCCCCGATGATCGGCTTGTGAAACCGGCGGTTTCAGCGATGTCCAATGGATATGATGTGCCTCACCTGATGATTGGTATTGTGGCTGCGCTTTGCTACGATAATCCCGCGGATGAGCAGAGTTGCACATTGCAAAGCATGTTGACCCGATCGGGTGTGGAAAACACCTTGAAACAAATTAGTGGAATCGACAGCATAGAGCCTATTGCCGTTGATATTGCGATGGTTTATAAAACAGCTCATTTTTTTTCCGGCCGAATTTGATATTCCTAATAAATGGAAGCATACCGATGGATATTGTGTACTATGGTCATTCTTGCCTGTTGGTTGAACATCAAGGGGTTCGCGTCATCATCGATCCGTTTCTGTCGGGAAATCCGGCTTCGGGAATAGCCGTGTCGGAGGGGGATACGGCCTTGTTCAGCGATATGAAGCTGATCGGGGAACGCTACAGCATCGATGCGGCCGCTTTGCCGATCGGCGATAATTACACGATGGGACCGGAGGATGCCGCGACGGCGGCCCGATGGATCGGCGCGCCGCGTGTGATTCCAATTCACTATAACACGTTTCCGGTCATACGGCAGGATCCGGATCTTTTTCGGAAGCGGATAGAGGCATTGGGCATGACGTGTCACCCGTTGAAAAGCGGAGAACGCGTTACGCTTTGAGCTGCGCTCCATCGGCGGTTTATCGCCAAGGGAGCGCATGCGCCGCGAAGGTTAAAAGCTTCCCGGCGATGAGGCGTTTGGGGCAGCCGCTTCGCCTATTCCAGCGAAGCGGCGAACAGCATGCCGACGGCGTCGCTGCCGGTGACGCTGAACGACACGCCGCCCGTGTCGGCGGCGGCGTCCAGCCCGGCGATGGCGGCGTCGGCGCTCAGGCCAAGCTTGGCGAGCACGCTGTCGCGGTCGGCCTTGGCCAAATGCGGAGCGACGGCGGCGACGCTGGCGTTGATCAGCGCGACGGCATTGCCGTCGAGCGCGTCCGGATCGTCGCCGGAGCCGAGCAGCACGATGCCGCGCAGCGTGTGGTCGGCGCTGTTGATCAGCGCGACGAGCGTCAGCTTGCCGCTCAGCGGATGGCTGTAGGCGAGATGGTCGCCTTGATCCTCGAACGGGCCGTCCGGCAGCACCAGGCTGATCCCGTTGTCTTTGGCCGCCTGGTTAAAGGTTCCGATAAAGTTCTCGGCGGTGACGGCCGGCGCTTTCTCGGCAGCCGGCGGCGCTTCCGCCGCGCTGTTGCGGCTGTTGGACAAGACCGGCGGCACGAGCGTCGGTTCGACCTTCAATTGCAGCTTGTTCGGCGACTTGAACAGGTTAAGGCTGATCAGGATCACGGCGATACAGGCGATGGCGAAAATGATCTTTTTCAAAAAAGGGCCTCCTCCGCATGAATGTCTTATTGGGACAAGTAGAAGCCGCTGTCCCGGTAGACGTAAAAGCCCGTTTTCGGCTTTTTGATTTTTTCGGTTTCGGCCGCATGAATGAGCAGCACGTTTTGGTTGCCGACCTTCGTTTCGGCAATCGTGCCTTTGACCGACACCCAGGAGTCGTTGCCGAGCTTCATCGGCTCCGCGCCCTGCACGACGACGCCGACGGGAATCGCGTCCGCCGCGCAGCAACTAACGCCCAGGCGTCCCAGCACATACTGGTTCGGTTCCAGATTGTCCATATGGTAGACGAACCCGGAAATGCGAATTTGCTTGCTTATGTAGTTGTCGAGGTACATGTTGACCGTAGCCAGCGTTTCCATGTATCGTTTTTCGGTCACGTCGATGAGCGGTTCTTTGAACAATCGAATGCCATAATCGACGAACACCTGCATCAGCTTGTTCGGGAACAGCTTGTCCAGATCGGCATGGCTTAGCGCGGCCGGATCGGCGAGCACGGTCGGAACGGCCGTGTCTGCGGCGCTGTCCGTTGCGCCGGAGGCCAGCCCGCCTGCGGTGTTGCCCAGAATGCTGCTGCCGGCGAGCTGCACGCCTTTTTGCACGAACACGGTGCTGCCCAGCTCCGTGTTCGGCAACAAAAAACCGGCCGCAAGCGGAACGAGGAACAGGATGTAAATCAGCGCGCTTTTGACCGGCGACCGTCGTTCGTCATGATCGTGGCCGTGGCCGTGGCCGTGGTCGTGGCCGTGGCCGCAATCGCAGGCCGGCGTCTCCGCTTTTTTCTCGTTAAACAGAAGCGACAGCGTCTCATGCAACTGGGCGAGCGAAACGGCGAACAAGGCGATGACGGCCCACTTCTCGTAACGCACCATGCGCGGGGCCAAATAATATTCGATGTCGCCGCCTTTGATCAGCGTAGAAATATAATAGGAGAACAAAAACAAAATAACGGTGCGAACGACGGCGTGCAACTGGCGTGAACGCGCTATAGTTAGGTTCAAGGCGTCTCCTCCTTCGGGACATATTCGGCGATCGGGGCGGCAACAGGTTCGGGCGCGGCTACGTCATCCAGCCGAGCAGATAGACGGCCAGCGAGCCAAGGAAGACGATGGCGCCGATGATGGCGACAAGCGCCAGTATGAAGCGCGTTTTGAACATCGAATGCAGCATCAGCGTCACCTTCAAGTCGATCATCGGGCCAAAGACGAGGAAAGCGAGCAGCGACGAATATCCGAACGATGTGGTGAACGACGAAGCGACGAAGGCGTCGGATGTCGAGCACAGCGACAGCACATAGGCATAGCCCATCATGAACAGGTGGCTGAGGCCCGGCTGTCCGCCGATGCCGGTGAGCACCTCGCGCGGCAGCGACGTCTGGATGAGCGCGGTCAGCATCGCGCCGATGATCAGGTACAGCCCCATTTCAAAAAATTCCCCGGCCGCATGCTTGCCCATCCCGATCAGCTTGTCGGTCCAGCCGGAGCCGGACGTCTCCTGCGCGTGATGATGGTGCGCATGGTCTGCGCCCTGGGCGTTAACGTCCGCATGGCCGGCGCGCAGCGGGCTTTTTTTCATAAAAAAGTGGAGCAGCAGCCCGAGAATGACGGCGACGGCGAACGCCAGCCCCATGCGGGCGTAAGCGAGCGTAGGGTACACCTGAAAAGCGGTGCGGGTAGACAGGTAAACGACCGGATTAAGCACCGGTCCGACGACGATGAACACGATGGCAATCATCGGGGGCATGCCTTTGTGCATCAGCCGTCTGACGACCGGAATCATGCCGCATTCGCACAGCGGAAACAGAATGCCGAGCAGGCAGGCGAACAGGATGCCCAAGATGGGATTCTTGGGCATCCAGCGGCGAATCGTTTCTTCGGTGACGAACATTTGCAGCACGGACGACACCAGCACGCCCAGCAGGACAAAGGGCAGCGCCTCGAGGATGATGCTGAGAAAAATCGTTTTGAGCATGGTATATTTCCTTATAGTTCTTCAAATTCGGTCATTGTTTTCCATGAATCGGCAGTTTATTTTCCCATTATACGCCTGTGCCGTTGCCGGATTATAGCGAACCGGGGCGGATTTGGCCATTTGTCCAATGAATTTTGGCTTCAAGGCTCGGAAGGGGTCAAAAAATAAGCCCGACGAACTATTTACACGGATTTTGTCTCTGCTTAACCGCGGATTTAAAAGTGTGGTGAAAAAAAGCGGCGCAGCGATCGGAAACCGATGCCCAAGTGCGGAGCCACGCATTTTTCACCACACTTTTAAGTGATTGACGAATAAATTGGAATCTGTTATGATCTTATATGTAATATTTACGATTTATCCGATGCGATGTCGGATTTTTTTCTTACATACTAATCGTAATAATTATACATAATCGAATGGACAGATGCGCTCGGACGTGCCATAGGCGGCCCCACAGAAGCGCCCCCACGGAAAGGAAGGCAGGATGCATGCTTATTGTTTCACTGCAGGATGTGGAATTCGGGTACCATGACGTCCCCTGTTTGGAGGATGCCCGCGTTGAAATCTTTTCCGGCGAATTTGTGGCGGTGACCGGCCGGAACGGCGCCGCGAAAACGACGCTGCTCAAGCTCATGCTCGGCCTTCTCGATCCCTGGAAAGGGAGCGTCAGGCTTGCTTCGCGCAATGCGGAAGGGAAAAGGTTGACCATCGGTTATGTCCCCCAACAAATGGCGGCGTTTAACGGTGCTTTCCCCAGCACGGTGATGGAATTCGTCCGTTCCGGCAGACATGCCAAAGGGTCCTGGCTGCGCAGACTCCGGCCGGAAGATATCCGCATCGCCGAGCAAACCATTCGGCAGGTGGGGTTGTGGGAGTTGAGGCATCGAAAGATTGGCGAACTGTCGGGCGGGCAGAAGCAGAAAATGTGCATTGCCAGAGCGCTGGCGCAGGAGCCCGATTTACTGGTGCTCGATGAGCCTGTCGCCGGCATGGATGCGGAAAGCCGCCTCGGCTTTTACCGGTTGCTGCACCGCCAAGTCAACGAATGCGGCACCACGGTGGTGATGGTCACACACAGTTTGCCGGAGGTGGGGAACTACCTCAGCCGGATCATTGCATTGGAGCGAAAGGAGGATGGAAGGTGGAAATGCTGCACTACGACTTCATGCAGCGGGCATTTTGTGCCGGAGGGATCATCGCTTTGCTGGCTTCCGCGCTGGGGGTCTACCTGATGCTGCGCAGGCTGGCGCTGATGGCGGATATGCTCTCGCACGTTTCGCTGGCCGGCGTGGCGGGGGGAGTGTACCTGCATGTCAACCCGACCTTGGCCGGTTTTCTCGTGGCCGTTGCCGGCGCCGTCGCGATGGAATACGTTCGCAGGTCGTATAAGACGTACAGCGAAATATCGGTGGCGATCATCATGGTTGGAGGCTTATCGACGGCCGTGATTTTGATGGGTCTGAACAAGAGCGTCAATCAAAGCTTTTCCTCTTATTTATTCGGCTCGGTCGTCGCCGTGAATCAGACCGAACTGCTTATGATGGCGGGCGTGGCGTTCCTTGGCGGCGTGTTTCTCTATCTGATGCGCCGGCCGCTCTATCAGATGACGTTCGACGAAGAAACGGCCAGGACGAACGGGCTGCCGGTGAAATGGATTTCGCTTGGTTTCAGCGTGCTGACGGGCATGATCGTCGCTGCGGCGATGCCGATCGTCGGCGTCCTCCTGGTGTCATCGCTGATCGTGCTGCCCGCGGCGCTGGCCATCCGCATTGCCTCGGGCTTTACGGCCGCGCTGTTTATTTCGATGGCCGTTGGACTCACGGGGGTTTTCTCCGGGCTGGCGGCGTCCTACGCTTTCAGCACGCCGCCGGGCGGGACGATTGCCTTCGTGCTGTTGGTCCTGCTGGTGGCGGGAATCGGCGTCAGGAAGGCTGTGATTGAAGTGGGAAAGCGGACTCGCAGCAAGGAACAAGAGAAGGAAATGCCGATTTGCGGTCAAATGCCGATCAAAGAAATGTCCGGACATTCATCGGGCTGACGGATGGACCCATTTTAATTTTTTATTCATGGGAGGATGTATAAGCATGCAGAAATGGTTGAAAGGATTATTGTTTTTATCGGTAGGGTTCATCGTTTTGTTGACAGGGTGCGGGGATCAAAGGGAGCGTGCCAATACGGGAAACGACGCCCGATTGAACGTGGTGGCCACCTTCTATCCGATGTATGAATTCAGCCGGCAAGTGGGCGGAGAGCATGCCGACGTGATCGCCTTGATTCCGCCGGGAGCGGAGCCTCATGATTGGGAGCCGAGCGCCAGGGACATGGTGAAGCTGAAGGAAGCGGATGTTTTTGTGTACAACGGCGTGGTGGAAGGCTGGGTCGAAGATGCGCTTTCCAGCGCCGCCAATGACAAGCGGATTGCCGTGAAAGCCAGCGAGGGCATCACGCTGATGGAAGGACTTCCCGAAGAAGAGGAGGAAGGGGAAGAAGCCCATGAACACGAGCACGGGGAAGAAGGGCCCATTCTGGATCCCCATGTCTGGCTTGATCCGGTGTTGGCCCAGCGGGAAGTCGCTTCGATTGAGGCCGCTTTTGCACAAGCCGATCCGGCACACAAGACGGAATACAAAAAGAACGCGGATGCTTATATCGCCAAGCTGAAAGAACTGGATGAGGCGTATCAAGACGGCCTGAAGGATGTCAAACGCAAGGAATTCGTGACCCAGCATGCGGCGTTCGGCTATCTGGCCAAACAATACGGGTTGACGCAGGTGCCGATCGCGGGGCTTTCCCCCGAGCAGGAGCCGTCCCCGGATAAGCTGGTGGACATTATCCGGTTCGCCAGGGAGCATCAAGTCCGGACCATTTTCTTTGAGACGCTGGTCGAGCCGAAGGTGGCCCAAGTGGTGGCGGATGAAATCGGCGCCAAAACGGACGTATTGAACCCGCTTGAAGGGCTGACCGACGAGGATCGGAAAAACCAATTGGACTATATCGGCATCATGAAAAACAATTTGGCCGCTTTACGGAAAGCTTTAAATGAATAGCGGGGAGCGATACATAGCCGCGGCGGTTTAGGGGGGATTGCTTTGCGTTCATTTATATCACAGCCCGGACTACAACTTTTTGTCTTTATGCTGCTGTCCTTGCTGATTGCGGCGGTTGTGAATCCAGGCATGTTTGCGGAAATTCCGATGCCCGGGCTGGACGCTGTTCAAGTGTTCAAGACGATGCTGATCGGTATTGTGCTGGAAGCGGCGCCCTTTATCCTCCTCGGCGTGTTCGTATCTTCCATGATGCAGGTGTATATTCCCGAGAAATGGATGGCACGTCTCATCCCCGGGAATCCGGTGTTGGGCATTTTGTTTGCCTGTATGCTGGGGGTATTGTTCCCGGTCTGCGAATGCGGCCTGATTCCGGTCATTCGCAGGCTGATTGCCAAGGGGATGCCGCTTTATATCGGTGTGGTTTTTATCCTGGTGGGTCCCATTGTCAACCCGATCGTTTACGCGGCGACTTACACCGCTTTTCGCATCCGACCGGAGATGCTCTATGCGAGAATGGGGCTTGCTGTTTTGGTGGGTGTCGGTATCGGCCTGTTTATTTATTTTTTTGTCAAGCGAAACCAGTTGAAGATCAGCGCCGCCACCCTCTACGCCCATTTGCCCGAGGCGGGGATGAGCCATTCGCGTTCCCGCGGCGGCGGCAAGCTGATTTCCATGCTGGAGCATACGGGCAGCGAATTTTTTGAAATGGGTAAATATTTGATGCTGGGTTCGGGTGTGACCGCGGCGATTCAGGCGTTTATTCCAAGGAGCGATTTGGTCGGCCTGGGGCAAGGACCGATCGGTTCGCACTTGTTCATGATGGGCTTTGCCTATGTGCTTTCGCTTTGCTCGACCTCCGACGCTTTTGTCGCTTCTTCCTTTGTCAATACGTTTTCCGCCGGATCTTTGTTGGTCTTTTTGGTTTTCGGGCCCATGCTTGATTTGAAAAGTACGTTCATGCTGCTTTCCGTTTTCAAAAGCCGTTTTGTCTTGTTGCTGGCGGCGCTCATCGTGTTATTTGTTTTCACAGGCGCGCTGATGTTCGAACGTTTCTATTTTTCTTCTTAAAAGTGCGGTAAAAACAGGCGACTCCGGGAGGGGGCATGAGTTCCGATCGCTGGCGTTTCTCCAACCCATGCCCCGCACTCGCGCCGCTTTGTTCACCGCACTTTTCAATCTTTCAGATGGAGGGGGATTCCGTGGAGGAACGCCGGTTTATTTCCCATTATTTGTTCAGAGCGCTGATTTTGGGCGGGTTTTCCTGGTTTATTGTTCGCTTGGTCAAATCGGGAAACTTGTCGTTGTATATCGCCCCGCGCATGGAGATATATGTAAAATATGCGGCGATAGGTTTTTTTGTCATTGCGGCCAGTCAAGCGTTTATGGCATTGTGGTCGTTGTTCCATAAAGTACAGACCTGTGAATGCGAACACGTGCCTCCAAGGTCATTTTGGTTGAACGGGCTGTTCTATTCGCTGTTCATTCTTCCGCTTCTGCTGGGTATGACACTGCCCGACGCGATGATGGGAAGCAATGTTGCGGCGATGAAGGGGATGAATTTGACGGCTTCGGCCATGAATCCTTCGGCAAACGGGGGAATCAACAAGCTTGCTGCTGCAAAACCGCCAATGGTTGCATCGGATGGGGGAATGTCCGCTGTTCCCAACGCCGTCCCTTCGGCATCGCCCGATGCGGCGACACCCGCTGCAAGCGTCGGCTCGGAATTGCCGGGTGCGGAGATAGCCGACCCTTCTGCCGAGCCCGCGAAATCACCGGACAATGATCCGGATGCAAGTAAAGAGGCGATTCCATCGAATGACGATCAGGGAGCCGCTGCGGAAGAGGGGGATCTGAAAAAGCGGTTTCCCGCAGACATGTATTCCGAGGATTTTGCCAGGCTGGGCATGAAACTGTACGCGAAAAAGGTGCTTCCCATCAAAGAGGAAGGATTCACGGAGCTGTTGACGACGATTGATATGTACAAGGACAATTTTATGGGCAAAACGATGGAAATCAGCGGGTTCGTGTACCGGGAGCCGGATATGGCGGCGAATCAATTCGTGGTGGCCCGGCTGGTCATGCAATGTTGTTCGGCGGACGCCATGCCGTACGGGGTGCTGGTCGAATCCGATCAGGCCAAAAATTTCGACAAAGATACCTGGGTTCAACTATCCGGCACGATCGGAAAAACCACTTACAACGATAACGAGATCATGAAGTTGGATGCTCTGCAGATTGATATTATAACAGCGCCGGAAACCCCCTATGTCAACTTTTATTTCGACGATTACGACAAGCTCGCGGATTGAATATGTTTGGACCATTCTGCCGCCAAAAGCTTCTCGTTCAGGTTCAGCCCAATAAATACGAGATAAGGGGAGCCCGGGTAGGCGGAAGGTGTCCATGAGACTCGGTTGCCGGCATATTGCAGAAGTTCAAGGCCTTCTTTGCCTTTCACGCGCACGTACCCTTTGACGCGAATGAATCGCTCTTGCCGGTTCAACATAAATTGCTCCACCATTTCCTTGTCGATCGGCTGATCGGAAGGGAGGGAGAGCGTGAAAGTCTGGACTTGTGAGTACGAGTGGGGTGTCGCGTCGCGAGTATGCTCGTGCTGATGTTCGGGTTGATGTTCGTGCCGCTTTTCCGCCGATCGGGATGCTTCGTTTAATATAGGCCATGGCGCTTCACTCCGACGGTCCGTATTCGGGACGGAGGCGGCCAAGAGAGGAGCGATGTCGATTTGGCATTGGACGGCGTGCACCATTTTGGCCCGCTCGTTTTGTTTTCGGATCGCTTTGGTGACTTTCTCCAATTTTTTGGGGTGAACCAGATCGGTTTTATTCACAATCAACAGATCAGCCGCCGCAATTTGGCGGCGCAGGGTTTGCACAAGCTGCCGATCGGCTGAAAAGATACTGTTGTATTCAAGCGCATGCTCGGCATCCACAAGCGTGATGACTTGCTGTTCCCGTATTCTGCCTTGAAGTGCGGGCTCGGACAAAGCGATGGCGATCTCTTCGGGATTGGCAACGCCTGTCAATTCAATGAACAAGACGTCGGGCTGTTTTTGAAGCAACAGTTGCAGACATTCCGCCAATTCTTCCTTTTTGCTGCAGCAGACGCAACCGTCCAGCAATTTCTCAACGGAAATGTTCGTCTCCTCGTTTAATATTCGCCCATCCACATCCTCTTTGCCCAACTCGTTCATTAATACTCCCGGACGTAATCCTTTATTTAGCGCCTCCTGAAGCAGGCGCAGGAGCAGGGTTGTTTTGCCGCTGCCCAAAAATCCGCTCAGAATGACGACAGGTATCTTTATCGTTGGCATAGTCATTATCCTTTCTATATGTTGTATAGCCGTCTGCTCTGATAAGAGATGTATGCTTCAATTATACGTAATCATTACTAATAATGCAAAAAGGAAGATTGTTTTGAACTTTCCGATTTGGCGCGCCCGGGTGGTGTTGGACGGAATGGATCACGCTGTCCCAATGGCATGGCAAACGTTGCAATCGGATATCTCGATATAGTTAAATATCCAGACATTTCGCTGATTACGACGCCGACCATTGGCCGTAATTTACTTTCTGGACGGATGCGACCGGCATGTCTGAACCAAAACTGCCGCTGCGCAGAATCGTAAGTATTAATCCGGTGGCGAGTCTTCGCGACGAAGCCGCCTCTTTGTGCGCGCAACACGCAACGGACAGTCAGTTAAGCGCCTTTCAACAACAATATCGCCTTCCGACAGTTCCTCTGCCGCATACTGGAACAGAGCGGGCCAGATAACGCGGCGTCCCATTCCATCGCGGCTGTGAAACAGTCGATCCGCCGTCAGTTGAGCGAGTTGATCGAACCCAATTGCAATCCGCCAATCTTGTTTCGGCAGTTCCAGCCATCGGTGCATGGGCGCGGCCGGCCGGAATCCCAATACTTCATAAGATGTGGCTTCACCCCTGGTCAGTCCCCAGGCGTCGGGACGTTCTGCGACTTTTTCTCCCGGCTTTGGCTGGCGTCTACTCCTCATAAGACCGGGCGTGTCAAACATCGACTCAAGAAGCCGCGAAAGAAAGGAAAAAAAACAAGCCAACCGGATGGTTGCCTCGTTGAATCTGCAGGCTTATGGAACGCAAGTCGAAAAGCCGCGGGCGGATGATTGCGCTCCATGCTGCAGGCCGTTTTTAAAAATGGAATGGAGTCGAAAGTCGCCCCTCTTTGTCAAACCGAATGGTTTCATACGATCCCAGGAATTCGATATTTTCTTTATTTTGAATCTCATCGCGATAGGCTTCGGAAATGTAAATGCAATCCAGGTTCAGTGTGTTTTTAATCCATACGATTTTTGCCTGGTTGTACGAAATCCGGTTGCACGTCTTAACAGCCACGGCCAACGCCTGTTTGTCGTTTTCCAATACAATCGGAATTTTGCCCGCGGACAATACGGTAGAAGTAATGGTGTTTGCATACAATGACGAAAAATCAATTTTGTCAAAAAACGATTTGGTAATAATGTCGGCCATCCCGATTCCTGTGGCGTTGCCATGGGAGGAGGGCGTAATATCCCTAACCACAATTTTTTGTATGGGCGGTGCGTCAAAACCTTCCACCATCCCTGAATTTGTCCTGCCCGTGATATTGGGATCCATGCCCGCTCCGCTGATGTCTTTGCCGAATTCATCGACGACGAGTACATCGATGCTATCCATCAAAAGCTTGGGCATCGATGATTTGGCCAACCTCAGCAGTCCCGGTTCCCGGTCGGCGATTTCCTCGACCGGCATGGCGACGATCTTCAGTGTATCGTCATGTGCATTCTCAATGATGGCCACCCCGATGGAAATGTTTGTTTTCTCCATCAGAATTTTGGCCGCGTCCGGAATAAGCGTGTGAAACTGGTCTATGCCGTAGGCGTGCATGGAGTCTGCGCCATCTTGTTTTCCAAGCCCGATGACGATCATTTTTTGCAAACCGCTTTCTACCGGTCCTTTAAAATCGGTATGCGGCTTGACGCGGCCAACAACCACAATGGCGTCGCTTTCAAACGCATGTTTATCGAAATACAGCGTCAGCCCATTTGGCAGGCGCCCGACTTGCACGGTTTCCATAGAGGATACGATCGGGCATCCGACCTTTCTTTCCTCAATTCCATATTCGGCTAAAATCCCGGCTTGTCCTTCGGCTGTCGCCCCCCCATGACTGCCCATTGCCGGCACAATAAACGGAATTCCTCCCAAGCGTTTAATCTCGGTGACAACAGACAGGATAATCTTTTGCAAGTTGGCAATTCCGCGGCTCCCGGCGGTAATCGCTACTTTCATGCCCGGTTTTATTTTGGCCTCGATCTTTTTCTCGGAGAGTTGTTGATGAATCGCATCGGCTATATCGTTGATTTTCGTTGTATTAAAGCGCTGTTTGACACGCATCATCCGTGGAAAGGGGACCTCAAAGCCCCCGACGATTTTAAATTGCAGGTTATCAAACATGAAAGGGCTCCATTTCTTCGAGGTCACAAGATCTGCCGGGCTTGTACGGAATGAAATATTCCCTGTGCCCAAGCTGCTCCGCTTTGGTCTGCTGCCCGTCAGCTACCCGACTGATCAGATTCAATAATTTTTGACCAGCGTGTTCAATCGTGCTTGTTCCTTCAATGATTCCGCTTGCATCCAAATCGATATTATCCGACATACGCCGGCAAGTGACCGGGTTCCCGCAAATTTTAATAACGGGGGCAACGACAGAACCTACCACGCTGCCTCGCCCTGTAGTGAACAGGATGATATGCGCGCCGGAGGCAATCAGCGTGATCAGACCGTCATTATCGTTATCTTCATAATGGGTTAATTGGTTGGTCTCTAATATTCCAACCTTATCCAGCAGGTAAAGTCCTGCTTCGGCGGGCCTTTGAGCCGGTTTCAATATGCCGTTGATAGGTTTGGTGCCCGCTTTGCAGAGAGCGCCCAGGGACTTTTCTTCGATTGTGGTAAGTCCTCCTTCTTTATTTCCTGATGATATGGCGAAGGCGTTAATTAAATTTCCATGTTTTTGCGCTCGGATGAGCCCGTCCAGAAGCTTCTCCCGAACGCGCTCGTCCGCGGTTCTTGTGAGAAGGTATTGATTGCACCCCAACAACTCGGGCAATTCGCTAAAAATGACGGTGTTTCCCTGTTCAATCAGGCGGTCCACCGCCCAGCCCGTTGCCGGGTTGGCCGATATTCCGGAGGTGGCGTCAGAACCTCCGCATTCTACTCCGATAATCAAATCGT
>CAYYCV010000027.1:33277-37927 GCA_964470405.1 uncultured Caryophanales bacterium
TTGACATGTTCGCCCTGTCGGATCATTTGCAGACATAATTCTTTTCCTTTTTTAATGGAAGCAAGCGTGCCGCCCGTCTCCTGGATGTGGATGATTTCGACCGGTTTGCCGCTGGCGGCAATCTGTTCGGCCAAGGCATCCACATTGGTACACTCGCACCCCAGCCTTACAACGACAACACCGGATATATTGGGGTGCTTTCCCAACTCCACCAACATTCGAAAAGCGTAAGGGTCTTCGTAGCATCCGGCAAACCCGAAAACTTCCGTGCCCGGAACACTGCGCGAGATCGTGTCCGCGACATGATGGGCGCATTCCACAGTATAAATAATCGCCACGTGGTTGCGAATGCCGATCCTGCCATCGGCTCTTTTGAATCCTTTCATTTCAAGGGAACCTCCTTTTGCGAGCTTGTCAGGTTATGCGCATGAACAAACTCTCCGGCTTGAATGGCTTGCGTGGCGGTTCCAATCGGAACTCCGTATTTGATAATCTTGTCGTCTTTTGCAATTTCATGTAACGCAAATTTATGGCCGAACTGAATTTCCTGCAATAAGGTCAATGATCCGCCTCGGCCAGGCAACTCAATCGCGCATCCTTTCGGCAATCGTTCCAACGCGGTGGCCACGTTATCTTTTTCGTGCAGAAGAATGAAGTTAGGCTTCCGAGTCACTTCCCAGGACTCCTCTCTTTTTCTTAATGGCTGAAATGAAACTCATCAAAAAAAGAACCAGCGAAATACTTAGAATGGTTGCGGAAATTGGATCTTGAAAGAAGCCCCAGAAATTCCCCCTGAAATAAATCAACGATTGCAGCAATGAATTTTCGATCAGTTTTCCCAGGACGAACGTCAAAATAATAGGGGCCAACGGAATGTCCAGTTTTTTGAAAAGATAACCGATTACGCCGAAAACGAGCATGACCCATACGTCCCATAGCGCGTTATTCTCACTATACGCACCAATGACGCAAATGATTAAAACCAGAGGATACAGTAATTTGGGAGGGATGAAGGCGATCCTGGCCCACATCCCGGCCATCGGCAAACTTAAAACGAGCAAAATGAGGTTGCCAATATACATGCTGGCGATGACGGCCCAGATGAAAACAGGTTCGTTGTTGAACAAAGCCGGCCCCGGCGTCAGCCCGTGCATGATAAAGGCGCCCAACAGAATGGCAATCGTAGGCGAGCTGGGTATGCCCAAAGTGAACAGCGGAATAAGAGCGGCGCCGCAATAGGCGTTATTCGCCGTTTCAGGACCGGCAACTCCCTCAATGGCGCCTTTTCCAAAACGGGAAGGATCCTTCGCCACTTTTTTTTCAACCGAATAGGAAAGCAATGTCGGAATAATGGAATTGGTTCCCGGAATCAAGCCCACCAGAAATCCCAAACCGGTTCCTCTGCCGATCGCCATGAAGGTCGGCTTTAATTCTTTGCGTCGGGGAAACAATTCCTTTACTTTGGGAGGCTTGTCTCGACGCAACGCCTCCTCCATACCGGTGAAAACTTCGGACAGTCCGAATAAGCCAATCGCCAGAGGGATAATTCCGATCCCGCTTAACATGTGGATTTGACCAAACGAAAATCGAACGACTCCCGAAATGGGGTCCATGCCGAAAAACGAAATGATTAAACCGATGAATGCGCCAATCAATCCTCGCAGCAGCGACTTGCCCAACAATCCGACAATCATGACCAATCCGAGAAACATCAGGGCGAAGTAAGCGGGAGGACCGAATTTCAGGGCCGTCTTGGCAAGGATAGGTCCAATGAGCGACAAGCCAATAATAGCAACGGTTCCGCCGATGAATGATCCGATCGCGGCAATCCCCAGCGCAACGCCCGCTCTTCCTTGGCGAGCCATGGGGTATCCATCCAGACAGGTGATTACGGAGGCTGCTTCTCCCGGGGTATTGATTAAAACGGAGGTGATCGTCCCCCCGAACATCGAACCGTAATAAATACCCGCAAGCATAATGATGGCCGATACCGGCTCCATTGTGAAAGTGATCGGCAGCAGCAAAGCGGTCGTGGTGACCGGACCCAGTCCCGGCAAGACGCCAACCAGCATTCCGGTGCTTACGCCAATCAGGCAATATAATAAATTCCAACCTAAAAATGCTGTGGCGAATCCTTGCAAAACGATATCCATATGTGCACCTCCTTACCAACCAAGTCCATTAACCGGGAGCGGTATGCCCAGGAGAACTTTGAAAATAAAAAATAAAATAAAAGTGGTTGCAAAAGAAATTCCTCCGGCCAGATACCATTTAAAATCTCTGATCAATATGATGAGCAGCATCAATGTGCCGGCCACGACAAAACCGGTATAAGGGACGAGCAATAAGAAAATGATCAGCGCGAACAAGGTAGACAGCACGCTGCCCAGTTCTCTGCCTTTGGGAAGGATATCCGTGAACAAAAGCGATTTTTCCTTTACGGAGTTCCAAATATACAGCACGGAAAGCAGGATTAAAATAAGACTCGACCACAGGGGGAGCAATCCCGGACCCGGGCCAAAAGGGGTATAGTATTGGAGAAAAAGGGATTGCGTTAGTATCAGCACGCCAAACCCTGCGATGATGGCCCCGATCCAAACTGCGGCGTTTTTCATTGAATCACATCCCGAATGTTGAATTGAAACGAGCAGGGAACACCGAATGATCATTCCCTGCTCAAGCGATCTTCGTTATAGCGTTATTTTTGAGCCATTTTTTTCATGGGTTCGAGTTTTTTGATGTCTTCTTGAATCATGGCTTTAAAATCGGCAGAATTTCGATAATCTATACCAAACGAATTTTTTTTCATGAAATCGATAAACTTCTGAGACTTCACCGTTTGGGCAATCGCGTCGTCCAGAACTTTTACAATTTCGTCAGGCGTGCCGCCCGGAGCGATGATGCCGCGGTACGTTCCCGATGTGGCATCGATTCCAAGCTCTTTCATCGTCGGCACGTCCGGAAAGGTGTCAATACGCTCTTCCGACATGATCGCCAAAGCCCGCAGCCCGCCGTCTTCGACTTGCGCCAATACTTCGCCGGGACCGTACAGGCCGAAGGTAGCCCGCTGGCCCAATAATTCAACGATGGCCAAGGCCGCGCCTTGAAAGGGAACCGTTGTATATTCCACTTTGGCCGCTTCGGCAAAAGGAATGGCGTAATAATTGGGCACCGCCGAAGCGGCGAAAGTCAATTTGCCCGGATTGGCTTTCATGTCTTCGACCAGGCTATCCAGCGTTTGATACTTGGATTCGCTCGACACGACAAGTACAGCCGGGTCGGTATTTACATTCGCGACAAATTTGAAATCCAGCGTGTCGAAGGGAGCCAGACCAAGCAGCGGCAAGGACGTTACTTCACGGGAACCCAGGGATATCGTGTAGCCGTCCGGATCGGAGTGAAGTGCCGCATTCATTCCGACGGCGCCTGAACCGCCGGTTTGGTTCTCAACCACAACGCTGACCCCCAAGACTTCGCTCATGCCCGCGGCCAACGCTCGACCTACGGAGTCCGTGCCGCCGCCGGCCGCAAAGGGGACGATCATTCGAATGGTTTTGGTCGGATAATCCGTTTTTGCTTTCTGATTGGTTGAAGAAGCATTGTCCGTCGTTGCGGGCGCCTGAGTCTCCGGTTGCTTCTGGACGGCGTTGTTGTCGGTATTCCCTGAACCGCTGCTGCAGGCCGCCAACACCAGTGTCAAAGTTGCCAGACATACAAACAATCTGATGAAGTTCTTTGCTTTCATTGTGATTCCCCCTGATCATTTTTTTAAAACCAGCCATGTTTATAATAAGAGTCAAGTGGATGGATGCCATTCTGCACGTCGTTACGCACATGATTCTCCGTCTCCATGATCTCTTCGGCTTTGAATAATACGTCTGTAACGATTTCTTTCGGTATGACGAGAACGCCGTCCTTATCTCCCACAATATAGTCTCCGGGGTAAACCGAGACATTTTGAATCCGGATCGGTACGTTATATTCTTGCAGTTTCCAGCGTCCGACGATATCCGCAGGCGTGGTGTATAAATGGAATACAGGCAGACCCAGCTTCTGGATGTAATCGACATCGCGCACACCGCCGTAGATGACCGCGCCATTCCCGCCGCGCGCTTTGATCGTGGTGGCGGACAATTCGCCAAGATGTGAACAAGTCATATCGTTAGGCTGGCTGATGACAATGTTGTTTTTGCGAACGTCTCCCAGCATTTGCAACATGGGAACGAAAATATCATTCGGATCCGCCGAATGAGTGGCTTCCCCTCTGACCGTTAAAGCGGTTCCACAAAGTTTGTCGTTTGGGGTTAAACCGGTCAGTTCTTTCGGCAGTACTTGATTCCACCTCCCCAACTGGTCCAGGATGTCGGATAGCGCCCCGGTGTAAATCTGCGAGAGTCTGGAAATGATTTCTTCTTCTTTGATGTTTGTATTAGCCATTTCGCTCCTCCATTTTAAATTATTTTCACATATGTGATAATAATTATCTCATACAAGAAAATTATACACTAATTATATTTTCTCTGTTATAATCTTGTCAATAGATATGAAAATTTTTATGAACGAGGCGAGTAGAGATGAAAGATCAAAAAATGCTGCCGACCTTTAAACCGGTGAAGTCGGCTGTTCGTGTCTTCGATATCCTGGAAGAAT
>CAYYCV010000028.1:0-37392 GCA_964470405.1 uncultured Caryophanales bacterium
GTCTTGGATAATCTGAAGGAATGCGCAGCACCGGCAGCGTACCCGACAGGGCGTCCAGCCAAAACGCTTCCTGTTGGCGCAATTCGCCGTTTTCCAGGCGGGCTTGCTGCCATTCGGCAACATCCTTGTATTGAATCGGCAGCGCGGGAAGCGTCTTGCCGGCATACAGCGACAGGATATCCCGCACGATGATGGCCATGGACACGCCGTCCGAAACGATGTGGTGCATATCGATAAAGAGAACATAGCCCTTGGGCAGCGTGATTAACGTTGCTCTCAGCAAAGCCGGCCGGCCGAGGTCAAACGGCGCAATCAGCGCCGGAAGGCGCGCTTCCAATTCCTCCTCTTCCAAATCCAACCGCTGCATTCGAAAATCAACCTGCGGCCGAACGATCTGCATAAATTCGCCGGCTGAGATTTCAAAAGAGGTGCGCAGCGACTCATGCCTTTGAATCAACGCCTGAAACGCCCGCTGCAGCCGCTCGATATCGAGCGGCCCTTCGATCGCGTAAGCGCTCGGAAGATTGTAGGCGGTGCTTGATGCGTCCAATTGCTGCAGCACGAACAGCTTCATTTGTGCCGAGGACAAAGGGTAACGTTCTTTGATCGCCGCGCTTGGAATCGAACTGTAAACGGATGGGGCGGCGTCTTGAACGACGACGGCAAGCTGTTCGATGGTCGGAGCCTGGAAGATTTCCTGGAGCGAAAGCTTGACCTGGAACTCCTTCTGAATGTTCGTCAACAAGCCGATCGCTCTCAACGAGTGACCGCCGATTTCAAAGAAATGATCCTTGATCCCAACCGTTTTCACATCCAACAGCTCCGTCCACATTTGGGCCAGCAGCCGTTCCGTCTCATTCCTCGGCGGCTCGAAGCTCTGAGTTTCATAAACCGGCTTGGGCAAAGCCCTCAGATTCACCTTCCCGTTGGGATGAAGCGGCAGCGAATCCAACCGCATGAAGGTTTGCGGAATCATGTAGCCGGGCAGCGTTTTGGACAGATCGCTTCTGATCCCGCTTTCCGTCTTGCTGTCGTCGGAAACGACATACGCGCACAAATTGCTCTGGCCGCTCTCGTCCTCCAATGCAACAACGACCGCTTCCCGAACGCCCTCCACCTTGCGCAGGCGGGCCTCCACCTCGCCAAGCTCTATGCGGTAGCCGCGAATTTTGACCTGATGGTCGATCCGGCCCAAATATTCGATGTTGCCGTCCGCAAGCCATCTGGCCAAATCGCCCGTTCTGTACATGCGATCCCCGGCGACAAAAGGGTTGTCGACGAATTTCTGCGCCGTCAGATCGGGGCGGTTCAGATAACCGCGAGCCAATCCCTCGCCCCCGACGCAGAGCTCTCCCGGTACGCCGACAGGCTGCAGGTGATCGGAGCCGTCCACGATCCATGCCTGCACATTTCCTAGCGGCTTTCCAATCGGCACGCTCGGCGATTCGCAGGTGGCCTCGCTGGTCGAATATTTGGTGGCGTATATCGTCACCTCCGTAGGCCCGTATATATTTTCCAGCTTGGCCTGCAAAGATAAACGATGGTATTTCTCCACCAACCGTTTGGAAAGCGCTTCGCCCGCGACGAAAATATATTTCAGCTTTTCGAGCTTGCCGATATCCGTCGCCTCCGCATAATTCAGAAAAGCATGGAACATCGAAGGGACAAAATTCACATGCGTAATGCGCTCCTCCTCCATGATTTGCAGTAAAGCCGTCGGGTCCTTCTCCTGCCCTTGCGGCAAGATGACGAGTTTTCCCCAACCGACAAACCATCCGAACAATTCCGCAACGGATACGTCAAACGTATAGGTGGTTTTCAACAAATAGGCATCCGAAGCGAGCAGCGGATATGCATGCTCCAGTCGGCTTAATATGTGGACGGCCGATTTATGCTCCACCATGACGCCCTTCGGCTCGCCGGTCGAACCGGATGTGTAGATGACATAAGCCAAATGAGCCGGGCCGGCGATCGGCTCCAGGTTGGAGTCCTCCTCCGGATACATCCGCTCATCGTCCAAATCGAGCCATTCCTCCGTAAACGCCAGGCGCTGCAGCACATGGCGCTGCGACAACAGCAGCTTGGCCCCGGCATCCTTCCACATATAGCGGAACCTTTCCTCCGGAACTTGCGGGTCGACAGGCACGTAAGCTCCGCCTGCTTTCAGAATGGCCAGAATGCCGACGAGCATCTCGAAGGAGCGCTCGACCATGATGCAGACGGGTTGATCCGCGCGCACGCCCCGGGCTCTCAAGGTTTTTGCCAGCCGATTGGCCCTGGCGTTCAGTTCGCCGTAAGTCATGCGCTTGTCCCCGTAGACCAGGGCCGTTTGATTCCGCATCGACGCCGCCCGCTCTTCGAACAGTTGGTGAATGGTTTGGTCCGATGCGTAATCCGCATACGTCGCATTGAATCCAAACAGCAGCCGCGCTTTTTCCGACCTGTCGAGCATCTCAATCTGCGACAATTTCCGCTCCGGCGACTGCGTCGCCGCCATGACAATTTGCACAAAATGACGCGCGAAGCGCGTTATAGTCTCAGGCCGGAACAGCTTGTCGGCATATTCCAGGCGAACCTGCAGACCCGCCTCGCTCTCCGCCAGCTCCAAGGTCAGATCAAACCTGCTTTGCGGATTTTCGTTGATATACGGCTTGCATTGCAACCCTTCCATTTGCCTGGAGGACCAAGCCATATTCTGATAAATAAACATCGTATCGAACAGCGGATTCCGGCTCAAATCCCTTTGCACCTTCAGCTTGTCCACCAATTCCTCGAACGGGTAAACCTGATGCTCGAACGCCTTCAGCGTATTTTCCCGGACCTCCGCCAGAAATTGCCGGAACGTCTTCTCCCCTTGCGGCCGATTGCGTAAAACAAGCGTGTTGACAAACATGCCGATCATGCTTTCCAGGTCGGCGTGCGGTCTTCCGGCAACGGGCGAACCGACGACAATGTCCTCCTGGCCGCTGTACTTGGCAAGCAAAACGGTATATGCGGCCAAAAAAATCATATACGGAGTGGCGCCGGTGCTGTGAGCAAGCCGGTGAACGCGTTCCGCCGCTTCCGCTTCAAGCGTAAAGCTGAATGTGTCGCCGCTCTTGTCTTGGACGCTCGGTCTTGGATAATCGAGCGGCAAATTCAACACCGGGATGTCGTCGGAAAATACGTTCAGCCAGTATTGTTCGTGGCGCCGCATCTGCTCGGCCGTAAACTTCTCTTGCTGCCAGACGGCATAATCGCGATATTGCAGGCGAAGGTCCGGCAAATCGGCGCCTTCGTACAAGGCGAAAAACTCCTCCATCAGGATGCTGATGGACACCCCGTCCGCCACGGCATGATGCATGTCGAACATGATCACATGTTGGTTCTCGGCGATCGTCACAACCCCGGCTCGGAACAGCGGCGCCCGGGCGAGATCGAAAGGACGAATGAACCGGGCGACGACCTCCTGAACGTGCGATCGATCCGCCTGATACCGTTCAAGGGAAAAATCGGGACGGCTGCCGACGCTTTGGACGAATGCGCCTTCTTCCATCCGAAAACAGGTTCGCAAAATTTCATGTCTGTCTATCAACCTCTCGCAAACGGATTGCAGGCGATCCGGGTGAAGCGTTCCCTCCGCCCAAAACAATAAGGGCTGATTATATGAAGTGGCGGCGCCATCCAGTTGATGGAGTACGAGCAGCCTCTTTTGAGCCGGGGTGACGGGATAAACCGCGCGGCCCGGAGCCGGTTGGATCGGGGCGTAGGCCGATTGTTCCGTTTGATCGATCAGCTTCGCCATTTGGCGAACGGTCGGCGCCGCGAATAACTCGCGCAACGACACTTGCACTTGAAATTGCCGGTGAATGCGGGACGCCAGCGATACCGCCTGCAGCGAGTTGCCGCCAAGATCGAAAAAATGATCGTCCACCCCGATCGAATCCGTCCGCAAAATCGATTGCCATAGCTGCAGCAAGTCGCGTTCCGCAGGATGCAACGCCGGATCGCCGGCGAATGCGTCCTTTCGCGGCTGTTGGTTGTCCATGCCGCAAAGATCCAGCAATTGATCGGCCCTGCAATATTGCAGCGGGAGCAGGTAAGCGCGGTGGCGCAGCCTTGTATCGTCCTTCCCCGGAATCTTCCAATCCCAATCCGGCTGCCCGGCGAATGGCGGTTGCGGTTTCCATTCCGCCGCCGCCGCGATTTTTTCCTTCCCTTCCTCCTCTTTCCTTTCTTCCCTCTCCTCTTTCCCTTCCTTCTCTTCTTGTTCTACCTTCTCTTCCTTCCCTTCTTTCTCTTCCTTCCCTTCTTTCTCTTCCTTCCCTTCTTTCTCTTCCTTCCCTTCCGGCATTAAGCCGTCATGAACGACCTTAATATAATCCAGCTTATCCGGAATCCGTTCTAACGGAAGATAGTACGAAATCGTTCCAGTTCCAGCTCTAGCTACAGCTACAGCTCCGGTTTCATCCTCCGCTCTCTCCCAGCCAGCTTTGTCAAGAAACTGTTGGAAGGGCGCATTTTTGGCGCTGGGCACAAAAGGGGCTGCGAGAACGCGAACGCCGTAAGCCGCGGCATAGCGCTTCAGCTCGCACAAAATGGCGGCTTCAACTTGCCTGCCGAGCACACGGCAGCTCAACAGAAAGGTATCGATCACGAATGCGTCCCCATCAATTGAACCGATCACCAAACCGACAAATCCGTAATCGCCGAAACGATCCGCCACCTCGATTCCCCAGCATTGAATCTCCTCCGACGCCAGCAGCGCGCGTATATCATCCTCAGTCCTGCGGATGGCGCTCATGTTGAATTGATTCGTTCGCTGCGTAAGCTGCGCCGCCCTGACGATATGCCCGGATTGCAGGCGATGCATGTTCAATTTCAACTCTAGGCTCAGCAGAAAATCGTCCAATGACGCGTGTCCGGCTTCCTGCGCGCCGCGGCGCTGCCATTCGGCGGCATAGAAGCTCGTCCGCTTCCGATCCTCCTCCGTGACCGAATATTTGTCGAAGGCCCATACGTGCCCCAGGAATGCGGCGATGTGCTGCGGATTGCCGGGAAGCTGAAGCGTCAACACCTCGGGGCAATGCTCGATCACTTCGGAGCACTCCAACGCGCTGTCGTCTACGAAGATAAAGCTGTCCAGACCGAGCTGAAGCTCGTCGGCCAACTGCCGGAGATTGGCAGATTTCGCCTGCCAATTGATCTTCGCGCCGACAAAATGTCGCTTTTGCAAAGGCATGTGCGGGTGGCGTTCAAATACCTCCCACACGTCCGCTTCATTGTTTTTGCTGCATAGGGCGAGCAACATACCCTCGTTGCCGCGCTCCAGCAGGAACCGCTGCAATTCCAAATACGGCGCTTCAAGCGCAATGCCGAGCGCGCCGTCCTCTCCGCAAACGCCTTTCCACAGCGTATTGTCGCAATCGACAACGATCACCTTAAACGGCTGCCGCTTCCAGGCCATCAGCTTGCGGGCAATCACGGCGCCCATGACGGCATAAAACTCGTCGCTGAACGGAAGGTGGCCCTCCCGATCTTTGATCGCATCGAACATATGCGGAACCCGATACAAGCGCGAGGTCGCTTCGTCGAAATCGATCGTGTGAACGTGCCGCATGGCGGTCAACGCCTCTTTCCACCGCTCAAGCAAGCCCTCCATGTAAACGGTCAGTTCATCGCTTAACGACAAGCCGGTGGAAATCGGGAATAAGCCCACCCAATAAGGCCCTTTGTTGCCGCGGGCTTGCAGCATCCGCACCAATTCGCCGTAAATGCCGTCCAATTTGGCTATCTTCCCGGCATCGCCGGACGAATCGTCGCGAATGAAATCCTCGAAGCGAATGAGCAGCAGATTGATCCCCTTGTTTTCCGCGAGCAAGCTCGCAGGGTCGAGCAATTGCTGAAACACCTGATTGTACGGGGCAAAAACAACCTCGGTGTCCAACTGAAATTGTGCGCACCACCAGTGGACAAACTCGCCGACGGGCTCCGCCGTAAATGTCGCGCTGATCGCAAGCCGGGCGTTTTCGGCTTGATCGGCCGGCCGTACGGCCTCGGGAGCCGTCCACAGACGCAATTGCGACAAAGGCTCGTTCGCATGCCCCCCGATATAATCGGCCAGCGACAAGAAGCGCTCCATGAAAAGCCGCATCGTAGCTTCTTGATATAACGCGGTATCGTATTGCAGAACGAATGCCAATCCCCCGGACCTGTCCTCCCATGCATCCAGCTTGAAATCGAGCGCGGAGGACGGGCTTGGCAACGGATATTCGGAAAATGCCAGCCCCTCGTCCTCCATGCTCCATTGGTCCGTTGCATGCATGTTCAATTCGTTATGGTAAACGAGCATCGTGTCATAGATCGGGTTGCGCGAGCGATCCGTCTTGATCTGCAAATCGACGATCATCTGATCGAATGGATAATCGTGCTCATAAGCGTCCACAACAGTTTGATGGACCCGCGACAAGTGATCCTCGAACGAAGCGTCCGGCTGAACTTGCAGGCGAATCGGCAAAAAATTGATAAACATGCCGATCACATTTTCCAAATACGGATGGTTTCTTCCGGACACCAATGTGCCGACGATCAGATCCTCCTGGCCGGTATATAGATGCAAGAAGGCGGTGTAAAGGGAAAACAGCAAGCCGTTCATCGTCACATTGCGTGACTTCGCCAGCGCCTCCAGGCCGCCTTTGGTCTTGGCCGGCATGGGAAATCGGAGCGAATGGCCGGCGGCATTTTTCTGAGCCGACCTTGGGAAATCGGTCCGCATCGCCAAAACCGGAAGCTCTCCCGACAGGCGGTCCAGCCAATATTGCTTGCGCTGGTCCAACCCGCCGTTCCGCAGCGTGTCCTGCTCCCAGACGGCGTAGTCCTTGAACTGAATGACCGGCTCCGCAAGCGTCAGCCCTCTATACAGCTCGCAAAATTGCTTGATCAACAGGCTTGAAGAAACGCCGTCGGTTATAATATGGTGCATATCGATCATCAGCAGGTGCTTGGCTGCGGCAATTCGGACAACCCCCACGCGAAGGAGCGGCGGAACGGTCAGATCGAACGGCCGGATAAAACCGCGAATCACCGCGTCGAGGCCGTCCATCGGGCTTTGGTGCCTGCTGATGTGAAACTCCGTCCGCTCGGCGATCCGCTGTACGGCTTCCCCGTCCTTGAACAAGAACGAGGTCCGCAGCGATGCGTGCCTGGCCACGAGTTGCCGGAATGCCGCCTCCAGGCGATCGATATGCAATTCCCCTTCCACCATGATGCAGAAGGGCGTATTGTGGCCCGTTCCGATCTCTCCGAATTGCTCCTGAATAAAAACGCGATACTGCGATGAAGTGAGCGGATAGTCGTCACGGTCGGCGACGGACCGCAAAGCCGCGAAGCGACCGGCGCCGCGGCCTTGCGGCTCCGGGTTGCGATCGACGAATGCGGCCAACTCCGCGACCGACGCGTGCTTCAATAAGTCGGCCACGTCCAGGGGAAGCGCCAGCCGCAAGCTGATGCGGTTCACAATTTTGAGCGCAACGATCGAATCGCCGCCCAATTCGTAGAAGTTGTCCGATACGTCCATTTGGCGAAACCCCAGCAGGTCCCCCCAAATGTGCGCGATGATCTTCTCCGTATCCGAATAGCGGTTGTCGGTTCTTCCCGTCAACACGACTTCATCCTCGGACAGCGGCGCGGCGGCCTTCAAAGCCGAATTCTCCGTGGAATGTGAAGAAATGGACGCCTTATCGGTTTCCAGCCAGCAGCGGCTCCGCTCGAAAGGATATGTCGGCAGATGGATTCGCTTGCGTCCAGGCTCCCGATCAAGCCGGTCCCAGGCGATGTCCGCCCCCTGCACATAGCGACGGGCGATGTCAACGGGATTCGGCGGCCCGCTTCCTTCCGCTTCCGAGCCGTCCATATACACCTCCGCCGCTGCTTCGGGCTTGCCGACGCCGCAGAAAATCCCCTGCTCCTCCGCCGCAACCGCCCCCTGAGCGTGCAGCCATTCCAGCTTGTCGCCAAGCTCTCGTTCGTTATGAAATACGATCGAAAGCCGATGCTCGTAATGATCTCTGCCGATACCGGCGGTGTAACACATATCCGCCAAGTCGCGGGGCTGCCACCGGATTTGACGGTATGCCTCAACCAAGCGCCGCAATGCGGCTTCGCTTTTGGCGGACAGGCATAGCAGATAGGGCGATGTCCCATCCGTCGCTGACGTTTCCTCCTCAATCGCCGGCGCTTCCTCGAGCACAACGTGGCAATTCGTGCCACTCATGCCGAACGCGCTGACTCCGCAGCGGCGGGGCTGTCCTTGCGATTTCCATTCCGTTAACCGATCGTTTACGAAAACGGGGGATTCGATAAAATCAATCGCCTGATTGGGCCTCGTCCAATGCACAATCGGCGGGATTTGCCTGTGCTTCATCGCCAGTACGGCCTTCAGCATCCCGGCCATGCCGGCGGCATGATCCAAATGGCCGATATTTGTTTTGATCGCGCCGATCGCTACGAATTGCCGGCGATCCGTAAAACGCCGGAAAGCCCGGTCAATGCCGGCGATTTCGATCGGATCGCCCAGCTTCGTTCCCGTCCCGTGCGCCTCGATATAAGAAATCGTTTCCGGATCGATCCCCGCATTTTGCCACGCCTCGACAATGACCTCTTCCTGCGACTTCACATTGGGCGCGGTCATGCCGACCGAGCTTCCGTCCTGATTGACCGCACTGCCTTTGATCACCGCATAGACGGAGTCGCCCTCCTGTATCGCTTTGCCGAGCGGTTTTAACATAAAAGCGAAAACCCCTTCTCCCGCCCCCGTTCCGTCCGAGCCGTCATCAAAAGTGCGGGCGCGCGAATCGGCGGCCTCGATGCCGATTTTCACTTCATCCGCAAGCGGCAGCAGATGCAGCTTCACGCTGCCGGCGATCGCCATCTCGCATTCCTGGTTGCGAAGCGATTGGCACGCCAAATGAACGGCCACCAGCGAGGACGAGCAAGCCGTATCGACGCACAGGCTGGGGCCTTTCAAATCAAGCAAATAAGAGATTCTGCCGGCGATCACGGAGCTGAGATTGCCGGGGACCGCAAGCGACAGCATCTCCGGGTCGGCATCGGCCACCATGCTTTTATAATCGTAAAGCACATCGGAGTTGTAGCCTACGAAAACCCCTGTTCGGCTTCCCGCCAATTGCTTTTTGCCGTAGCCCGCATCCTCCGCCGCTTTCCACGCCGTTTGCAACAGCAAGCGTTGATTCGGCGTCATTAAGCTCGCTTCTTTGGGCGACAGACGAAAAAAGGCATAGTCGAATTTATCGATTTCCTCCAAAAAAGCCCCGTGAAAAAACGCAGGCTCGCCCTCCCGGCGATTTCTTCGTTGCGCGTATGCCTCCACATCCTTGCGCCTTGCTTCAGGAAACTCGGAAATGAAATCCGCGCCATGGGCGAGCAGCTTCCAGAACCGGTTCAGATCGTTCGCCAATGGCAGCATGGCTGAAATACCGATAATCGCGATCTCCTGGGAGGACCATTCCTCCACTGTCGTCTGATCGGCGCCGGACTCATCCGTTTCGATGATATCGAAATCCAACATCGCAAGTCCCCCCCTTTCCCGTATGCTGTTTCAGTTTTCGACCGCAACCCGGTTCGCCTGATTCGTTGCATCGGCCTGGTCCGCTTTCCCCGGCCGCGTATCCCGGTTTCGCCAAATGTAATACATCAGATACAGGACGCCGAGCGTACTGAAAACAATGGTCCAGATCACACCCGGACCGTAAACGAGGTGCATTTGTTTGATTGCATAATAGGCGGCAAACACGAAGAACTCGTTAATGATCGGCGCCCAAATCGATTTGCACCACTCGAACAACAGACTGAAAATCAATGCGCCCAAGCATGCGTAAGCCGTGAGCAGCACATCCCAATTGAAGAACAAGCCGCCGTAGATGATTCCCGTCATCAGCGTGGAGATCCATACCGGGAGCGAGCTTCTCAGCACGTTGTAGATCATCGCCCGGAAAAAAATTTCTTTGTAGATCGAATGGATCACCAGGAAGGCCAGATAGACCGGCAATATGGCTGTGGTTAAATAAACCGTCAATTGGTCAAACTGCGGGAAAGCTTCATTCATATGAGGGATGAGGAACACGCACTGCACCCAAACGCCCATCAATATTCCCAGAATGGCGACGAACAGCCCGTTTTTCAAAGGGAGCCGCGTAAAATTGCTGACCGTAATCAAATTTTTCTTGTGAACGGCTTTCATCACATAGAAATAGGCCGCGAATGCCAGCAAGTCGTAAGGGATAAAGCCGATCACGTTGTTTTGGCCGAGCCAATGGCGAATCGAGCTGATATGCATCACACCGGCATTCCATACCCCGAAGATGAACGGGTAATAGACCAGCGAATAAACAATGACCCACAAAAACAAATTTCCTATCGTGAGCAAATAGTTGGTTTTCGATTCTTTCTTCCAGGCGGCAAGCAATAGGATAATCATAAAGAATAAGCATATGCCCGAAATGAACAGTAAAATCGGGTCCGGCACCGTCGTGCCCAATTGATCGAGCAACCCGGTTTTCTTGGCAACGAAGATGAACGTATTCATGACGGCTGCCGCGATCAAGGTGGACCAGATGGATTTCAGGCGGTAATAGAGAATTCCGTACATAATGGCCAGAAAAAAGGAGATCACCTGGATGCTCGGATTTGGCTGACAGTACCCGTAAAACACCGCTTGCAGCAGCAGCGCGGCGATGAACGGGATTTTTTTGCGCATGATATTGAATAAAATACCCCGGAAGAAAACTTCCTCAAACAAAGGTCCGATGACGCCAAGCCCGATGATCACCATCACAAAGGATTGCGACTTCATGAACATCGCGATGTAATCTTTAAAATCGGGGAAATGGTCGGCGACGAACGACACTCTGATCATGCAAATAAAGAAGAGCCCGGTAAAGAGACCGGCCAGCGCTGTCAGAAGAACATCCTGTCTGCCCAAGCGCCGGAAGTTGCTCATGGCGATAATGCCTTCATAACGATCTTTGACGATCCGTTTTTTAATCTGAAAGTAGATGGCGATGAGCAGCGCGGTGACGGCAAACATGATGCTTATCCAGATCGGAACATTTTTGCCCAGAAATTTGCCGTAAGCGCCCGAGTGGGGCACGATCACATCGTTGTGAATAACGGATACGAGCAAAAAAATGGCCAGCAGCAAAGCGACTTCCCCGGTCATTAACACATATTTCTTCATCCTGTTCATCCTCTCAAATGGCTTCCGCTGTGGAGCGGTCATGGCCCCGAAGCGCGAGCTCCAATTCGCTTAACAAAGCGTCGCGTTGATCGGCGTCCACCTGCTTATACTGCAAAATGCGGCGCACGCATGCGAACGCCTCATTCAAACGCTCCTGCGGCGGTTCCTGGCCCGCTTGCTCGCATTCATGGCGGATTTGGCGGATCCTTTCGTACGGTTCGGTCACTTCCCGCCGGTAGTTCCGCTCCTCCCCATTCAGATTCCGCGTGCTGACGGCAATCGTCAGACATCGATCGAGGAAGGCGGCCTCCAGCTTTCCCATGGCGGCAATCGAAGCGAAATCATCCCGGTCATCCCAGGCATAGGCGCGGATGTTGCGGGCGATCCTGCGGCATAGCTTCTTGAGCACGGTACCCGGTCCAAGCTCCACCGCATAGGCCGCGCCCTCCTCCTGCATGTAACGAATCGTTTCTTCCCAGCGAACGGGATGCGTAAGCTGCAAGGTCAAATGCTCGATCAAGCTCGCGGCCCCTTGATGCGGCCTGGCGGTCACATTGGAGATCACCGGACAATTCGGCTCGCGAACGGCATAGCGTTGCAGTTCCTCCCGAAGCTTATCCGCCGCGGGCTGCATGAGCGAGGTATGAAAAGGGATGTTTGCGGATAACGGGACCACCTGGCCGCCCATCGCTTCGAGCGAAGCCGCCGCCGTTTGAACGGCGGCGCGGTGTCCGGCGATGACCAACTGGTCCGGCGCGTTATAGCAGGCGATGTCGAGAATGCGATCCTCCCCCGCATTCGCGGCGCACTGCGCTTTAACCGCGTCGGCAGGCAGGTGTTTGACAGCCGCGATCAACCCGCCTCCTTCCGGCACGGCCTCCTCCATCCATTGCCCCCTGCGCCACACCGCCTGGAGCGCATCCTGGAAACGGAAAGCTCCGGCGCAGGTCAATGCGGAGAATTCCCCCATGCTGTGGCCCGCCATGCAGAACGGCTTGATTCCCGCCTCCTGCTGAAACGCCCGATAAGCCGCGATGCTGCACACAAAAATGGATGCTTGCGCGGCGGCAACGCCCATCTCGCCAAACAAGCCGCGATCCAGTATGGCGTTGGACAGATCGAACTGGAGTACGTCTCCCGCTTCCTCGAATGTCGCTCTCACAACGGCATATCGATCATAAAATCCTTGAAACATGCCCGCGTATTGCGTTCCCGTTCCCGGAAAAAGCAGCGCAACCTTGTCCGTCATTCCTTCCCTCCTCCCCGCGTCGCCGCAACTTGGGCTTGAGTTGCGTATTGGTTGGCAAACCAACGAGCCAGTTTGCCGTATCCCAGAACAAATTGCCTGATTTTTTCCTTGTTCAATCTCTTGGCGTCGTATTCGCAATGGATGACAATCCTTCGGCGATCTTCCTCATAAGAAAACAGGAGGTCGCAGCACGCCAACCATTCCTTTGAACGAACAAGAGGACTTTTTTTGTAAAAAAATGCGGCCAGCGCATTCTCGGGCGGCCTGGCGCTTCGCCTTGCCCGCGCAGCCCCTTCGCCCCTCGCCTTGCTTTCCTGAATTTTCTTCTCTATCGTTCGCACAAGCGCCTCGACATGGCGGATGCCGCTAAAATCAAGCGTCAGCGCGTAGATGTTCCGGTCGTCCGGCATCAGTTGAATCGACTGCTCCGCCTTTTTATTGTACTGGGCGAACAGATAAAGGTAGATGGAGGCGAGTATGGGCAGCAAATCCGTCCGCAGTTGTTCCCCCATGGACATCAGGAGCGCGGAAACATCCGCATCCAACTCTATTTTGAACATCGCTCCCGCCTGCTGCCCTCCTCCTGCGGCGAAGAAATCCTCCGGCATCCCGATGTAGCGGACTTCCGCCTCCCGATTGGCGGCCAGGGCTTCCGTCCGCAAATAGGCCGCCAGTTTTTCAATCGTCGGATAGGCGAACAGGTCCGTTACCTTGATCCGGTCCGGGTAAACCGTCTGCAGCTTGGCATGCATCCGCAGCAACAGAAGCGAATTGCCCCCGATGTCGAAGAAATGATCCTGCGTGCCCACACGATCCAGATTCAACAGCTCGCGCCAAATGTCCGCCAGCTTTCCCTCCGTTTCGTTTTGCGGCGCAACGTAGTCCGGCTGCGCGCTCAGATGCTGCTCCAGCTTCATTAAAGTCCGGCGATCCGCCTTGCCGTTCGCGGTCAGCGGCATCGTCTCCAGCAGCGTGAAATAAGCGGGGATCATATAGTCCGGCAGCGTCTGCGACAAGTGCGAACGAATCTCGACGACGGTCAGCTCGCGCTTTGCCGTGAAGTAAGCGCAGAGGCGCCGATCCCCGTCCGCCAACTCCTTCGCCAGCGCGACAGCCTCGGAGATGTCCGGATGGCTCGTCAACGTCGCTTCGATCTCGCCCAGCTCGATCCGATACCCGCGCAGCTTGACCTGATCGTCCATCCTGCCCCTGTATTCGATCGTTCCGTCAGGTAGCCATTTGGCCAAATCTCCCGTTCGATACATCCGCGTGCCCGGTGCGAACGGATTGTTCACAAACCTTTCCGCAGTCAGCTCCGGCCGGTTGATATAGCCGCGCGCCAATCCGGCTCCGGCTATGCACAATTCGCCCGTAAGGCCGACGGGCAGCAAGCGGCGCTCTTCGTCCACGACATACAACCGGATATTGTCGATCGGCCGGCCGATCGGAATGGCGGCGTAATCCGTTCCCGCCTCGCAGACGAAGCACGACACGTCAATCGCCGCTTCCGTCGGTCCGTATAAATTGACCAATTGCGTGGAGCCGCTCGAACCCAACTGCCCGTAAAAGCGCTGGACATGCTGCACCGCCAACGCTTCTCCGCTTACGAACACATATCGCAGGCTCGATCGCCGGCCCGAATGTTCCGCATATTCCGGGAAAAGCTCCACGTAGTCCATAAACAAATGCAGCATCGAGGGCACAAAATGCATCACCGTAACCTGATGCTCCGCAACCGTCCGCAGGAGGGTCTCGGGATTTTTTTCCCCGCCGGGCTGCAACAAGCTGACCGTCGCCCCCGCCAGGCTCCACCAGAACAGCTCCCACACGGATACGTCGAAGGTAATGGCCGTTTTTTGCAAAATCACATCCCCGCGCTCGAGCGGAAACCTCTTCTGCATCCAGTGAATGCGGTTGACGACCGCGGCGTGCTCGACCATGACCCCTTTCGGCTTGCCCGTCGAGCCGGAAGTGTAGATCACGTACGCCAGGTCGTGAGGCGCGGACGATTGGGAAATGTTCGAATCATCGCCTTGATAATGCCTTTCATCGTCCAGGTCGATGATCTTCCGGGATGCGGCCGCACTCTCGAATGCATGCATCCGGCGTTTCTGCGTCAGCAGCAGACAAGCTTTGCTGTCCTCGAGCATATAATCGATCCGCTCCGGCGGGAGATCGGGAGCGATCGGCAAGTAAGCTCCTCCCGCTTTCAGGATGGCCATGATGCCGACCATCATTTCGGGCGAACGTTCCGCCGCGATCGCGGCGATGCGGTTCGGCCCCAGACCGCAAGCTTGCAGCAGGCGGGCCAGTTGATTCGCTTTGGCATTTAATTCGCCGTATGTCACGCGGGCGTCTCCGCTCATAATCGCGAGTCGGTCGGGCCCGAGATCGGCCTGTTCTTCGAGCCAGCGGTGCAGCGCCTGATCGCGCGGATAATCGCAGGCGGTATCGTTGAACCGCAGCAAAATCCGCTCCCGCTCCTCGGCCGATATCATCTCGATGTCGCCAAGCGTGATTTGCGGATTTTCCAGCACTTCCCGCAGGATGGAGCCGAAATGCCGGGCCAGCGTTTCGATCGTTTCCCGTTTGAAAAGCTGTGTGCCATATTCAAAATGGCAAGCGATCCCGTCGCCGGTTTCCGAAACCTCCAGCGTCAAGTCGAACTTGGCCGTCGCCGCGGGGCAGGCGACAGGCTTCACGCGAAGCCGATCCATCGTCAGCTCCGGAATTTCCATGTTCTGCATGATGAACATGACATCGAAGAGCGGGTTTCGGCTCGGGTCCCGGGCCAATTTCAATTTCGCCACCAATTCCTCGAAAGGATAATGCTGGTGTTGAAAAGCTTCCAGCGTCGTTTCCCGCAATTGCCGGAGAAATTGCGCAAATGGCAGCCGCTTCGCGGGCCGATTGCGCAGCACGATCGTATTGACGAACATGCCAACGTTGTGATTCAGGTCGGCATGGGGCCTTCCGGAGACCGGCGAGCCTACGACAACGTCCTCTTGGCCCGCATACTTGGACAATAAAATATTGAAAACAGCCAGCAGCACCATATACAGCGTAGCGTTGGACGCGGCGGCCAGCGCCTTCAGACGGTGTGTCTCCCCCGCATTCAGGTCGAACGCAAGCCTGCCGCCTTCATACGTTTTCGACAACGGCCGCTTGAAATCCGTCGGCAGGTTCAGCAACGGCGCGCCATCCGCAAACAGCTCCAGCCAATAGCGCTCTTGCCGCCGCAGCGGCTCGGAAGCTAGAAAACGCGGCTGCCAAGCGGCAAAGTCCTTATACTGCACCTTTAATGCAGGCGGTTCCTTCCGCTCGTACAACTGCATGAATTCGTGCGTCAAAACGCCCATCGATACGCCGTCGGAGATCAGGTGATGCATATCGAATAGAAGCAGTTGCCTGTCATGCGGAAGCTGAACCAAACCGACGCGAAGCAGCGGCGCCGAGCTCAAATCGAAAGGACGGATAAAAGCGGAGATGATGTCCTCGATGGAAAGCTCGTCCCCCTCCATGCGTTCGATCGAAAAGGAAACGCGGGCATGAATGCGCTGCATCGGCACGCCTTCGACCGACTCGAACGTGGTTCGCAGAATCTCGTGTCGGGACAGCAGCGATTGCAGCGCCTGTTCCAAACGAGATTCATCGGCGGCGCCCTCGATGATCAAAGCGGCGGGCAAATGATACGCGCACCCGACTTCCTCCAGCCGTTCGAGAATGTAAAGCCGGTTTTGCGCCGATGACAACGGATAAACGTCCCGGCTGCCGGCCAAAGGAATCGGCTCGTACGCCGCCTTGCCTTTTTCCGCGATAATTGCGGCCAATTGCCGAATGGTAGGCTTATTGAAAATATCGCGCAACTGGATGTCCGTTTGAAACTCCTGATTCAAGGTGTGGAGCAGTTGTGTCGCTTTCAGGGAATGGCCGCCCAAATCAAAGAAATGGTCCTCCGTCCCCACGCGATCCAGATGCAGCAACTCCTCCCAAATGCCGGCAAGCTTGTGTTCCACTTCGTTCTGCGGGGCCACATAGCCGCTGTTTGCGCTCACGGTTCCTTGCAGTTGCATCAAGGCGTGGCGGTCCGCTTTCCCGCTTGGGGTGAGCGGCATCCGCCCGACTCGGGTGTAGTAGGCGGGAATCATATATTCGGGCAGCGTCCGCGCCAACATCTTGCGAATTTCCGCCGCCGGCACGTCGCGTTTGGCCGCAACATAAGCATGCAGTTGCTTGTCTCCGTCCGCCGCTTCTTTTACCGCGACGACGGCCTCGGCAATATCTTCAACCTGGAGCAGAGCCGCTTCAACCTCGCCCAGTTCCACGCGATACCCGCGCAGCTTCACCTGATGATCGAGCCTGCCCATATAGGCAATCGATCCGTCAGGCAGCCATTTCGCCAAATCGCCTGTCCGATACATGCGGGTGCCCGGCACAAACGGATTCGCCGCGAATTTCTCCGCGGTCAGCTCCGGCCGGTTCAGATAACCGCGCGCCAATCCGACGCCGGCAATGCATAATTCGCCCGGTTGCCCGACAGGCTGCAAACGGTTCTCTCCATCCAGGATATACAATTGAATATTGTCGATCGGCTTGCCGATTGGCATAGGATCCGACAGAGCTCCGGCTTCGCATTCGAAAAACGTCACATCGATAGCCGCCTCCGTCGGCCCGTACAAATTGATCAACCTCGTCCGCGCGTCGGAGGAAGAAGCAAAGATGCGGTAAAAACGCTCCGCATGCTGAACGGGCAGCGCCTCGCCGCTGGCAAACACATCGCGCAAGCTCCCGAGTCCGGCCGCCGGCTCGGCCGCATTCTCGCGCTGCCGCTCCAGCTCGTTTAAAAACAGATGCAGCATCGAGGGCACAAAATGGATCGTCGTCACGCGATGCCGCGCGATAGCGCGAACGATGGCGGACGGGTCTTTCTCCGCGCCGGGCTCCAGGAAACAAACCGACGAGCCCGCCACGCTCCACCAGAACAGCTCCCATACGGACACATCGAACGTAAAGGGCGTTTTTTGCAAAATAACGTCCTCCGGCCCCAGCGGATATTGCTTCTGCATCCAATGAATCCGGTTCACAACGGCGGAATGCTCGACCATAACGCCCTTCGGCTTCCCCGTCGAGCCGGACGTGTAGATCACATAAGCGACATCCTGTGCCGTCGCCTCCGTTGGCACGGGATCGGAATTTCCCTGATAGCACGCCTCATCGTGTAAATCGATGACGAATTCGGAATGAAACAAATGCGTCCACCGACGGTTCGTCAGCACCAGATCGGCCTTGCTGTCCTCCAGCATGTAGTCGATCCGCTCCTGCGGATAATCGGGCGCAATCGGCAAATAGGCCGCTCCCGCTTTCAAAATAGCCAGGATGCCGATCATCATTTCAGGGGATCGTTCCACGGCGATGGCCGCGATTCGATTGGGGCCGAGCCCGCGGGCTTGCAGCACCCGCGCCAGTCGATTCGCTTTTTCGTTCAATTCGCCATAGGCAAGACGATCGTCGCCGAATAAGACCGCGCGGCGCTCGGGCTCAAGCCGCGCGCGAGACTCGAACCACTGATGCAACAGCATTTCCCGCGGGTAATCGCGCTTTGTATCGTTGAACCGCAACAGCAGTTGATCGCGTTCCTGCTCCGAGAGCATCGAGATATCTTGCAGCTTGACGTGCGGATTGTCCGCGACATGATGGACCACGGCGCAAAAATGGCTGACGAATCGATCGATCGTCTCTCTGTTGAACAATTGAACATTGTACTCCAGCACGCAGTGAAGGCCCCCGTCTCCGGCCAAATACACGTCCAGCTTGAAATCCAGCTTGGACGTCTTCGTTCTCCATTCTTCAAAAGTGAACTCCGCGTCGCCCAGTGCGATCTTCCGCCCCATCTCCATCTGATTGTGGAAAATCAACATCGTGTCGAACAGCGGATTTCTTCCCGGCGGCGTTTTGACCGGCAAGGCCGCGACCAGTTCCTCGTACGGGTAATCCTGATGCTCGTAAGCATCGGAAATCGTCCGATCGCATTCCCGCAAAAAGTCGATAAAGGCGGTGTCCGGCTTTACCCGGATGCGCAGAGGGATATAATGGACGAACATCCCGAGCATGGATGACAGGTCGGCATGGTTTCTTCCGGCTGTCAGCGACCCGATCATGATTTCCTGTTGCCGCGAATATTTGCTCAATAGGGTTCCATATAAAGCGATCAACGCGGTGTTTAGCGTAGTCTCCTGCCGCCTGGCTACCCGCTGCAGCGTCGCGGCGATTTCAGGGGGAATCCGAAAATCGATCGTTTCACCGGCAAACGTGCGGATATCCGTGCGTTTGTAATCTGTCGGCATTTCGAGCGGAGGAAGCTCGCCCGACAATTGCCGCAGCCAATACGCTTTATGCTTTTGCATCGTTTCGCCAAGGGCTCTCTGCTCCCGCCAGAGCACGTAATCGACGTACTGCAAATTCGGACGTTCCGCCTCTTTCCCTTGCATGATGTCCATGAATTGCTCCGTCAGCTTCCCGATCGAAATGCCGTCGGAAATCGTATGATGCATATCCAGCACCAGATGATGCCGATCGGCGGCGCAAGCAATCAGACCTACCCGGAATAAAGGGGCGGCATGCAGATCGAACGGGCGGACGAACCGCTCCATCAACGCCGGCAGCTCAGCTTCATCGCCATGCATCGTTTCGAAAACGAGCTCCGCCTCGTCATGAACGATCTGCACGATTTCACCTTCGACCTCGGCGAACGAAGTGCGCAAAACGGCGTGATCGCGCATGATTTGTTCGAACGCGCGCTTCATCGGCGGAATGTCGGGCACGCCCGCGATATGAATGACGAACGGCATGTTGTAGCTCGTTCCGAGTCCGCCCATTTGCTCCTGCACGTAAACCCGATATTGGGATGGCGATAGCGGATAATGGGACCGGCTTTCCGCTCGCGCAATCGGCTCAAAACCGCGAATTTCGCTGTTTTGCATATAGTCCGCAAGCTTCTTCAAGGTGGACACTTGATATAAATGTTTAACCGGAATCTCGATCCCAAACGTTTGATGGATTCGATTCAGAAGGATGGCCGCCTTTAACGAATCTCCGCCCAATTCGAAAAAGTCCGCGTGCAAGGAAATATGCTTCAGCCCCAGCACTTCTTTCCAAAGCGCCGACAGTTGCTCTTCCCATTCATTTTCGGGCTGCCAGACAGCCTGCTCCTCCATCCGTCGTTCCGAAAGCAATTGTATCGCCTGTATGACTTCCGAAAATTCCCCTCTTTCGTAGCTTTCGATCAGCTTGTAGCGCTGCAGCTTTCCGCTTGTCGTTTTGGGAATCGTTTTGACCGGCACCACGTGCGCGATATCCACCCCGGTCGATTTATTCAGCCACTTCTTCAGACGAACGGCCAAATCGACGAATTTCTCCGTCTTGCCTCGAAACACCGTGAAGACGACGATTTCATCCATCCCCGTCTCCGCGCATGGAACGCCGCAAACCGCGACTTTACCCAATTCAATGCCATCCAGGCTTTGCGCCGCCTCTTCCAAATCATGCGGGTACACATTTTGACCCCGGATAAAAATAATGTCTTTTTTTCTGCCTGTTACGACCAGCCTGTTGTTGCGAATAAACCCGACATCCCCGGTGCACAGCCATCCGTCTTGCGTGAACAGCCGATTCGTTTCCTCCGGATCGTTATAATAACCGGTCGTCACATTCCTTCCTTTGATTTGAATATTCCCGACCACCCAATCCTGCACGATGAGGCCGTCATCGTTACAGATGCGCACCGAGCAATGGTCAACCGGGCAACCGACATCCACAAAGGCAACACACCCGCTGTCCGTCGGGGCGGCCTCCTGAACGGCCTTCCCCACCAGCATCGTCTTTCTGTCCAAATAAACCGGGGTCAAAAGCTCATGCACAGGCGGAAACGTGACGGCCAAGCTCGCTTCCGCCATCCCATAAACCGGGAACATCGCATTCTCCCGAAGTCCGCAAGGTTTCAATTCCCGTAAAAATCGTTCGCTCCATGCCGCGGATATCGGCTCGGCCCCGTTGAATATGAGGCGAACCGCAGACAAATCCCATTGCCCGAGATGATCCGCTTTATAGTGCTCCAGAAAGTGTCTGTATCCGAAATTAGGCGAAGAGAGCAGCGTGATCCGGTGTTGATGCGTCTTTTGCATCCAAAGGGTCGGCTCGAAGATGAACTGGGCCGTCGGCATCAGGTACAGATGGATATTCGCCGCAAGCGCGGAAAGGTGCATCCCGATCAGCCCCATATCATGCGTTAAGGGCATCCAGCTCAAGCAAGAGTCCGCTTCCGTAACTTCCCCCCCGGACAAAATGGCGTTTATATTGCATATCAGGTTTTCATGCGTGAGCATAACCCCTTTTGGGTTGCCCGTCGATCCGGATGAAAACTGAATCATAGCCGTATCCTTCGGCCTTGCGACCCGGATTCGGCCTTTTCCGGCAGGTTCGGCAGCCTCTTCTACGAATACGACCGTCGATTTCAACCTTTCCAAGCTCTCCTGCAGTTGCTCCTCTTGGCAGAAAAGTTCGATCTTATCGAAAGTTTCTCGCGTCGCGACAAGATAGGGGCCTTTCAGCGTCTCATATATTCGCAACAGCTTTAATCTGTGTTCCTTGCTGTTGCCCACGGTTATCGGGACCGGAATGATCCCCCCAAGCAAACAAGCCCAGAAAAAACAAATAAATTGGATATTGTCATCCAACTGAAAAATAAGTTCATCCCCGGCACGAAGCCCTTTTTCCTGCAAAACATAAAGCACGCCTTGCGCCTTATCCAGAAGCTCCCCGTAGGAATAATCATCCTCCTGCTGTTTCGTCACAAAAGTAATGCCGCGATCGGACATCCTTTTGGCCTGAATGACTTCCGTTAAATTCGTAAATTGCATCCATGCGCCCCCTGTCTTTCCGTTGGTTTGGAGTATGCCTGTCGTTTGATTACGGGCTCGTTGCGGCCAACTGCTCCTTGAAAACAAGGTTCCCCCGTTCCATGCGAAGGTGTTTGTCGGCGATGTTGAAATAACGGTCGTCATGTGTGATCACGATGATGCATTTGCCGCGCGCCTTCATCTCGGGCAGCAACGCTTCATAAAAGAACTTGCGGTACTCCGGGTCCTGATCCGCGGCCCATTCGTCAAACAGGCAAACCGGCTTGTCTTCCAGATAGCTGATCAGCAGCGCCAGCCGTTTCCGCTGGCCGGTGGACAGCTTGATGGTACTGAACCCGCCATGGCTGATCTCCACTTTATCGCCCAGTTTTAAAACGGATAAATAATGCCGCATTTCCTCCAGCTTGTTCTCGTAATCGACGCCATACAATTGATCGAACAGGTAGGCATCGCTGAAAATCACCGAATAATATTGGCCGAGCTGCCCCGGCGGAACCGATGCGCCGTTGATCTTCACAAACCCGCTGTCCGGAACGTACAGACCCGTAAGCAGCTTCGCCAGCGTAGACTTGCCGCTGCCGTTCCCGCCGGTGATAAAGGTAATTTCGCCCGCCTTGAATTCGCAATGAAGGGGACCCACCGTAAAGAGATCGCCCGTATGATTTTTATACTGATAGATGACAGCTTCCACTTGAATTTCGATTTCGCGGCCGTTCTCCGTCCTTGCTTCGAGCTGCGCGAGCTCGCGGGATGAGGCAAACTGCGCGATTTGACGTTCCACATCCAAAATGCGGCTCCAACTGATGCGCAATTGCATCAACTGCGGGATGGCGTTCAACACCGCGGTCAGCGGTCCCATCATGTAAAGAAACACGACGACATAATTTCTCAGCATCGAACTCGTAATAGCCGCAAACATACTCGGAAACACGAATACGACGAAGCCGATCACGACGATAAACAGCACCTCGCAGCTAATGAGCACATGGGCTACCCGGATATCGGCCAAGTTGCGTTTATCCCGGTAAAACCGGCACGTTTCATCCATATCGTCGCGAAAATCCTCGGCCTTTTGCCGGTTCAGGGAAAGCTCCTTAAAACCGAGCAGAAGATCCTGGATGAACTTGAAAAAAAGATTTTGCATATCCCGGGTTTGCTTCCAAAGCGCGTTCGCCGAACGGCCCAGGACGGTAAAAATAAGCGCGGCCATTCCGACGATGAGGAAAGTGACAAGCAGCGCATACAGATTGATGAAGCCCAAATATACGAATCCGCACACGATCGTCATCGACCAGGTCAGCACATTGACCAGCAAATTGGCAAACTTGCTGATGTTTTCGGTATCGTTGTTCAAGCTTGCCTGAATCTTGCCATCCTCTATCTGCTCGAGATGCTGATACGACGTTGCCAATATTTTTCGGGCGAGATTCATTCTTTTCTCGTACACGATGGAATTGGTCAGCTTAACCAGCTTCGTGCGAATGATTCTTTGGCACCATGCGAACAAAACGATGCTAAGTATGAAATACAGCACCATGGACCCCGCCTGGTCGAAGGAATCTGCCGACAATACGGAATTAATGATAAAGATGACCGAGGCATGGCCGATGCCGCTGATCCCGCTTAAGACCAACAGCAAAAAATACGGGCGCTCGCCCGGCTTCGGCCACAGCATGACGACCGACGCATTGATCAATACCAGCACGCCTGCCGCAAAAAGAAGCACCAAGCTTACAAGCGATCCGTCATGCGGCAAGCTGTGCAAAGAAGTCCATTGCTCCCGCATGTTCGTCAAAGCAGGCACTCGGTAGATGCTGTATCCAAGCAAAGCGATGACACCCAGCAGCATAAAGAAATGCGACAGGCTTGCCCACGTCATCGTGCGATGCGCCCTTTCCTTGTTCCTGATTTGTCGAATGGACGAAATAAGAAGCCATAACAAATAAAGGATGGACAATGCCAAAACGATCGCAATGGCGGCTGAATAATGATGGAGCATGACACCGACAGAAATAATAAACTCCCCCTCTCTTCCGGTGAACTTTACCTTATAAATAAGGAATCAGTTTTTCAATCAGATGCCGCTCCAGTTTTTGTGCATCCTGCAACGATTCCCTTATCGTTGCAATCTTCGCATAGTTTTTGGAAAGACATAGCTTGACCAATGCGTTTCGAACGGACAAAGATTTGCCGCACAAAAGTGTGCTGTCCGCCAGTAAATCATCGGTGTCCTTTGCAATCCTTCCAAGATCGATCAAATATTTAATTAATAAATTCAAACATACTTTGTGTTCCCACAAAATGTTGTACGGCAAAACGATGTTCAAACCCAGTCGTTCAACACAGGATGGTTCCAGATATTCATCCAGATCGCGATATATTTCCATTCCGAACGCGGCGCCTTCCCGGGTATACGCACGCAGACGATACGTGTCGCGGGAGTTCAGGTGGTCTTTCAGCAGTTGTGCCGCTAAATCGAAATCAAATGCATCATCCGCATCCATTAATCGAATCACTTTGATATGCTCGGTTTCATCCAATTTTATGGTGGATGCCGCCTGCACGATCGTGGACATCGGAAGCGAAAAGAATTCATATTTATTGTTCGTTGTGTAGGAATAATCTGCAAAATGAAAGATTTGACTCTCCGGATCGTACCCAAATATCAAAATCTGGCTCGATCGATGCGTGTTTTGATATGAATAAGTGTGAGGAAAATAAAAGGGGTCGCAATTCACGTAGATGTATGAATTCCCCTCCAGGCAATCGATAAAAAAATCCTTGAGATTCCCAAGTCGCACCATATGCTGAGTTTCCATGGATTCGATATGCAACCATGGATTATTGGGATGAGATTGCAATGTATACGCACCGATATTGAAATCCAGAAAATGCACGTTATGGTTTTTATCATGTTTCGTGTACAGTTGCAAAAAATGGTTCATAATCCACGTTGTACTTTTGGCGTTACTGGCCATGACCGCTAAATAGTGAGCAAAGCTTTTGTAACTGGAAAATATCGGGGTGCCCACCGGCAACCTTTTCAAAAATCCTCACCTCCGTTATTATCGAAAATAAAGGATGGGTGAACATTACGTAAATAATCAGCATCTCACAATATCGTAAAATCCTTTTGCTGCCGATCGTACCAGTCCAATCCAAGACCGCGGGTATTTTCAAAGTGTGGTGAAAAAAGCGGTGTAGGGATGAGGCATGGGTTGGAAAAACGCCAGGGGTCGCCTTTGCCCTATGAATGGTACTCAACCATTTAATATATATAACTAATAATTAACGACACGAATAAAAAAGGCCGCATCACGCTGTGAAGGTGGTGGCGAATGCCCTCAGGATGGAAGCTGCAAATGCGTGGCCGGGCAATGCATTGCCCGTTAAAGAAGGAGGTGCCCCTTCCCTGTTTATGGGGTTCGGGGCGCTTTCGCGTGGTCGTCGAGACAGCAATGTTTAAACTTGAGGCCGCTGCCGCAGGCGCAGGGGTCGTTTCGATTCGGCATTTTCCCTCGATAGTATTGCTTTACCCCATACACAAACCAGTTTCGCCGTAAACTATCCGCCAATGTCTGCATTCTGTCGTGGGCGTATGCGTAAATCTGCTTGTAGCTTTGGCAGAAATAATCCGTCTCTGCCGTATTGGCCGCCTCGTTCCATCCGCGGTTGCGCGGACAACCGCCGTAGCAAAGCTTTAACCACTTGCACGAGCGGCACGGATCCGGCAAATCGGGTTTCTTTGAAAAAAATTGATGTAGGCGGGGATGATTCAGAATGTCTTGCAACGAATCCGTTCCGACATTCCCCAACTTCCAATCGGGATGAATATAGAAATCGCATGGGTAAGCATCGCCATTTTGCTCCAGGATGATTGTCATCGGACAAGTGCTGCGATGGATGCAAAGCTCCGCTTGACGGTGAGCATAAATGCCGGCTATATTGTCGAAAAAACGAATGGACATCTCGGGGTTGCCTTTATTGTACCAGTGATCAAACGCTTCACAGAGGAAGTCGCCATATTCCCTTGGCGTGATTTCGTAATCTCCGGGTTGATCGACATGTTGCGATTTGTAGCTCATACACGGAATGAATTGCAGAAAATCGAATTTTTTTTCTTTGTAAAAGGCAAATAGCTCGCTCGCTTTCCCTATGTTTGCTTTATTCAAAACAGTCAAAATATTGAAATCAACATTTCTTTTGCGCAGATGGGAAATTCCCTTCATGACGCGCTCGAAGCTTCCGTTTCCTTGCGAATCGACGCGGCGGGCATCGTGGATCTCCGGCGGGCCGTCCAAGCTTACGCCGATCAAAAAATTGTACGTTTTGAAAAATTCGGCCCATCGCTCGGTAATCAACGTGCCGTTGGTTTGCAAGGCGTTGGCGATGATCATGTTCGGCGGGGCGTATTTCGCCTGCAGGGAGACAACCTGCTGAAAAAAGTCCAAACCGGCAAGCAACGGTTCCCCGCCTTGCCAGGCAAAATGGGCGACGCCTCTCGACATCGCCGTGTATTCTTGGATGAATTTCTCCAGTAATGGAGGATCTATCCGGTTGATCTTTGGCCCCGGCTTTCCCCCGCATGTACTGTAATAGCAATAATCACAGGCGAGGTTGCAATCTTCCGAAACAGTTTTCCACATGACAGAGAACGGTTCGTAGCGAGTATTCGTGCTGGATTGTTTCATACCGGCCCTCCAATGTCTTTTCATTCATTATAGTCAAGCCGGCATCGGAAGTATGTGACAAAAATCATAGGCTGCCATCCCTCCTCTTATGACCGGAATCACCGACAACAATTGTTCGATACGTGTGACTAATATCATTGCCCGGAATTTTTAGAAACGGATAAAATAGGATTGTTCTTTATATAGAAGAGAATGGAGCGCTTGCCTTGCAACCGATCATATGGTTCATCTCACTTTTCTTTATGGCCGTTCTTGTTGTCGTTTTTGCCTTTGTTTTTTTTCGTTCAAAACTCAGGACCGATTACGAGCCTATTCAAAAGAAGGGGTATCGGCTGCGCCGATACATCTTTATTGGAGTATTGGCTGTTTTGTTGTCGGCCGCCCTCCTCACCCTGCGACACTTGCCTTATGACAAGCCTGCATTTGCATCGGGAGAACCCGTGAAGATTCAGGTTACCGCCTTGCAATTCGCCTGGGATATGAGCCAAGCGGAAATAAAAGTCGGCCAACTTGTGGAATTCGACGTCACCAGCAAAGATGTAAATCACGGCTTCGGCGTTTACGACGAGAATATGCGAGTGGTCGCCCAAACCCAAGCCATGCCGGGGTATACCAACAAGTTATATTACACGTTTACCAAGCCGGGGAAATACAAGATTTTATGCCTGGAATACTGCGGAGCGGCCCATCACTACATGGTCACGGATTTCGAAGTGAAGCCCGATTCCAAATAAGGGAGGATTCATCGATGGAGCAACAAATGGTTGCGGTTGCAAATCCAGACCGTACGGCGCAGCGCACGGTGCGCATCTACTTGATTTTAAGCGGAATCGTCATGTTTGCCATGATGGTATTGGGCTTCTTGATGCTTCTCTCACAGGGGGAGATCCATATCATCAACGACCTTTTGCTGTATGAAATTCTTACCATTCACGGCACCGGCATGGTCGGAATCGCTGCCTTGGCCGCCGCCGCTATCATGTGGTATTTTCTAAGCCGGTATGTTCAGCTTCGAACAGGCATTCTGGTTGCGAACCTTGTCATGTTCCTGTTCGGCGTCGCCCTGGTGCTTATCGGGGTTCTGAAGTACCATTTTGCGGGGGCATGGACATTTCTTTATCCGCTCCCTTCCATTTCGGGCGGAGCCTGGAACGTTACCGCCTCCGCACTGTACCTGTGCGGCATGCTTGCGATCGGCACAGGATTTTTGCTGCTTTATCTCGATGTGGCCCGAGCCTTGATCGCACGGTATGGAAGTTTGTGGAACACGCTCGGGTGGCCGATTTTATTGGGCAGAAGCAAAGAAAAATACGGGCCTCCTCCTGCCGTTGTGGCGAGTACGATGGTCACCATCGTCAACATTACGGCGTTGCTTGCAGGGGCCGTCGTTTTGGTCATGAATTTGATCCAGACCGTATATCCGGTATTTGCCTTCGATCCGCTGCTCGCCAAAAATCTAACCTACGCCTTCGGGCATATATTTGCCAATTCGATTATTTACATGGGCGTCATCGCGGTATACGAAATTTTGCCGCGCTATACACAGCGTCCTTGGAAATCCAATAAGGTTTTTCTGTTTGCCTGGAATATTTCCACTCTGTTTACCATCATTATTTATCCCCATCACCTGCTGATGGATTTCGCCATGCCAAAGTGGACGCTAATTTTGGGTCAAACCCTTACTTACATCGCCGGCGTGCCGGCGCTTGTCGTAACCGCCTATGGCGCACTGATGATTGTATATCGTTCCGGCATCCGATGGGATATGGCATCCGGATTCATTTTTATCTCAATGTTGGGCTGGGTTACCGGCGGCGTCCCTGCCGTGGTCGATGCCACGATTACCGTCAACAGCATCATGCACAATACCAAATGGGTCCCCGGGCACTTCCACACCTATATGGGAGTCGGCGCTGTCTCCATGATTTTCGGGTTCATGTATTATCTGATTCGAACGGGGGCGTCCCATAAGGATCAATCGATCGATCGCATCGGTTTATGGGTATATGTGTTGTTTTTCTTCGGGTTGACGGGCTCTTTTCTCTTCTCCGGCGTTGTAGGCGCTCCGCGCCGCTGGGCTGTGCACATGCCGGAATGGGTGCCGTACGATAAGCTTGGCGCTTGGTGCGCTTTGTTCGTCATATTGGCGACGGCGATTTTCGTGATTCGATTTTTGAGCAGGGTCGGTTATATAGGGATGATGCAAATGGATCAGGAGCCGCGAAATCATGCGTAACATGATGATGGTTATGCTGGTGTCCCTGTTGGGCGTATTTGCTCTCTGGGCGGGTACGGATGGATTTCACGCCTATACTTCCGAAGGAGCATTGCGTTATGCCATCACAAACCACCCCGTTCGTTTACCCGATGTCACGCTGCAAGACCAGAACGGCGACCGCTTCTCAATGGCAAGTCTTGACGGCAAGCTTGTGTTGTTTACTTTCTTTTATGCGCGCTGCAGCGACGTTTGCCCCGTCCTTGAGACTCAATTTGGAAAAGTGGTTGACGGTATTCCCGAATCCTACAAAGGAACGGACATCGTATTTTTAAGCGTCAGTTTCGATCCCGAGAACGATGATCCGGACACGCTGAAACACTTTGCCGATTATTTTCAGGCAGACGGCGCCGCCTGGCGGATCGCAACAGTTCCAAACAGGGAACAGCTTCAAGCCTTATTGAACATCTGCAACGTCGTGGTCATCCCAAACAAACAAGGCGGATATGAACACAACGCTGCCATTTATGCCATGGATCGCGAACGGAAGCTGACTCATATTTTTGATTACAATACGCCCGATACCGTCGTAAGGAACGTCATGGCCCTGCTGGAAGCCTAAAATCGGCCTATGGAGCCTTCGACGTTCGGGCCGGGAGGAATTCAGATGCGGAATCCGGCCATAGCGGGAGTATCGTTGCTATGTTTGCTCAGCATTCCACGGGTGGCTGAAATGCTTGAATCGACCATGACCGGACAAATGCTGGTCCAAATCCCTTTGCTGATTGCAGCCGGCTATTTCATTGGCCGCTATCTGGAACGAAGCATCCCTTCGCTTCGTTCCTATATCGGCGGGATCCCCGGGCTGTTCATGATCGCGTTCACGATATTGTTCTGGATGCTCCCGCGTTCTTTGGATTCCACCCTGGCTTCTTTTCCGATGGAATTCGCCAAATACGTGTCGCTGCCATTGTTGGCCGGAGTTCCCCTGGGTGTCGGCTGGCATAGACTCGGATTCATCGCAAAAGGGTTTGCATGGATTCATCTGATCTCCATGGTCTTTTTGATGAGTTGGCTGTATGCCTCATCCCCCGTCCGTGTCTGCAACAGATATTTGCTTGAGCAGCAGCAAGCAACGGGACGGATATTATTCGGATTCGGGATCGCTCTTCTTTTATATCATGCTGTGAATGCCGTAATGGGAGCTTTGAAACAATCGCCCGAAAGGCTCAAGGAATGACTGCAAAGATGACGGGGGCCCAGTTTGCCGGTCCATGATTATTTCAGATTGCCAGGCACCGATTTCAAAATTTTACCGGCTTTCACCGCCTGAACGGGTGTTGCGGCAGGACGAATGATTTTCAATTATTCCACCTCCTTCCCCTTTATTTGAGTTTCATTTTTCCATATTATCTCCAGCGCTTGCTTCATTTTTCTTTTCTCATGCGGACACGGACGTCTCCCCGTTTTCATTCGGTACAGCGGGCAATGGTTGCCTTGACAGGCGGGGCGGAAATAACAAGATCGGCACACCCCATCCTTTTCCTCGCCGGAATCGGTCCATCCCGATATTTTGTCCGTGTCGAGCTCCAAACTTCCATCTCCGTGCAGTTGCCCCACCTGGTTGTTCTCCTCATCGAGCGCGATCGAACATTTGTAGAGGCGCCCGTCCGCGCCAACCACCAGCGAGTTGGGCTTGGCCGCATAACAGACGGCTCCCGAGGGCCGGAGGGAGTCCATGATCGTCTCACTCAGCGCCAGTCCTTGCCCCAAGCCGTAATGCGTCAGTTCCCAAAGGTGGCGGTCCGCCGCGGTTCTGTCGCAGACGGGAATACGATCGTCTCGCGGCCCTCCCCAACGGCCAACCGGCCTTACCAGGAGCTGAAATCGTTCGTCCCCTCCGAACCATGCGGAAAGCTCCGCGATTAGTTCCGGCACTTCGGCCAGGTTGTTTTCGTCAAAATTGACGCGAAGATCGATTTCAAACGGCGCCTCCACGTCCCGAATCTCCTTCAAATTTCCAAGGATTTTGTCGTAGGTGCCTCCGCCTCCGCCAAGGCTTCTTCTTCTGTCATGAACCTTTCCGATGCCGTCCAAAGTAATCATAAATCTTCGAACGCTTCGGTTCAGCAATTCCGTAAACCGTTCCTTCGTCAGAAAATATCCGTTGGTGGACATATCCGCCGAATATTCGACGCCGTTTCTTTCGCAGCATTCCAGGAATGAATCGGACAGCTCGGCGATCGCACCGGGCACAAGCAGCGGTTCGCCCCCGAACCAACTGACCGCGAGGTGGTCGATTCGGCGAACCGCTTGACGGACATATGCGATCAGCCCGTTCATCGTCTCCCTCGTCATTGCGCCTCGGGGGAACGTTTGATAGCAGTACGCGCAGCGAAAATTGCACGCCTCCGTAGGCATGACCACCAGATGCATCGATCTCGCATCCTTCAAGGCGGCATGCAATTTCTCCGCCTGCAAAAGCTCATCCGTCCCCTCTCGAACAAGAAAACCGGCATCGCACATCCCGGCGGCTAACCGCGACAATTCCGCCGATACCGTCCCCTTCTCCAGCAGCATCCTCGCTTCGGCATCCTCATTCGGATCGATGAAAGCGATGGCGCCCGTATAACTGTTATATAATATGCTTCCATTTCCGTTTAATTGTATACGACGGTTATATCGGGACGAAAACCAACGGTTGGGCATGTTGTTCACGGCCTATCACATCCCATCTTCTTTTCCTGCCTCCGTCAGCGGCTGCACCAAAGGCTGCGCTCGTTCGGTCGAATGAGCAATCCGGCCTTCCCGCGCCTTTTTCAACATGAGTAGCCCCTCATTGAGAATAAGCAAAAGGACAATCCAAGATCCACAAGCGAGAATTTCTTTGCGTATGAGCGAAAAAATTGGAATTCGGTTCGCAGCATAAACGGGATTAAAATTCAGGGTAAAAGCGTAGAGCATTCCGAACGTAAATATGCGCGACCACTGTGACACATGGTAGGTCCCAATGGCGGCGGACCAGCTCAGGCTGCGAATCCGTCGCGCCCAGGCACGAAGGATCTCGATCGCCTCAACGATGACAAACCAGAAAAGCACCCACAACCAGATGGCAAAGAGCATCCTTCCTCCCACTACCCCGGATACGCCCCCGGCCAGCCCGGTGATCGACATGGCTCCATGCAGGATGCAGTTCGTATTTTTCCAATCCTCCGCCAGATTCCAGGTCTTAAAGCGCCGGTATCGGGCGAGAATCAAGCTGAAGCATAAGACATAGAAACCGCCGCCCAACAATAGAAACACGGTCAACATTTCGTTTGGCACCTGGAAGAAATGCTGCGTTTTCATCAGGATCACCAGCGATTGGGTGCTGACGGTGGAAAGCAGAATGATGCCATCCACTTTCCGCTTCAATTCCGTGCAAAAAATGGCGCGAAAGTTGCGGACGCAGACGCCCAAATAAAATAACCACAAAACAAAACTGATGGCGAATAGAGGCGCCGCGGCCGGTTCCCACCCCGGCAGCTTTTTGAGTACAACGACTGCGCAAACCGATGTTCCGGTAACCCAGGTTCCGATGGCAAAGGATTGCAACCGATTTTGCAAATGCACCGCTCCAAATTTTCTTGCAAACATCGGTTTGGCCAAATGCACCGCGATCCATAGCCACAAAATCAACAGAACTCCGCCGAGAATATGGATGCCGCGATCCGGCAAGGGAAACGCCGCGACGGCCCCGTCCAGAAAAATGCCCAACGACATGACAATCGCGCCCGAAGCGGTGGGAGCGTACGGTTTTGCCGCCGTCTTATTCATACCGTCCACCGCAGTTGTAACCATGCACTAGATGATGAGAAACCAATGGATGTGGTGCGGGACCCGACATGAGTTCCCCACCTCCTCTTTCTCTTGCTATGTGACTTCCATCATACTTGTTGGATTTTCCTTCTGTTATACTCAAGCCATATGGCTTGAGGGGGAATCGAAAATGGAAGCATTGGAGCCGGCAGCCTATGTCAAAAATACGGTATGTTTTTCAAAGGAAAATTTCGCCAAGCTGCAACAAATGATGTATGAACAGTACATCCCCGCAGGATCGCATCTGTTTTGGGAAGGGGATCCCGCCGACAAATTATTTTTCATCAAAGAAGGATGCGTGAAGATAACCAAATCAACGAACGAGGGAAAGGAATACATCCTCTGCTTGAACCATAAAGGCGATCTGTTGGGCCAATTGGACCCTTATCCAGATTCAAAACAAAGCTTTCATGCGAAAACCTTACAGGATTGTGTCGTTGGCATTCTCCAAAAAAACGATTTGGAAGTTCTGCTTTGGCAGCACGGAGATTTTGCCGTTGAATTCATGAAATGGATGGGACTCACGCAGCGCATGATTCAAACGAAGTTTCGGGATCTCATGCTATACGGCAAACCGGGCGCATTGTGCTCTACACTGATTCGATTAGGCAACACGTACGGCAAGCAAGTGGAAAATGGCCTTCTTATTTCGAGAAAACTTACCAATGTCGAGTTGGCCGATTATATTAGCGCCGCCAGGGAAAGCGTGAATCGGATATTAAGCAATTTGAAGAAAGCAAACGCGATTGACTTTGCGGACGGTTATATTACAATCACCAATTTGGACTACTTGAAGAAAATTTGCTTCTGCGAGGATTGTCCCATTGAAATTTGCCGCATTTAAATGATTCACATCACGATTTTGGACTTCGCATAGGCCAGTATTTGTTCCGCCGTATCCTTGCCCTGCCGGATGCAGTCCGGGATTCCCACCCCTTGGTAACCCGCGCCGCAAAGAAAAATGCCCGGGCTTTGACCGCTCAAACTTTCCCTTACCTTCTTTATCTGTTCGACATGTCCCACGGGATATTGAGGCATGGAACGGGGCAGTCGGGTAATTTCGCAGAAAAGCGGTTCTGCCGTAATTCCCATCGTTTCCCGCAAATCCCTGCGAACTTCGGATACCATTTCTTGATCGAACAACCGCACATGCTTCTGTGATCCGAACCGCCCGATATAAGTTCGCAGCAAGGCTTTGCCCGGAGGCGCGGTATGGGGCCACTTTGACGATGTCCAGGTACAAGCCGTAATCGTCCTTCCTTCGGTTCGGGGAACAAGGAATCCCGATCCATTTAAAGGATGCGGCAGTGCACTCCGTTCAAAGGCCAGAACCAGATTGGCCACGGAAGCATACGGAATTTGCACCAGCCGCTTCGCGTCGGGGAAGTCGGGCAAAAGCCTGGCCGCAAAATGGGGAGGTGTGGCCAAAACAATCACATCCGCTTGAAGCTTCATTCCTTCGTCAAGACGGATTCCGTAGCACTGTTCCTCTTTTGTTATTTGCATCGCTTCCTGGCCCCTAAGAATGCGATGATCTCCCAACGCTTCGGCCATGCGATCGATGAGGGTGCCCATCCCCTGTTTGTATGTAAGAAACATACTGTGATGAACAGGCACCGTTTGTTCCTTCGTCCCCCGAGTTGTTTTTTTGCCGGCCAACATTCCCAATATGAGGCTGCGGTGTTCCTTTTCCAACTCGTGAAACTGGGGAAATGTCGCCTTCAGGCTTAATGATTGTATATCTCCGGCATAAATCCCGGCCAATAAAGGCTCCACAACATGCGCCAGCATTTCTTTTCCCAGCCTGCGTTCTATAAAGCCTCCAAGGGATTCGTCCCCCGCATTTTTCCTTTTGGGAATCACGACATCCATGCCGGCGCGGATCTTGCCGGACAGAGATAGAAGCCTCGTTTGGATAAATGGCCCGATCTCTGTCGGAATGCCAAGGGAAAGCCCGCGGGGCATTGTATGCAGACGTCCTTTATGCAAAATGTAATTGGTCCCGGCTTGCGGATTCGTGCCGACCAATTCTTGTTCAAGCCCTAATTCCTTCGTTAGCGTTATAACCGACTGTTTTCGAGCCAAAAAGGAATCCGGTCCCCTATCGATGACAAATCCATCCCTGTGAAGCGAGCATATTTTCCCGCCCAATCGGTTGCTTTTTTCGACGATGGTCATCTCCACCGCCAAATGGCACTCCCGAAACAATTTCTGGACGTAAAATGCCGCGCTTAATCCGGAAATTCCCCCGCCTACGACCACGATTTTAATCGGAATCCCCATTGCATCCCCCTCCTTCCCGCTTTGGCCATGCAATACACGTCATCGGGTCACAGGGCCTGTACCTCATATGTTTTCGGAATATAAGCGCAATACGGATCGCTTTCCAAATAATCTCCGGTGATCGCATAGGCCCTGGCTCTTGACCCCCCGCAGATGTTCTTGAATTCGCAGACCCCGCATTTCCCTTTTAATAAAGATTTGTCGCGAAGCTGTTTCAGGACAGGCGATTCCCTGTAAATTTCGGATAGATGGTTTTCCCGGACATTTCCGCAGGTGACAGGTAAAAATCCGCTGGGGTATACGTCTCCCGTATGGCTGATAAATATAAATCCATCGCCGTCGTTGACCCCTTGGGGCGCACGCCCCAACAGGTCTTCCCGCTTCACTTCCACTCCGGCTGCTTCAACCGTCCCCGAGCGTTTCTTCTGCAGAAAAACTCTGCGATAGTGAGGAGCCTCTGTCGCTTTTACGCCAAAAGGCATCCGTTGTTGAATCTGAAACAGCCACTCCATCACCTGTTCATGTTGCTCGGGGGAAATCATGTCCTTCACCATTCCCCTGCCGGTCGGAACCAGAAAAAACAAACTCCAAAGAACCGCTCCCCATTCCTTGACTTTGGCCGCGATCGCTTCAAGGTCATCAAGATTGTACTTTGAAACGGTGGTATTGATTTGAATCGGAATGTTCTGTTCCTGCAAGTATTCAATGCCTCTTATCGTCAAATCAAACGATCCCTTTGTTCCCCGGAAATGATCATGAATTTCGGCGACCGAACCGTCCAGACTAAAAGCCCACCGGGACAACCCGACCTCCTTGGCTTGCATGATCGCCTGCCGTGTCACTCTGGGAGTCGCGCTCGGCGTCATCGAGACGGGAAGCTGTTTTTCTTCGATCGCGTATTTGGCCAGCTCAAACAAGTCGGGGCGCATAAGCGGATCGCCGCCTGTGAATACAAACAACGGACGCTCCATATCGGCGATGTCGTCGATTAACCTTTTCCCCTCTTCAAAGGTCAGTTGGCGCGGGTCCGCCTGATATTGCGCTTCTGCCCGGCAATGCAGGCATTTTAGCGCACAAGCTCTCGTCACTTCCCAAATCACGATAAACGGGTTTTCGTGATAATTTCTCTCCGTCTTCAGCCGCTGCACTGGTCTGCCTCCTCCATGCATAAACGAAACGTCTTCAATACCCTTATCATAACGGAAAGACGAACGAATAGCTGTGAGAGTTATCACATCATGGAAACTCCCAGCGGCGCTCCATATCAGCTATAGAGATTTTGTGGAAAACGAACTTCGAAAATCGTACGAATTCGGTCGCTTTGGGCCGTAATGACACCTTGATGTTGCTCTACAATATTTTTTGCAATAAACAAGCCAATGCCGGAACTCCCTTCCTGCCCGGTCCGCGCTTTATCGCCCGTATAAAACATATCGAAGATATGCGGCAGCTCTTCCGGGGGAATGCCGTCCCCATAATTGACCACTTGAACGACTGCATCTTCCGCATCCGGATGACAATGAATATCTATAAATTGGCCGTCTGTGCCATAGCGTATGGCGTTCGTCAGAAGATTCTCAAATACGCGCGCCAATAGCTCTCCATCGCCGCAAATCGTCACACGCGGTGTCACATTCCATCGGATGGTCAGGTTATTTTTCTCCAGAGCAGGGTATATTTCCTCATTCAATTGGGTGAGGAGTTCGCTCAGATCGATCGGCTTTTTGTTCATTGTAGGCTTGCCATAATTCATCCGGGCGACTTCAAATAGTTCGTCAATCAACCTTTCCAAGCGTTGAGACTTGGTGAAGGCAATACCCGCATAGTGCTTGATTTGTTCCGCCGTCAGCCCTTCATCCTGAAGAATAAAATCCAGATAGCCCAAAACGGAAGTGAGCGGCGTACGCAAATCGTGCGCCAAATTCAAGACCAATTGTTCCTTGCTGTTTTCCGCAAAGTCCCCCCTCTCCAGCGCTTGTTTTAATTTTTCACTTGCCCGATCAATGTCGTGCGCGATATCTTCGAACTCATCGTTGGATTGAAACTCTATTCGGCTGTTGAAGTCGCCATTCGCCAACTGATTGATTCCGCGTGATATTTCATGAAAATAAAGGGAATACCGTTTCGTGAGGAGAAAGAAAAAATAAAAGGAAAGGGGGATAAAAATAATCAGGAAGAAGTTGATGTCTCCAATATCCCGCATGAAATTACGAACTTTCGTCAACGGATCTCCGAACTTCAAGGTATGGTAATAGCTTTGCAGCGCTTTATAAAGCAGATAGGTAATCGTACCGGAACAGAGCATGCTTAAACCAAATAGCCAGATCACTTTAAACCGGAAACTTCGGGTTATTTTAACCATTAAATGTATATCCCACCCCCCAGACGGTTTTGATCAGTTTGTTTTTATGTATGTCTTCTCCAAGCTTTTTTCGCAGCGTGCGAATATGCACCATGACCGTATTGTGTCCTTCGTAGTAAGTCTCCCCCCACACCTGTTCGAAAATATTTTCCGAGCTGAAGACCTTTTTCGGGTGGCCGACCAGCAGGTACAGGATATCAAACTCCTTCGGAGTCAGTTCGATGGGGTTGCCATAAACCGATACGGTTCGTTGTTCCGGATGGATGACCAAACCGCCCGCCTCCAAAACAGAGGTTTGCGACGGCGCCGATGGACTGAACTGCATCACACGCCTCAACTGGGCATTCACACGGGCAACCAACTCCATCGGATTGAACGGTTTGGTCACATAATCGTCCGCTCCTCTGACCAGCCCCGTAATCTTATCGAGGTCGCTCGCTTTGGCGCTTAAGAAAATGATGGGCAAATGGTGGCTTTCCCGGATGAACCGCGTCGCTTCGTAGCCGTCCATATTCGGCATCATGATATCGAGAATACCCGTGATGTCCGCTTTATCCTCCGGATAACGTAAAATAAAGCCATATTT
>CAYYCV010000029.1:0-19451 GCA_964470405.1 uncultured Caryophanales bacterium
CCGCCCCTCCCGGCCGGCTTGAGCTTATTTGAACCACGCCGTCTGTGACGGAAACCGCATCCCCTTTACGGACGACGCGATCATTCAAAACGATTTGTTCGGCATCGATCGTCACGCGCTCCACCGTTCCCAAAATCGTCAGCTTGCCGCTGCCGCCGCTTTCCGAAACATTCAACCGGCCGACCGACGCCCCGGCTTCAATCGCAATATCGGATGAGCCGTCCACAGTCAATTGCCCGATATCGCCCCGGATGAAGCGAACCGCGTAATGATCGCCGACGACGACATGATCGAACGTGCCGGACATCTCCACGACCGTCTCGCTTGCTCCCTCGGCCGCCCCGTCGCCGGGGCGATCCTCCAGAACCACGTTCGCAAAACCGGGGCCGCCGCCAACACCGTCCTCCTCCAGGACAGCGCCGGAGCGAACGTGCAGTTCACCGACGCTCCCGCTGCCGGAACGGACGATGCGGATCGTCCCGTTCGGCTTGTCGACCACGGTCTTGCCCAAAATCGAATCGTCGATATGGATGCTGTTCGGCCCGCCGCCCGAAATCAACGTCGCGCCCTTCACAATCACATGACTGATCGTCACATCCCCTTCGCCGACCCGCTCGGTGATAAACAAATTGGATCGCACCACCCGATCGGTCAGGCTGGCGCCGGGCGCGTTGACGATCGCGCTGCCCTGGCCGCTCTCCGAGGCGTACGAACCGCGTTCGGCGACATACAGCCCGACCATGCGATCCAGCACCGCCGCGGCTTCCGCGCGCGACAAGGGCCGGGACGGACGGAACGCGCCGTCTTCGTAACCGGCCATGTAGCCCGCGGCGGCCATGACGCGGACCGCGTCGCGGGCGTAGCCGGCGATGGCCGCGGCATCCGCGAATTCGCCCCCCGGGCCGAATTCGCCGGAATCGCCCGGTTGGAACAACCGGGCGAGCATGACGGCCGCATCCTGCCGGCTGACCGATTCATTCGGATGCGCCGTATGATCCGGGTACCCCTGCATGTAACCGGCCGCACGCGCCCTGCTCATGGCGTCGGCGTACCAGGCGTCGGCCGAAACATCGGCGAATGCGGCCGCATCGGTCCGCGCGAAGCCGAACAGGCCGTTCAGCATGACGGCCAGCTCCGCCCGCGTGACCGGCTGATCCGGCCGAAACGATCCGTCCTCGAAGCCGCGTAAAATGCCGGCCTGCATCCAGCGTTCGATCGGCTTGGCCGCCCAATGCGAGGCCGCGGCCGCGGGCAGCTCCGCCTCCTGCTGCCGGCCTGCGGCCGCTGTGCAGCACAACAGACAGGCGAACAGCGCCGCCATGACCGCCAGGCTTATTTTGCGTGACATCCTGATCCACTCTCCTTTGACCCCATTCATTTTTTGCCGCAACTTTCCCCTGCTGCCTTCCCCATTTTTCGCGTATAAAGCGAGATGGAGGAGAGGCTCTTTCTTGCCGGCCTCCCCCCCCGCCTTGCCGATTCCCAACTGCCGCACCAGCCGCCCGGCGGGACATCATCGAAATTTTACTGCTGCTGGAATTTCTCCCATGCGCCGACCGTCGGTCGGTTGGCGATCAGCGGATCGGCCCCGCCGTTCTCGGCGGTCACATACAGGCCGTTTCCAACCGCCTGCAGCGAGAACGTGCCGTCGCCGTTGTCGACCCAGTTAAACTTCTCCCAGGCCCCGATCGAATCGGCCCCGGCGATCAGATTGGAATTGCCCGCGCTTCCGGCCGTGACATACTTGTTGTTGGCCGCCGCCTTAAGCGCGATTGCGCCGCCCCCGGCGTCCACGACGGCGAATTGCTCCCAACTGCCGCCGACCGCGGCGCGGTTGGCGATCAACGGGCTGGCCCCCGCATCCTCAGCCGTAACGAACTGGCTGTTGGCCATCGCCTGGATGGCGATCGTCGAGCCAATCGGCGCCTCCGTCCCGGTCGGTCCGCCTGTCGTTCCTCCATCGCCGTACACCTCGAACTCCCACAGCGAGTAGCCGTAAGGCAGCGCACGCTCGGTCCCGTTCATCTTCACATACCTTGCGTTCACCGACGCAAAGCTGATGTCGTCGGTGCCTCCGTCGCTATTGGCCGTCGAATACACGGTCGTCCATGCGTTGCCGTCCGTCGAGGTTTGGATCGTGTACGCTTTCCCGTAAGCGGCTTCCCAGTTCAGAAGCACGCGGTTGACGCTCGAGACCGACCCCAGATCGACGGTGATCCATTGCGGATCGCTGAAGTCCGACTCCCACCGGGTGCCCGCGTTGCCGTCCACCGCCATCGAAGCGGGCTGCTTGGCGTTGGCCGACGAGGTCGCCGTTTTATTCAGCGCCAGGTTGGTGCCCGATCCCGTGCCGCCCCCGGCAACGATCGCTTGCTGTACCGTCGCATCCGTATAGCCGGCAGCCGAAACCGCAACGCTGTACGTTTTGACCGTCGGGAACAGGGACGCGTTCAGCGTGATTTTCCCCGCCGACAGCGCATATTGTCCGCCGTTCGCCGGCACGCCGTCCACCTTGACCGTCTGGACCGCGCCCCGCCATGCGGCGTTGTCGCCGAAGGTGATGTCGATCGGCTGACCGACCTGGTTTTGCGTGGCGTCCGCGGTCAACGCCGGAGGAGCAAGCGGCGCCGTTCCTCCATCGCCGTACACCTCGAACTCCCACAGCGAGTAGCCGTAAGGCAGCGCACGCTCGGTCCCGTTCATCTTCACATACCTTGCGTTCACCGACGCAAAGCTGATGTCGTCGGTGCCTCCGTCGCTATTGGCCGTCGAATACACGGTCGTCCATGCGTTGCCGTCCGTCGAGGTTTGGATCGTGTACGCTTTCCCGTAAGCGGCTTCCCAGTTCAGAAGCACGCGGTTGACGCTCGAGACCGACCCCAGATCGACGGTGATCCATTGCGGATCGCTGAAGTCCGACTCCCACCGGGTGCCCGCGTTGCCGTCCACCGCCATCGAAGCGGGCTGCTTGGCGTTGGCCGACGAGGTCGCCGTTTTATTCAGCGCCAGGTTGGTGCCCGATCCCGTGCCGCCCCCGGCAACGATCGCTTGCTGTACCGTCGCATCCGTATAGCCGGCAGCCGAAACCGCAACGCTGTACGTTTTGACCGTCGGGAACAGGGACGCGTTCAGCGTGATTTTCCCCGCCGACAGCGCGTATTGTCCGCCGTTCACCGGCACGCCGTCCACCTTGACCGTCTGGATCGCGCTCCGCCATGTGGCGTTGTCGCCGAAGGTGATGTCGATCGGCTGCCCGACCTGGTTTTGCGTGGCGTCCGCGGTCAGCAAAGGCGGAGTCTGGTTCGCGGGACCGGTCGTCGTATTTTTCGTCGGGTCCACTTTAACCAGCGATTTGGCGGCCACCGTCGCTGATCCCGTTACACCCGCGCCGTTGCGGAACGTAACGGTAATCGGGCTGCCCGTCGGATTCCAGACCAGCGCGCGATACGTTCCGCCTTTTTTATACACGGTTGCGCTGGACCACCCGGTCGCCCAAATGTCCGTTGTGCGTTGGCCAAGGTCGGCCATGCTGTGAACGAACCAGTAAGTATTGAACACTTCATTTTGCTGCATATTGGTCGCGTTCCATTTATTCAACACGCTCTGCGCGTCGCTCAGCGATTCGATCGGCCATACGATGTGATACCAGTCCGTTTCGGGTCCGCCGTTATCCGAGACAAAGCCGTTATACAACCGGGCCGCTTTCGCCGGATCAAACCCGTAGCTTGTCAAATATTCCGCGGTAGGCAGCCAGTGTATCCCATATACGTAAACCGGATCGCCGTTGAAATAAGTGCCGAAGAAGTTCGAGCTGCCCCATACCTGGCCGACCGATTTATGGGTGTAGCCGGGCTGCCAATTGTCCTGATCGTAATTGAACCAAGTTTGCTGCACCGCGTTCAATTCCGTCGTGAAGCCGTAGATGGACGCATTGCGGTAGGCGGTGTTCCCTGTCAGCATGCTCCACATATATTCGCCTACCCAGCCGAACAGGGATTCCCCCGCGGCTTCCTGGTTGTTGCCGCTGTCGTTGTCGGCGTATCCGCCCGCCCAGGAATGGCCTTCATACGGATCGAAGCTGCGGAAGAACGGATACATCGAGTCGGTCTTTGAAGGATTGGCGTAATCCCTGATCAAATGCTCCACCATGCCGCCGTATTGATCTTTGAAGCCCTGGTCGTAAGTGGCCAGGATCGCGGAGGCAAAAACATAATAACCGTACGTAAAGTGATGGTCCGTGAGGCCCGCGTTCGCGCCGAATTCGCTGGCTTTATAGTACAGCGTTCCCCAATCGGAGTTGTACGCGAAGTAGTAGTCGGGTTCCCCGGAGGTGTACGTATACCAGTCTGTCAGAATGGTTTTGATCCGGCCCAGGAATAAATTTTTGTAATTCGCGTCGCCGATCTGGTCGGCGATCAATACGCCCATAGCCAGCGGATGAAGCTTTTTGCCCTGCCAATACGCGTCGGCTTGCATCAAATTCGTGGACGTGTCCGTATCGAGCAGCGCGAGATACTGCAGCAGCGCTTGGCGAGAGTACGAGCCGTCCCCCGGTTCCGTGAATTGCGGCACGATGCCGTAAAACTTGTCCACGGTGGTAAACGCGTTGCCTTCGGTCACCTTCAACGTGCCGCGAATCGACGGGAACGAAACCGAAGTCAGCGGAGTGGTCGTCTTCTTCCATTGATGCGGCAACTGCGCGATCAGCGTCGCGTTCGGGAATCCCGCGCGTTGAAGAGCCGTCGTGATCTGGAAGTTGGTCGTGACGTCCGAGGTGGATTCGTTAAAGTTGTAAGTCACACTTGTGCCGGTGACAAATGCGTACGCATGCTGGTAAAAATAATTCAGATTGGCCGGAGCCGGAATGGCGGCCAGAGACAAATAATGCTGTCCCCCGCCCAATTTGATTTTGACCTTCGCGCCCACTTTTTGAAATACCGTTCCGGCCGGGGCGAAGACGCCGTAATGTCTCGTCACCGTGGCGGGCGTCGGCGCTCCGTTGGAATTCGTGATTTCCAGCCCGATATGATCGGCGGTCACCGACGTGCCATCCGCGGTCAGAATCGTATTGTTGTTGTCGTCGAAAAATCGAACGGCGGTCGGCAAGTACAGCTCGGGCGTGTTGGGATCGCTGAATTGCGAGAAAAGATACGGCGAGCCTTTGACGAAGGTCGTTTTCATCTTTTCGGTTGCGCCGTCGCTCAATACGGCATCGGCGGACCAATCCCCGTAAGCGGTAATTCGATTCGACATATCGGACGTATTGATGTTGCTGGCTTTCAGGAACAAATCCGGGCCGCCCGCCGCTTCCTGCGCCCGGCCGTCCGCGCTGATGTAGCCGGCGCCCGGCGTCAGCACGCTCAGCCCTTGCAGGGTATATTTGGACTTCAGCGGCAGCGTGACGATGCCGTTCCCCAGCTTGTTGACCATGATCGACTGCCACCAATCGTTCGAAGGCAGCGGCGCCGTGATGTTATCCGCCTTATAGTTCGGATACTTGGGCTGAGCGATGGACAGATCGTTGGTGATATAGCTTCCCTGTCCTACCGACACCGTGGCGGGCGCCGGGGGATTCACGATCGGATACGTCGGCCTGGGATCGCCGTTGACGTAATCGTACACCTGGAATTCAAAAATCGAATAGCCGAAGCTGGTCGCTCTGCTGATGCCTTTCATTCTCACATAGCGCCCGCTGGCGTAGATGGGAAGGTTCAAGGTTCCGCCGTCGCCGTGCAGTTCCCTGAACACGGTCGTCCAATTGGAGCTGTCGTTGGAAACCTGAACGTCGTACGTCCTCCCGGCGGCCGCTTCCCAATTGATAATCACCCGCCCCAACGTGCGGACGCTGCCCAGATCGACATAAATCCATTCGTTATCCGTCGCATTGGAAGACCAGCGCGTTGTCGCATTGCCATCCACGGCGTTTTGCGGCAGCGTGGACCCCGGCTCCAGGTAGCCCGACTGCTCGTAGGACGACGCAACCACGGGCCGGTTCAAAGCCACGTTTGGCCCCAACTGCAGCGGCGGAGGATTGACGCCGCCCGTTCCGTACACCTCAAATTCAAACAGGGACACCCCGTACTGGGCCAGACTCCGCGCCGTCGCATACAGGCGGACATACCGGCCTGTCCCGTTCAGCGTGATCTCGTCCACGCCTCCGTCCCCCGTCGTCGTCGAATATATATTTTGCCAGTTCAGTTCATCGTCGGACACCTGGATTTGGTAGGCCGTCGCATAGGCGCCCTCCCAGCGCAGTACCGCCCGATTCAAGGCCGCGGATGCGCCCAGATCGACGTAAATCCACTGCGGGTCCGAGCCCCACGCGCTGCTCCACCGCGAGCCGACATTGCCGTCGAAAGCCAAATCGGGGGAATTGTTTCCCTCCGTGCTTGAGGCGTAAGCGGGCCGGTTCAATGTCAGCAAATACGGGTCGGCCGCGCTGGCCGGCACGATATTCACCAAACTGAGAATCATGGTAAAGGCAAGTGTCAGCGCGGCAATTGAGAATATTTTTTTGGACATGCTCTTGGATCGTCGTTGTCTCATGACAAAATTCCTCCTCGTTAATGGGTCATTCTTGCTGTTTGAAAGTGTGATGAAAAAAACAGCTCGGCGGTTGGGCATCGAAATCGGGGAATCTGCGGACAACTGCGATCGGAAACCGACGTCCAACCGCTGCGCCGCCCATTTTTCATCACACTTTACACGGCTCCGTAATCGATCACCGGTTTTCTAAAAAACACCCCCCGCTTTTCGGAATCAACATGCAACGAAGCGCTTTCATTCCAGGCCGGTATTTATACCGTAAACGGTTGCCCCCGCATTTTCAATTGAACTAATCAACGATTTAGCGCACTATTGCACGGACTTCGGGCCATTCGTCTCCAAAGGCGCAGCCGAAGCGATATTATGGAATAAAACGGAAATAAAAAAGCGGATTAGCCCCGCCGATCACCGATCGACAGCCAAACCGCTTCCAGGAAATCCCTGAGCTTTAACCGTTTGATTTCACCCACGTATATTGCGGAATCACAATTTGCACCGTGGTCCCGATGCCGATGCCGCTGAACAGCCGAACCCCGTAGGGTCTGCCGAACTGGAGCTTGATCCGTTCGTCCACATTCCGAATGCCGTACCCGATGCTGCTCCCGTTCGGATTAAAAATCTGCTCCAGCGTTTCCTGCTTCATCCCGATTCCATTATCGATAATCTTGAAAACAATGCTGTCGTTCTCCGCGTAGCCGACGAGATTGATGGAAATCCGGTCCGTGTACCACGCATGCTCCAGCACATTTTCAACGAAAGGCTGGAAGATCAGCTTCACCGTGTCGTAGCCCAGGATGGCCGGTTCGATATCATAATGCACCTGAACCTGATCCGCGTATTTGATTTTCTGGATGTCGACATAGGCGCGAATTTGCTCCAGCTCGTTGGCAATGGAAATGATCATTTCCCCTTTGTTCAACGTCAACCGATAAAATTTGGCCAGTCCCCTGACCATCTGATGCAGCTTGTCGGCTTCCCCGAGCTTGGCCAAACGGCTGATCGACGAAAGCGAATTGTAGAGAAAATGGGGATTGATCTGCGCCTGCAGAATTCTCAATTCATCCTCTTTTTTTTGCAGCTTGTTGATATAGACCTCCTCCACAAGCCCTTCGATCGTCGTCGCCATATCGTTAAACGCGTCGGCGATCAATGAAAACTCGTCCTTGCTGCGAAAACGAATCCGTTTGCGGAAATTTCCCTCGCGAAAGGCATGGAGCGAATAAATCAGCTTGGTGATTCGTTTGGAGAAATATTTGGAGATCAAATAGCTGATCAGGCTGAGCACCACAAAGCTGATGAAGCAAATCCACACCGTCAAATTGCGCACGCGATTCGCGCTCTTTTCCAGGGAGGACAGCGGAATGAGCGCCACCAGTTGATCGCGAAGGGCGGTGATGTCTTTGCTGATCGTCAAATACCGGTCCTGCTGCTTCAACAGATCGGAAACCATTTCCGAATTTTGCGAGCTGTAATAGATCGGATGCCCCTGCCGGTCCACAACCAGCAGATGGCTTTCCCCGCCCAGCTTGTTGAAGTTCACCGTTTCAAACAAATCGCTCAGTTTCACGGTGATGCGGATCAGCCCGACAGAGCTTAAGGTATCGAAATCGATCAACGGGCTCAGCAGCGAAATATTGCCGAACTCCTCGTCGTTGCCGACCGGCTTCCACTCGATTTGATCGTACTCCAAATCCAGATCCCGAAACCATGCCGCGTCTTTAATCCGGTTCATATGGTAAATTTGAAACCGCCTGCCCGTTTTTAGCGGATCGCCGCTGCCCGTGTAGTATATTTCGTTGATCGATTCGTTTTGCGTATAGAGCGACAGCAGCACCGTGCTGTTCGGCAAATTCAGCGCCGACTCCAGTTTGGGCAAAATGTATTGCTTCAAAATTTGAAACCGTTCCCACTCCGTATGATAATTGGTCACGTACTTCGACAAAACGGAATCCGAATGAAGTTGAAAAGAGCTTCGCTCGATATCCTGCAGCTTGTATTTGATATTATCGTTGATTTGCTGCAGCGTCACCTGCAAGTTGTTTTTCGTTCGGTCCATTTCGGACTCCACCAAAGAGGTATACGAATAGAAGCCGATCGCCATCACCGGGATGATGACCAGCAACAAATAGGAAACGAGCAACTTATAGCTGAATGGGAAAAACCGACGCTGCCGCTGTTTCATGCCTGCGCTCAACTCTGCCTTCGATAATTTCCAGGGGGAGTCCCGTAATATTCTTTAAATTGCCTGCTGAAATAAGTCAAATTTTTGTATCCCACCTGGTCGGCCACCTGATAGATTTTCAAGGCCGGCTGCTGCAAAAGCTCCCGGGCCTTCTCCAGCCGCTTGCGAATCACAAAATCGCTGAAATGCTCCCCGGCCTGCTCCTTGAACAAATAGCCCAAATGGTTGGGAGAATACGAGAAGTAATTGGCGACCTCCCTCAACGTCAACGTATCGGAAAGATGGAGATCCACATAGCGTTCAATATCCTGAATCAGTTTGCCGTTCTTGTTTTGTCTTTTCATATAGAGCGTTTCGGAAATCTCAAACAGGCATCTCCGCAGCCAGGACTGCAAATCGTCAATCGTCTCGAATTGATGCACGACATCCAGCGCTTCGAACTCCCATCCCAATATGCTCTGCAAGCTTTCGTTCATCGTATTCAGTTGGGCGTCCAGCATCGAAATCACATGAACGGAAAAATTGTAGACGGTGATTTTATGCCCGAGGCATTTGATCAGCACGAATAAATCTTCAACGCAATCGTCAATCCGGACCAATTCGTAATTGACCATTGCCTTGAACATCGATCCCAGAATCTGATTCAGGTCCTTCGCATCCTTGGCATACTGCACCCTGCTCATTTTGGACGTAATGCACTTGTTTTTGCCGATAAACATTTTATATCCCAGTAGCTCTTTGGCCTGCTGAAACGACTTCCAAACCTGTTCGGGAGCTGCGACCGCGCCCCCCAACCCCGCCGTGATCGTCCGGTCGGTATGCTCTTCGACGAAACGGACCAGTTCCTCGAGCCGGGCTTCCGCTTCCTCGTAAGGCAGCATGACGATCGACCCGATCTGGTTATCCGATAATTTGCAGCTATAGCCTATCCCGCGATCGCGAATCCATTCGGTCACGGCAAGAACGACCTGCTGCAATTCGATTCCCCGCTGTTCCCTGCCCATCGCCGGCAGCTTGCCCGCGGCATCGTCCACTTCGATCATCGCCGCGGCGTACGCGCCGGACGAAAAATCAAAGCCGAATTCCTCCGGCAAATCGGCTATCTTGTCCTGATCGTGCGTGCCTTCCAGCATCTGAAGGATCGCGAGGTTCGCCTGCGACGTTTGCCGCTTGCTCCCGAGGTCCATTTGCAGGACCACCGTTTTCAACAGCTCGATCAGTTCCGCGTCATCCACGGGCTTCAGCACGTAACCGCTTGCATTCAGGGCGATGGCCTGTCTGGCGTATTGGAAGTCCTCATACCCGCTGATGAACACCACCTTGATCCGCGGCTTCTTCTCCAGCACCTTTTGGGCCAGCTCGAGTCCGGACATGATCGGCATTTTGATATCCGTGATCAACAGGTCGATCGGATGGTTTTCAATAAAATCGAGGGCGGCGAAAGAGCTTCTCGCCGTACAAACGACTTCGATGCTCATCTCCTGCCAGGGAATGAGCTGCTTCAACCCTTCCAAATCAAAGTATTCATCGTCCACCAAAACGGCCTTGTGCATCCATAATCCCCCTCATGGCACGCATTCAGGATGGAAAAGGGCATACGCAATGTACACCCCCTCATCCCTTTTTTAAAATGGTGGTGAAAAGGAACGGCTCCGGGCTTGGACATCGGCTTCCGATCGCTGTTGTCCGCAGATTTCCCGATTTTACACCCTGTTTTAGGAAGAAATCCGCGGACAAAGGCGACCACTACCGTTTCTCCAGCCGACGTCCAACCCCTGCGCCGTTGCTTTTCTCACCACACTTTTAAATACAGCGGTTATTCAGCCATTCTTTTCAGATTATCCTGCCATTTGGTTTGCCTGTATTGCAGCACCTTGTCAAAGCCCAGCTTTGTTGTGTCATTGTCCGTTTGCTCGATAATCTTCTTCACTTCATCCGCACTCTTGGCGAAGATCATTTGCGGGATGGCCTGTTTGCCCAAATCCTTCACCCGTTGCAGAATGATTCCTTCCTCCGAGCTGGGCGACGGATCGTAGTCATTGAACGCGGTCATATCCTTTGAAGTCGGGAAGGATACGGTGGCCTGCTGCGTCGTCGTCCAGTCTTGCGCTTCCGCGGGCAGCAAGCTGTCGCGCTTCGCTTTGGAGCTGTCCACCCACGTGGAGTTGCCCGCATAATCCCACTCGCCTATATAGAGTTTATCATATTCCGCCTGATCCCGGTTGATGTATTTGTCGTTCGGGATCGGCACGCCGGCCTCGTCTTTCTCGTCCCAGAACAACCCTTGGGGACCAAAGAAGAAGATCGCTTGCCCTTCGGGACTGGAAAGCCATTTGTAATAAGTGAAGATCGCTTCGGGATCTTTCGCGTGCGTGGTGATGACGTTGACGTTCCATCCCAGTCTGGAGAATCCGCCGGGATAAACTTTGTTTTTATCCACATCCGCTTTATGGAAGGGCCAGATGGCAAAGTATCCGTCCTCCGGGTCTTTCGCTTTCAACGTATTGTTCGCTTCGCGTCCTTCGCCCTCAACGACCGAATCATAGGCGGCATAGACGGCGATTCTTCCATTTTTCAACTTCTCCATGATCTGGTCGCGGGTTTGCGTGAACATATCCTTGGAGACGAGGCCCTCTCTGTACAAATCGCTGAGATAGAGAGCGGCTTCCTGGAAAGCGGGATCTTGATAGACCGATTTCAGTTGATCTCCGTCGGGGTAGCTCAAGTCGTTGACGAAACCGCTGGTCCGATCCGGGCCAAACGCGGTGTAGATCATGCTCAGCATTTGCGAGCCGCCTTCCCTGCTTTCGCCGGAGTCAAACGGAATCACATCGGGATATTTCTGCTTCACCAATTCAAGATAAGCCTTCAGGTCTTCCGGCGTTTCCAGCTTCGGCGATCCGAGTTCTGTGTAGATTTTCTTTTCCACCAGGTAGGCGCTGTTGCCGTTTCCATGATCGCCGTTGATGAACCAGTTCGGCAATTGGTACAGCTTGCCGTCATCGCTTCTCAGCATGTTCAGCGTTTGCTCGCCCACCAGTTCGACATATTCCGGATACTTTTCCAGATAAGGATCGAGCGCAACCAGTTGCCCCGCTTCCTGCAAGCGTTTTACATCCTTGCCGCGATCCAGCATGATCACATCCGGCAGCTCCTTGGAGACGATCATCGTATTCAGCTTTTGCGCTGCGGTACCGTTGGACTGAATCGGGGTAATGTTCACTTTCAGATTGTCAAGCGCCCATTTGCTCTGCGGTTGGCCGCCCCAATCCTTCAATGTCATCCAATCATAGTTGGCATAAAAGGAGAATTCGACCGGCTTGACGCCGTGGCCTTCGTCCGCCGCCGGCGTATTATCCGCATCGGCCGTGGCGGCGGGCGTCGGCTGTTCCTCCTGATTCGCGTTGGCGCCGGCCGTATCGTCCGACTTGCTGCTGCAGGCGGCAAGCAGCACGCCGAAGCTCAAAATCAAAACCATCAAAAACATAAAAGCTTTTCCAGTTTTCACTCAACTTCTCCCCTTCATAAAAATTGGATTATGTTAAAAGCAATCCAGATGGCTCTGTACAAGATTGCCTTATAACCGATAGCCGCAATCGACAACCGGCGGTTCGCCGGCCGTTGGCGCCGGCCGCTACTCCTTCAGCGACCCGACCAGCACGCCTTTGACGAAATGCTTTTGCAGGAACGGATAAATGGCCAGAATCGGCAGGGTGGCCACCATCATCGTCGCCATCTGCATCGATTTCACCGTGATGCTCTTCTGGTACAATTCCTGGGCATGCGTGCTGGTGAGGAACGTCTGCGCCGTATTGGAGTTGATGATTTGAATCAGCAGCGTCTGCAGCGGAATGAGCTTGGGGTTGTTGATGAACACCGAAGCGAAAAACCAGTCATTCCACAAAAACACGGCGGTAAACAAAGCCAACGTGGCGAAAACCGGACCGGAAACGGGAAGCACGATGCGGAAAAATACGCCGAAATTGCTGCTGCCGTCGATTCTCGCCGACTCCTCCAACCCATCGGGCAGTTCCATGAAGAACGTGCGGAAAATAATCATATTGAACACGCTGATCATGCCGTGGATCACCAGAAACGCAAACGTGTTATACAGATGAAGCTCGTAAATCACAACGAAATACGGAATCAGTCCGCCGCTGAAATACAGCGTAATCACACACAGGATCATATAAAACTTTTTAAACACGATGCCCTTTTTGGACATGGCGTAGGAGAACAGGGAGGTGAAGAAGATCGACAGCAAGGTTCCCAACACCGTGCGGGCGATGGTGACCATGTAGGCGTTGACGATGTTCGACTCCTCAAACACCAGCTTGTAATTTTCAAGCGTAAACTTCCGCGGCCAGAAGGTGACGCCGCCAAGCGACGTATCCGAACCGACATTGAACGAAATCACAAGCGAATTCCAAAACGGATAAAGCGTAAGGAACGCAAGCAGAATCAAGAAAATATAGATTACGGCTTGCAGCGTCTTATCTCCAAAACTATCCTTCATTTTCCCGCCACCACATTTCCGCCATTTGAATTTACCATAAGCTGGCCTTCCCCAATTTTCTGGCGATGGCATTCGCAACGATCAACACCAGGATGCTGAGCACCGATTTAAACAGCCCGGCCGCCGTAGCGTAGGAATACCGCTGGTAAATGATCCCTTCCTGATACACATACGTATCGATGACATTGGCGACAGGCATCACAATCCCGTTGTTGAGATTCTTCGTCAGCAGGATGATATCCTCAAACCCTGCATTCAAAATGTTGCTGACGGCCAGAATCAGAAAAATAATAATGATCGGCGCAATCGAAGGAATCGTAATGACGAAAATTTGTTTGAATCGACTTGCTCCGTCGATCGCGGCCGCCTCGTACAAATTGGGATCGACGCCGGCGATCGCGGCCAGGTAGACAATCGATCCGAACCCGATCTCCTTCCAGATATTCGACGTGACAATGATCCCCCAGAAGTAATTCGGCTCCGACAGCCAGGTGATCGGCTCGTCGATCCACGAAAGCTTCATCAACAGGGTGTTCAAACCGCTGCCGTCCACCGACAGCATGGAGAAGATCATGCCGGAAACCACCACCCACGAAATAAAGTGGGGAATATAGGTGACGGTCTGAATCACCCGCTTGAACACCATCAATCTGATCTCATTCAGCATCAGCGCCAGGATAATCGGAGCCGGGAAGCCAAGCAGCAGCTTCAGAAAACTGATCGCCAACGTGTTTCGCATGATGTCCCAAAACTCCGGGGCTTCGAAAAACATCCGAAAGTGCTTGAATCCCACCCACGGGCTTTCCCAAAATCCGGTGAACAGGTTGTAGTCCTGAAAGGAAATAAGGACGCCGTACATAGGGATATAGCTGAATATGATAATGAACAGCATGGAAGGGATGATCATGATCTGGTAATCCCACTGCCTCAAAAATCGGGTCAGCGTCGAAGCGGGCTTTCCGCTTTCCGGGGAAAGCTGCAGGGCGATCGGGCTCTCTGGTTTCATCTACTCACCATCTTGTTTTTTTATAGTTTTATCTTATCGCCTCAAGGAAGTGGATATCTACTCGTAAAACTAACGAAAGTTGTAATTTATCAACGATCCATGGAATATCGCCTATTTACCGCGGTCAAGCGCCCCGGACTGTCGGTTTTTTCAAAAATAGTTCAATTTTATGCTTGCAAAATAAAAAATTGAGCTATAATTGAATAGGCTGATCCCCGCTGCGGGATAAGCCGGATCGTCAAAATAAAACTTGGGAGGAAGAAACCAATGCCAAAGCTGGAGGAAATTCTGGAGTACAATCGCGCGTTTGTGGAAAACAAAGAGTATGAGCAATACCGCACCGACAAATTCCCCAACAAGCGCATGGTTATCCTGACCTGCATGGACACCAGGCTGATCGAGCTGCTGCCGAAAGCCCTGAACTTGTCGAACGGCGACGCCAAGCTGATTAAAAATGCCGGAGCGGTCGTGTCCCATCCGTTCGGAAGCGTCATGCGCAGCATCATTGTGTCCATTTACGAGCTTCAGGCGGAGGAAGTGCTCGTCATCGGCCATCACGATTGCGGCATGACCGGACTCAACCCCGAAGAAGTGATGAATAAAGCGGTGAAGCGCGGCATCAACCCCGGCATCGTATCGACCTTGCGCAATGCCGGAATCGATTTGTCCCAGTGGCTGTGCGGATTTGAGAGGGTGCAGGAATCGGTGTTGAAAAGCGTCGAAGTGATCCGCAATCACCCGTTGCTTCCGGCGAACGTACCGGTTCACGGCCTGGTCATCCATCCGGAGACGGGAAAATTGGACCGGATTACCGAATAATTTCGGCAATCCGTTTTTAATATTTCTATCATCAAGCAGGATTTATCCCACTTGTGTCGAAAATAGGCAACAAGCTTATAAAGAGAAGAAAGCAGGGGGATACGTTGCGAATTCATTCGAATCAACCGATTCAAAAGCTTTCGTTCATCGGCGAGATCGACAAGCAGTCCAATCCAAACATCAAGACGACGAAATCATCCGGGCCAAAACCGATTCTTTCCGATACGGCCAACCCTTATGTTTCCGCTCTTCGCGTCGATCTGCTGCTCAAAAAGCCCGACGATTTCAACACGCTGCGCCAACGCATCAGCGACGTTCTCCGGAATTCCGCCAAAAGCGGCCGGCCCGGCGAGGCGATTCAGCAGGGATTGTCCGACATTGCGGAAAGCTATTTTACCGAAGGAATGAGCCAAACCGACCGCGAAGGCATCGTGCGCACCATCGGTTCGATCGCCAAAATGGAAAACAATATTTTGGCCACCCATCGCACGATTTCCGATCCCGAAGTCATGGACAAAGCGTTGAAATTCCAACAAATCATCCCCCAAATTACCCAACCTTTTTTATATAACCAGCAACAAATCGACGAATGGACCGTGTCCTTTGCCATAAAGCACAAACTGAACCCCAAACATACAAAAACCCCCAACCTGGGCTGGGGGCTGATTTAAAAGCGCGGTGAACAACGGGCGGCTCCGTGGTCGGGCATCGGTTTTCGATCGTCGTTTCTCCAACCGATGCCCAACCCCTGAGCCGCTTTTTTCACCGCACTTTTACATATCGGGAAAGGCATCGTGCTCCATGTACGTTTCTTTTCCGCCGCGGATGCGGGCCTGACCTTGGGTCAGATCCTCCATCCACCGAACAAAGTCGTCCACCTCGGCGCTTTTCGGAAAACAAACCAGCGTCACTTTGTCCGCAAAACGAGTTTCCCCCGTCGTCATCCGACGGTGGCGAAGCTCGTTTTCCAATTTGCCGAGCCACGTATAGTCGATTTCGACGAGCATTTCGCGGTGAAGCACTTTCCATACCGGCGACGCGGCGTCGATCCCGGCCGCGGCGGCGCCGGCATAAGCCCGAATCAGCCCGCCCGCGCCCAGCATTTGCCCGCCGAAATAGCGCGTCACCACCACGGCGATGTTGCTCAATTCCCGCTGTCGGATCACTTCCATCATCGGCCGCCCCGCCGTACCGCTCGGTTCGCCGTCGTCCGATTGCTTCTGAAACCGGTCGCCGTCTCCCGCCCGGTAGGCGTAGCAGTGGTGCGTGGCCGAGCTGTGGCGGCTTCTGACGTCCTCGATGAAAGCCAGCGCTTCCCGCTCATCGGACACGGATTGGGCCTGCCCGATAAACCGCGATTTCCGGATCACTTCTTCCGCTTCCCCGTACCCCCGCACCGTTTTAAAAGCTTCCCGCATCCCGCATCCTCCGCAGTTTGTCCGTCTATCCTTGCAGCCGCGCTTCCAGCGCCGCTTTTTCTTTCTCGTATCCGGGCTTGCCCAGCAAAGCGAACATGTTTTTCTTGTACGCTTCCACACCGGGCTGATCGAACGGATTGACGCCCAGCAAATAGCCGCTGACGCCGCAAGCCTTCTCGAAAAAGTAAGCCAAATATCCGAACCAGTACGGGGAAATTTCCGGTATGCGCACGACCAGGTTGGGAACGCCGCCGTCCATGTGGGCCAGCATCGTTCCTTCAAACGCTTTTTTGTTCACGAAGTCCATCGATTTCCCGGCCAGAAAATTCAAGCCGTCGAGGTTTTCCGCATCCTGCTCGATCACGATTTCCCGGCGCGGTGCGTCCACCTGAATCACCGTTTCAAACAGATTGCGCGAGCCTTCCTGAATGAACTGCCCCATCGAATGAAGATCGGTCGTAAAATCGACGGAGGCCGGATAAATGCCCTTGTGGTCCTTCCCTTCGCTTTCGCCGAAAAGCTGCTTCCACCACTCGGAAAAATAATGCAGGGACGGCTCATAATTGACCATGATTTCCGTCGCCTTCCCTTTGCGGTAAAGCGCGTTCCGTACCGCCGCATATTGGTAGCTCGCGTTTTGGGCGGCATCCGGCTCGGCGTAAGCCTGCCTCGCATCCGCCGCCCCCTGCATCATGGCGTCGATATCGATTCCCGCGACGGCGATCGGAAGCAGACCGACCGCGGTCAGGACCGAATAACGCCCGCCCACGTCGTCGGGGATGACAAACGATTCATACCCTTCGCCGTTGGCCAACTGCTTCAACGCGCCCTGCTTCTTATCGGTGGTCGCATAGATCCGCTTGCGCGCTTCTTCCTTGCCGTATTTCCGCTCCAGCGCTTCGCGGAAAATCCGGAACGCGATCGCCGGCTCCGTGGTCGTGCCCGACTTGGATATGACGTTGACCGAGAAATCCTTGTCCTCCAGCAATTCGAGCAAACCGGCCAGATAGGTCGAGCTGATATGGTTTCCGGCAAAATGGATTTGCGGCGTCCCCCGCTTGTCGCCGGACAGCAGGTTGTGGAAAGGATGGGACAGCATTTCGATCGCCGCCCTCGCGCCCAGGTAGGAGCCGCCGATCCCGATCACGACCAGCACGTCGGAATTCGCCCGAATGCGCTCCGCGGCCTGGCGGATGCGCGAGAATTCCTCCTTGTCATATTGCAGAGGCAGATCGATCCATCCCAGAAAATCCGCTCCCGCCCCGCTTCCCTGATGCAATTGCTCATGCGCCAGACGGATCGGCGCCGCAAGATAGTCCACCTCATGCCGCGAAACAAAATTCAATGCTCCGCTGTAGTCAAACCGCAACGAATTGACCATGTTTCATCTCTCCTCCTCGTTTTCATATATAAAACTATTATGATTCACAGGATTCCCAAGACATGGTAGAATACTCTCTAGAGGTGATTTTGATGAAAACGGTAGGCTTCATCGGCTTGGGAACCATGGGGAAACCTATGGCTATGAATCTGCTGAAACACAAATATCCACTGACCGTCTATAACCGCACCACGGAGAAAGCCGAAGATCTGGCGCCTCTGGGGGCGGATGTGGTGTACACGCCGGCGGATGTCGCCCGCTCGTCCGATGTCATACTGACCATGCTCAGCGACGACCGTTCCGTTACGGAAGTGTACTACGGGGTCAACGGCATTATGGACGGCATTCATCCCGGGCTGACCCTGATCGATTGCAGCACCGTCTCACCCGATTTAAGCAGGCGGCTCCAGCGCGAATTCGCCGGGCATTACATGGATTACCTGGATGCGCCGGTGTCCGGCAGCAAGCCGGCCGCGGAGCGGGGCACGCTCGTATTCATGGTCGGCGGACGCAAAGCCGCAATGGAAGAACATATCGACGTCTTTCAAGCGTTAGGCGAAAAAATATTTCATATGGGCCCCTCCGGTTCGGGCTCCCAAACCAAGCTGGCCATCAACGCCATGCTGGCCATCAACCTGCTGTCCCTGTGCGAAGGAATGAGCATGGCCGCCAAATCCGACCTGAACATCGAGCAGTTCATGGAGATTGCGCTCAACTGCGCAGCCGGAAGCCGCATTGCCGAGTTGAAAAGCGACAAGCTGCTCGACCACGATTTCACCAATCAATTTTCATTGAAATTGATGCTGAAGGATTTGAATCTGTCCGCGCAACTGGCGCAGCAGCAAAATCTGGTTGTGCCGATGATGCACGCCGCGCAGGAAGCGTACCAAATTTCCAACAACAACGGCTGGGGCGACCAGGACTTCTCGGCGGTGATCAAATGCTACGAAAACTGGCAGAAACAGCGGATCGCCAGAAGCCCGAAGACGAGGCCGGACACCGACCGGCGATCGTCCGGCGCCGAGCGGCGAAAAAGCACGCGCATCCCCATGGGCATCCAATTGCAGCTTTCGGTGTACCAATGGAATCGCGAAGGCTCCTTTGCCGGCCAGATTATCGAAGGAACCATGAACGACTTATCCGATTCAGGGCTGCAAATCACATCCCGGTCCCCGCTGGCTCAGGACATGTTCGTCGTCATTTACTTTCCGAAGGACGCGGAATTGCCCCCCGTCACCGGCAAAATTATACGCATTGAAGCCAAGGACGACTTGTTCCATTACGGCTGTCTGCTCTCCGGCCTCCCCCCTTACACGAGGCTCAAGCTGGAAAGCTATATTCAGCAAAAAATCCACGCCGCCCAAAAAATACAAGGATAACCCGCAAGCAAGAAGAAAGACCCGAAAAATCCAAACGATATTCGGGTCTTTTTCGTGTTGCAAGACCATCCTTATTTTAAAAGGGTGGTGAAAAGCGGGCGGGGCCGCGCACCGAAGGCGGGGCACCGCGCCCGGCCGGGCATCGAGACCGGCCCACGCGCCGGGCAGAGCATCGGAGATCGGCCCACGCGCCGGGCAGAGCAT
>CAYYCV010000029.1:19551-37097 GCA_964470405.1 uncultured Caryophanales bacterium
GGGCAAAGCATCGGAGATCGGCCCACGCGCCGGGCAAAGCATCGGAGATCGGCCCATGCGCCGGGCAGAGCATCAAGGTGGGCGGCGCCGGACCGCGAATCGACCGCGCAAGCTCAGACACAGCTCGATCCGAAAGCGAGGGCACCATTTTAACCTTCCAGGTTAAAATTCCTGCAAAAGTGCATCTATTTTCGCCGTGGGCGATACGTCTGAGGAAATTACTGCAAATATGCAGGTATTTCAAGGCCCGTCGCCGTAAACGGAGGATTAAGCGGAAAATACCTGCATTTTCGCAGTAATTTTCCCCCAACGCCCGAAACAGACCGTAAATAGATGCACTTTTGCAGGTATTGGCATCGATCCGCCCCAAAACGCCGACGGCCAATGGCCGGGAATCAGGGCTGAGAACGGATGCTCAGCCCCCGCGCCGCTTTATTCACTTCATTTTAAAAGTTCCTTCACTTTATCGGCCACATGCTTGGATGAAAATCCATATTCCTCGATCACTTTCGGACCGGGTGCGGAAGCGCCAAACCGGGATATGCCGATAACGGCTCCCCCGTCCCCGACGTACCGTTCCCAACCGATCGGGGAACCCATTTCCACGGCCACGCGCGCCTTTACTCCGGGGAGAATCACGGAATCCTTGTAGCTCTGCGGCTGGCGCTCGAACCGCTCCCAGCTCGGCATGCTGACGACCCGCGTCTGAATTCCCTCTTCGGCCAGTTGCTTCTGGGCGCCAATGGCCCATTGCACTTCCGAACCAGTCGCAATGATTTGCGCTTGCGGTTTCCCGTCCGCCGCGTCGGACAGAACATAGGCCCCTTTCTCCAGGCCGCTGTCCGCCAACTCGCGCGTCCCCGGGAGAATCGGAAGATTCTGGCGCGTCAACACCAGCGCGCAAGGGCCTTCCGCGTTCCGAACGGCCGCTCTCCAAGCCGCGCTCGCTTCATTGCCGTCCGCCGGGCGGAACACGGTGATGCCGGGGATGACGCGCAGCGCCGCAAGCTGCTCGATCGGCTCGTGCGTGGGGCCGTCTTCGCCCACGCCGATGCTGTCGTGCGTGAACACATAGATCACGGGCAGCTTCATAATCGCAGCGAGGCGGATCGAAGGCCGCAGGTAGTCGGAAAAGACGAAGAACGTGCCTCCGTATACCCGGACGCCGCCGTGCAGCATCATGCCGTTCATCGCAGCGCCCATCCCGAATTCCCGGACGCCAAAGTAAACATTGCGTCCGCCGTAGCTGTCTGCGCGCAATATCGGCAAATCCTTCAAGTGGGTATTCGTCGATGATTCAAGATCGGCGGACCCTCCGAGCAGCGAAGGCACTTTCCGCGCGATCGCGTTCAGCGCGTCGCCGGACGCTTTGCGCGTGGCCACAGCTTTGTCGTCAGGGGCATAGCGCGGAAGCTCGCTATCCCATCCCGAGGGAAGTTGGCCGCTCACCGCCTGATCGAATTGCTCGCCCAGTTCGGCATACGCTTGCCGATAACGGACCAGCATTTCATTCCATTCCGCTTCCTTCCGCCGCCCCTGCTCCATCCGCTCGGAGAAATGCTCCCTTACTCCATCAGGCACCAGAAAAGCGGGCTCCTCCGGCCAGCCGTAATACCGCTTGGTCAGCAGCGTTTCTTCCTTGCCCAGCGGCGAGCCGTGCGGTCCGGCATGGCCGCCTTTGCCGCCTTTGTTCGGGCTGCCGTAACCGATCACCGTCTTCACTTCGATCAGCGTCGGCCTGGACAGCTCCCTGCGCGCTTCGTCAATCGCCGCATGGATTTGCTTCAAATCGTTTCCGTCTTCTACCTTCAGGGTTTGCCAGCCATAGCCTTGGAAACGGGTTTGCACATTTTCAGAAAAAGACAGATTCAGTTCTCCGTCCAGCGAAATATCGTTGGAATCATACAATAAGATCAGCTTGCCCAGTTTCAGGTGGCCCGCCAGCGAAGCGGCTTCGCCCGAGATGCCTTCCATCAAATCGCCGTCTCCGCAAATGCCGTATGTATAATGATCGATGAGCGGAAATTGATCCTTGTTGTAGACCGCGCCAAGATGGGCTTCAGCCATCGCCATGCCCACCGCCATGCCGATCCCCTGGCCCAGCGGCCCGGTGGTGGCATCCACGCCCGCCGTATGCCCGAATTCGGGATGGCCCGGAGTTTTGCTGCCCCACTGGCGAAACTGCTTCAGCTCTTCCAGCGGCAGGTCGTATCCGCACAAATGAAGCAAGCTATACAGCAGCATGGAACCGTGACCCGCGGACAGAACAAACCGGTCGCGATTGATCCAATGCGGGTTTGACGGATTATGGTTCATAAACCGCGTCCACAGTTCGTAAGCCATCGGGGCCGCCCCCATCGGCATCCCGGGATGGCCGGAATTGGCCTTCTCCACCGCGTCGATGGACAAGGTGCGGATCGTGTCAATGGCCAGTTGTTCGATTGACTTTTCTGTCAATTTCATAATATGACTCCTCCTATACATTGCCGTTGATTGCATTATTGTACCATTACAGTCGAAGCATTTCCAGACCGCAGCCCCGTGAAAGCGAGATATCGTTCCATCGCCGTCCGGCTTGTCGGGCAAAAGACAATCGCGCCGGGAAGGCGGCATCCCTTTGCAGACGAGCGCGCTTTTCGGCTTGAGTGACGGCCCGAACGGTATTGGACGGTTAATTGAGCGGCTAACAGACGGTTAATTGAACACGACCGTTTTGTTCTGATGCACCAAAATCCGGTCCTCCACATGCCACGAAACGGCGCGGGCCAGCACGATCCGCTCGATGTGGCGCCCGATCCGTTTCAGATGATCGACGTCGTCCCGGTGGCTGACGCGCTGGACGTCCTGCTCGATAATCGGCCCGCCGTCCAGCACCTCCGTGACATAATGCGCGGTCGCGCCGATGATCTTAACGCCCCTGTCAAAAGCCTGGGTATACGGCTTCCCCCCGACAAACGCGGGCAGGAAGGAATGGTGGATATTGATCACGCGGTTGCGATAATGGATCAGAAAGTCCGGGGAAACGATCTGCATATAGCGCGCCAGCACAATAAAATCCACCCGGTCGCCGATAACCCGACGCTGCTCCCGTTCCGCCTCCGCTTTATTTTCCTTGGCGACGGGAATGTGATGGTAGGCGATGCCGAACGACTCCACCAGCTCTTTCAGATCGGGATGATTGCTGATCACCATCGCGATGTCCACGTTCAAATCTCCGGATTTCCACCGCCACAGCAGCTCCGTCAAGCAGTGGTCCTCCTTCGACACAAAGACCGCCATACGCTTCTTGCGGCTGGCGCTGTAAATTTTCCAATCCATGCGAAACGATTCCGCCACCGCCTGAAAATCGGATTCCAACGCAGGCAAGCGCCGATCCAACTCGTCCAAATCAAATTCGACGCGGATAAAAAACATCCCGCCCTGCGGGTCCATCGTATATTGATCCGATTGCACGATATTGGCCCGATGATCGAACAAAAACCGGGACACCGCGGCAACGATGCCCGGCTGGTCCGGACAGGATATCAGCATGCGGGCCCGATTGCGGTAAAGCTCGGCCGACTTATCGGTCATCATGAACGACTCTCCTTCCATTTTTCAAGGCCGGATCCGCCAAAAGCACGATGAAAAACAGGCGGCTCCGCACTCGGGTTTCGGTTTCCGATCGCCTTGTCGTCACGCCTCCGGGGCTGCCTGTTTGTTCGTCACACTTCCGGATCTGCCTGTTGTTCGTCACATCTCCGGGGCTGCCCGTTGTTCGCCGCGCCTCCGAAGCTGCCTGCTGTTCGTCACGCCGCACTTTCCGGGGCCGCCTATTTTTTCGCAGCACCCCTTCACCGCGCTTCTAAGATAAAGGCATGCCGGCGAACCAGGCGGTAATCCGATGGTTGATCTGCTCCTCGCTTAAATCGGGGAACACCCGGCCTTCGACCACCAGATCGTAAAGCCGCTCCATCGGCTCGCGCGGGTCGGCTTTTCTCGCCTTGGCGTCGCTTTTCAGCGTTTCCCACGCTTCCAGAATGAACGCGCGGCGATCGATCGATTGCTTGCCAAGGTAATGGCTCAACCTTTCCAACTGCTCCAAAAATTCGTCCCCGAACCGCTTGTCGGCGTTTCCGCTCAACAGGGCGATTTCGGCTTCGTACATCGGCCGCTGCACCTTCTTGTCCTTGCCGATCCAGGGCGTTTCCAGAATCATCGGGCGATCCTTCAGCGAAGGATGATGGGCGATATACCGCATCGCGTCAAAGCCGATCCACCCGGACCCCACCGGGGCATGGCGGTCCTTGCCCGCGCCGCGCGGGTTTTTGCTGTCGTTCAGATGCAGGATCGCCAGCCTGTCCAGCCCGACCGTGCGATCGAACGAGTCGATCACCCCGTCGAAGTCGCGGACAATGTCGTACCCGGCATCGTGAATGTGGCAGGTGTCCATGCACACCGACAGCCGTTCATTGTCATGCACCTTGTCCATAATGGCGGCGATCTCCTCGAAGCTTCTGCCGATTTCCGTGCCTTTGCCCGCCATCGTTTCCAGCGCGATCTTCACGTCGGTCTGCTTCGTGCCGGACAGCACTTCATTCAGGCCTTCGGCAATGCGGCCGATGCCGTATTCCGGATCTTTCTCGGTATACGCGCCCGGATGCAGCACGATATGCTTCACGCCGATGTAATCGGTGCGCTTTATTTCCTCGATCAGAAAATCGATGCCCAATTGAAAGGTGTTGCGTTTATATGAACCGAGATTGATAATGTACGGAGCATGAACGACAATTTCCTGAATCTCGTGCTGCTTCATCACTTCTTTGCCTTCGTCGATATATTGCTCTTCGATCGGTTTGCGCTTGGTGTTCTGCGGCGCTCCCGTATAGATCATGAATGTGCTCGAACCGTAGGTCACGGCTTCGTTGGCCGCATTCAGCAAGCCTTTGTCCGAAAATGAAACATGGGACCCTATTTTCAGCATCTCGTCATTCTCTCCCTTACGGCTTTGATCTATATATTTTACAGTGATTGAGCGAATAAATCCAGAAATACTGAATTATTTCGCCGCATCGGTTATAATAGGAAAAAGAATCGGACGGGCGAGGTGAATGAACGATGCCTGCGTGGCTTTCATGGTTCATGTTTTTTTGGGTATTTGTCCTGATTTTCTTCATATCCGTCGGCGGATATTTCATGTTTCGAAAATTTCTCAAGGTGCTGCCCATGAAGGATGGAAAATCCAAGCTGGATTGGCAAAATCACTACGTCGACGCCAGCAGGCACCTGTGGACCGACGAAAGCAAAGCTTTTCTGGAGGAACTGGTACACCCGGTTCCCACCCCGTTCCGGGACATCGCCCGCCACTCGATCGCGGCCAAGATCGGGCAGGTCGCGCTGGAAAGCAAAGCGTCCGAAGTGACGCGCGATCACTGCATCCGGGGCTACATTCTCGCCACTCCCAAGCGCGATTACAAGAGCCTGGTTTCGTTTCTGGAGAGAAAACAGATCGATTACAGCGCCTACCGCGATCTTTTAAAGGAGTAGCGCCGCCGGAACAACGGCCGAGCGGCCGAAATCACGATTTCGGCTTGTCCGCCAGCAGCCGGGCCAGAGCAAAGGCCAATTCCTCCCGTGTTACCGGCTGTTCCGGCCGAAAGGTTCCATCCGCATAGCCGACCATGATTCCCCGTTCCGACACATCGCGAATCGCCTGCTCGCTCCAGCGCCCGGCCTCCACGTCGGGAAACTTCGTCAATGGAACGCCTCCTTTCCTGAACGCATCCGTTTTCGTCGCCTGAAGCTGCGCTTCGTCGGCTTCCTGCCACGTCCACCACGACACGCCGTCCAGCCCCGCCCGGCGGCTCAATTCGATAAACCGCGAAATGTCCGCCGGGGCGGCCGCGTCATAGCACTGGCCGGTCGGCGCCACCGGAAGCCCGAATTGGCGATACTGCTCCAGCGTGGTATTCATCGTTTTGCTTACGTCCCATCCGATCGCCGCCCAGTATACCTGCGGCATCATGACGTTGCAGAAAGCGGCGTATTCGCGGTACGGAACGTCCCGATGGTATTCGTAAACGGGGAAGGAGGAAAACCCGACCGCCGCCTGCGGATGGCGGCTTCGCAGCCGTTGGCCGAAATCGGCCACTTGCGCGTTCTTGCCGGCGATTTCGGCCTCGCCGTCCAGAACGAGCCAATCGGCCCCATGTTCAAGCGCCTGCGTGCAAGCATCCACCTCGCCCTGGACATCGGTCAAATATTGATAGATCCAGCCTCCGACCACCAGTCCCGCCGCTTTGAACAGCGGCGCGGCCGCCTTGAACCGCTCCATATACCGCCGGCTCTTCGCATCGCCGGCCAGGCTGCCGTCGGCAAATTTGATCAGAACGCCGGTGTACCCCAGTTCCTTCGCTTTGTCGATCATCTTGCGGATGTCCCCGCTATAGATATGTTCCAGTTGCCAAATAAACATATGGTTGCCTTCCCAGATCCGGTTCACCGCCGAAGCCTCCTCTCCATTCCCATATCAGCTTGTCTTCAATATCTGCTGCCTTCTGGAAGTGTGGTGAAAAACAGACGGCTCCAAGATGGGGCACGGGTTTCCGATCGCGGGCAAAGGCGGCCATTCGCGTTTCTCCAACCCATCCCCCACACTCACGCCGCTTTTTTCACCTTACTTCTATTACTATATTCTATTTTATGGGAATGGTCCATCCACCGAAAAAAACAACTTCCAGCCCCGCCCGAGCGGCGGTTCCGGAGGTTTGCTTGTCCATATGGAGCCCGGCCCCTCAAGGCGAGCCCAACCCTTTGCGAACGGATTACTCCGTGTCGGCCACGAAACGGTTCGTTAACGAACCCAGTTTTTCGATCTCAATCGTCACTTCATCGCCGGGCTTCAAGTAGTGCTGCTTTTCCGGCGGATAGCCGAGCACCACGCCCTCCGGCGTGCCCGTCAGGATGATATCGCCGGGCGACAGCGTCATATGCTGCGAAATATAGCTGACGATTTCCGCGCAGGAGAAGATCATATCCGCCGTGTTGGAGTTTTGCCGCACCTCTCCGTTCACGGTCGCGCCGATCTTCAACTGATTGGGATTGCCCACTTCATCCGCCGTGACCAAATAAGGCCCGAGCGGGCTGAAATCGTCGCAGCTTTTGCCGAGCAGCCATTGCCCGGTCCGAAGCTGCAAATCCCTCGCCGACAGATCGTTGACCACCGTATAACCGAACACGTGATCGAGCGCTTGCTCCTTCGCCACATTTTTGGCCTTTTTGCCGATTACGATGGTGAGCTCCGCTTCATAGTCCATCTTTTGCGTCACTCTCGGAATCGCGATATCCTGCAAGTGGCCGGTCAGCGTATTGTTGAATTTGTTAAAGAGAATCGGATATTCCGGGATCGGCGCGTTGGTTTCCTCCGCATGCTTGCGGTAATTCAGGCCGATGCAGATGATCTTGCCCGGTTCGGGAACGCAAGGGCCCCACGTCAATGCCGATTCGTCGAGCAGATAGCTGCCGATCGAGCCCGCGCTTTCCAGCTTGGCCGCATAGTTTTGAACGGCGGCGACGGCCGGTTGGCCCGCTTCGATCACCTGCATGATCGTTTGCGGCACCCGATCGTCCGGCGCGGACCGCAGCGCCGCGGATACGTCGAGCGCGCCCTTGGCCGTCTGCACGCCCCATCGCGCTTCTCCATCTTTAACAAAGGTAAAAAGCCTCATTTCTGTTTTTCCTCCCTGTGGTTGAGATAGCTTTTCAGCAGTCGCCGAGGCGAATGAAACCAGGATGATCCTTGATCCAAGTTCCAACTTCTATCATACAGGAAATCGGAACGTTGTGGGCGGAAAACTTTTTAAGAGCGTGTTCAAAAAGTAGGACGCTACGGAGAAAGAGGTGTGCCTCCGGTCGCTGTTGAAATCGTGAAATAGATGATATTTAGCGGTTTTTTCACGATTTTGAACACGTTCTCTAATATCCCAGCAATCTTGGAAGAAACAAGGATATCCACGGAATATACGTGACGAAGATCAGGGCCGCCAACGAAATCCAAATAAATTTCAAAAGTCCCGGAAGAATTTCCATCACGCTCAGTTTGGTGATGCTGTGGCTCACAAAAATGTTCAACCCGAACGGGGGTGTAAACGTGCCGATCGCCAGATTCAGAACCATGACAATCCCCAAGTGAATCGGATCGATCCCGAGCGCGACGGCGGATGACAAAATCAGCGGAGCGATAACGATCAGGGCGATCGACGCATCCAGGAACATCCCTATCACCAGCAGGAACAGGTTGAGAAACAGCAGGAAGGTCCAGGAGGAATGGAAGTTCTCCGTCAGGAACATCGCCATTTCCTGCGGGACTTGCCCGACCGTCAGAATCCAGGCGATCGCCGAAGCCCCCGCGATAATAATCATGATCTGCGCCGTGGTCATCGCCGACGACAGACAAAGGTCGTAAAGCTTTTTCCAGGTAATCTCTTTATATACAAACGCGCCGATCGCAATCGCATAGACGGCGGCCACGCCGGCCGCCTCGGTCACGGTGAACAGCCCCGAGAAGATGCCCCCGATGATGATTACCGGCACGAACAGCGACCAGACGGCGTCCTTCGTCGCTTCGACAAACTCTTTTTTCGTCGCTCTGGCTTCCTTGGTGTAATTTTTCTTTGCGGAATAATACATGATGTACCCGAGCGTGACCAGGCCGAAGAAAATACCCGCCCCCAAGCCGGCCGCATACAGCGCGCCGATCGAGGTGTTGGTGGCGAACGCGAACAGAATCAGCGTGATGCTGGGAGGAATCAGCAGCGAGGCGGCGCCGGATTGAATGATCAGCCCGCTGGAAAACGTTTTGCTGTACCCCTGCCGCAGCAGCTCCGGGTACAAAATGCGCCCGATCGCAATGACGGTTGCCGGGCTGGACCCGGAAAGGGCGCCGAAAAACATGGCCGCCACCTGGGCAGTCATCGCCAGACCGCCGCTAAAATGCCCGATGAGCACCTTGCACCATCGAATCAGGCGCTTGGCCAAGCCGCCGACGTCCATGGCGTTGGCCCCCAGAATGTACAGAGGCAGGCACAGCAAAACAAACTTGTCGATGCCGCCAAACGTGCGCTGTATGACGATCTCGGGAGAAATATCGGTAAAGATCATGATGCCGGCGAAAGTGGCCAGGCTCAAAGCGATAAAAATCGGCGCTCCCAGAAACAATACGGCGAAAAGCAAAATAATGACTACCGTGATCATCACAAACCGCCTTTCCGGGTTTCAGTCAGGACGGCGGTCGGCGTTCTGAACAGCGCAATGATATTTTGCACGTAACGCAACACCGTCAGGGCCCCGCCCACCGGCATAATCGCATAGATGATATACATTGGAATGCCGAGCGCCGGCGTCAACTGCGCCGTATGCAAAATGGAATTGGCCAGCTTGAACCCGTACCATGCGAACAACACGCTAAAGACGAGCGCAATGACGTATATGATCAAGTGAACGACCACTTTAAATCGGCCTTTCGACAACTGGGGCACCAAATCCACGCTGATATGCTCGCTGCGTTTCGCGCATGCGCTCATGCCGATGAAGGTCAGGGCGATCAGCAAATACCGGACCAATTCCTCGGACCAGGACGTCCCCAGGTTCATCCAGCGCAGTATGACGTTCAAGGTGACGATGATCGCGGAAACAAGCAACGCGCTCGCGATGAAAGCTTCTTCCATTCTGTCGAGTATTTTCATTTATGATTATTCCTCCTGTCTTCTAACTTGAGGAAATGTAAATGGTGGAAAGGGGCAACGGCCCCTATCGGATATCGGCCGTTGCAGCCCCTTTTCCATATGAACGTGTGAACGCGTCCCGCTACTTGGCCTCTTCAATCGCTTTGTACACTTTTTGCAGCAGTTCCTTCTGGTAATCGGTTTTGCTGAACGAGGCGTGCAGCGGCTTGGAAAGCTCTTCGAATTTCCTGGATGCTTCCGCGGAAAGCTCGTTGATCTTGATCGACCCGCTCTTCTCCATATCGTCCAAAATTTGCTGATTCAACTCTTTGCTTTTTTCGATGGCGAACAAGCGCGCTTCCTTCTCCGATTCTTTAAAAATTTGCTGCAAATCGGCGGGCAGGCTGTCAAACCACTTTTTATTCACTGTAAAAATGGACGCCTGGTAGGAATGATTGGTCAATGTCAAGTAATCCTGGACCTCGACATACTTCTGATCGCTGATGGTGGTCAGCGGATTTTCCTGGCCGTCGACGACGCCTTGCTGCAAGGAGGTGTACACCTCGCTGAAATCGATCGGCACCGGGTTGGCTCCCCACGCCTCATATTGCGCAATCAGCAGCGGGGCGGGAATGACCCTCATTTTGAACCCTTTCAAATCGTCGGTGGATTGGATCGGCTTGCTCTTGCTGGTCATTTGCATGAAGCCGTTCGGCCACGTGCCGAACCCGATCATTCCTTCGTTTTTCATATTGGCGTAAACCGCGTCGCCGATCTCCCCGTTCAGGATGTCCCACATCTTGTCTTCATCGGGCCAGAGAAACGGGAAAACGATGATCTGCACATCCTCGACGAAGTTCGTCATGGTCGCCAAAGCGGCCATCGTGATCTCCACGCTTCCCAATTGAACCTGCTCGATTTGCTCGCGCAGCGATCCGAGCTGCAAGCTGGGGTAAATCTGCACTTTAATTTGCCCATCCGTGCGTTCTTCAATCAATTCTTTGAATTTCAATGCCCCCTGCCCCAACGGATGCGCGTCCGAAGTGTTCGTCGAAAACTTGATGAAATACTCTTTCTTGGGCGCGTCCTTCGACCCGTCCGCGCTTGCGTCCGGCTCTTTGTCGCCCCCCTTGTTCGGGCCGCACGCGGTGATAAACAGCATCAGAATCACAATGAGCAAGGCGCTGAAGCTTTTCTTCGTCATGGTCTTTCATCCCCTTTTGTTTTTCTTGGAAGCCTTTTCATAATCATGAAGGAAACGGGTGATGCTTGGTCAAATTCAATCCCTTGTCCGGATGAACGATAAACATATCTTCGTACTGCAAACCGTAGCGATCGAATGCCCAGGGAATCTCGATGGCCCCGGAAATCCCGGTTTGCAACGCGTAGTCCGATTGCCGGACAAACACGGTATTGACAAACCTCTGCTTGCCGACCACGTGGCCGACATACCGGTCATACGCGTCCGTGTAGGTCGCCGCGTCGGGGGCAAGACCGGTCGCGAGCAACCGCTCCTTCTGCGCGTCAAGCCCCCGCGTCGCGGCGTAGAACACTTCGCGGCCGGTGGCCTGGCTGCGGCATTGGGGAACGGCCGCCCCGGTCACGGCGTCATGCAGGCACGCATACAGCTCGCGGCCTTCCTTCCCGTAGACCAACGTCCGGCCCATATCCGTCGCGGCGCGAATGAAGCCGCCGCTCTCCACCAGGAACACGCCCGAATCGATCTTCAGCGAGGATTCGCCCGGGCCGACGGGATACGCTGTCGGCAGGGAGGGCACCTTCGTGCGGGATCCCGCGTGAATGTTCAGATGCGCGGTTTTGACAAAACCGTCGAAGCCGACGGCCAGCTTGTTGAAAAAACGATCGTACTCCTGTTCCAGCAGCTTTGCGATCTCCGTTTCGGTCATCTTTCCGCCGCGTTGAATGGTGCCGTCAAGTTGGGCCAGCGTGGATTCCACCGCCATGGTGGTTATTTTGGCCGCCAGCACGTAGTAGGGAACGTCGAGCTTGCTCAACTCGTCCCTCCAGGTTCGCAGTTCGCGGGACAATCGGCGCAAGGAGGGCAGCTCCTTGTCCAACCCCAAGGCTTTCAGTTGCCCGACCGTCGCGTCCTGATCCTCGACGGCGACGCCCGCTCCCCGCTTGCGCAGTGAGGCGAACAGGTCCCGCAGCGCGCGGCCGCCTTCGTCTTCCGTTCTTTCCAGCACATGGATTTCCCGCCGGCCTTTGATGTAGACCACGATCGGCAACGACGCCGGATGAATCGCGGGAATGCCGGCGATATCCTGCATATTGAGCGACGAAGTCACCAGCAAAACCTCCGCATCGTGCCGGTCGAGCAAGCGGTCCAACGAATGATACCTCTCCTGCGACGCCCCGGCGTCGAACAGCTCCAGAAAGGACTGCGCGTCCGGATCGCGGTCCAGGGCCCGTTCGGCCAATGGCCGAACGGTGCGGCCGGAGCGCGCGAATCGCTCCAGCACGCCGTCTTGCGTTACGCTGCGCAAGCGCCAATGGCCGCCTTCCCACGGATTGTCGGCGCCCTCGCTCAAACGGGCGCCGGTATCCAGCGCAAGCCCCGCCGTCACGTACGCGTCGCATTCCAGCGGCCCGCCTTCCGCAGCGGACAATATCGCTTCCTCCACCTTCCCCGGCACCTGCGGTTTGGGCCGCTCCCAACTGAAATAGGGAGCGTAATACACCGGCGTAATATCCGGTGAAAGCTTGGCCCCGGGGATGCTCCCCCGTTCGATTTCCTCGACGAACAGCAAGTGCTTGCCGTCGTTCGTTTCGACGATCGGGGGCGTGGACACATGGCGGGCATCCAAAGCCAGGTTGGGGAAAAGCAGGCGCTCTTTCGGCACGAAGCCAAGCAGCGCCTTTGCCGTATCGGGGTTAAGGATTAAACGCATCGTTCATTTCTCCTTGTCGAGCAGTTGCAGGAAAGACTTCGCGCCTGCCCCAATTAAGAATGAGGAATCCAGAATAATGCCTTCCACTCCCTGTTCAAAAAATTGCCGCGTCCCTTCGACGGAAGAACTGGCGCAATTGATCGAAACATGGGCGGATTGGCCCGCCTTGATAATCCGGCTGATCGCGCGCTGCATCGCTTCGGATTTCAGATCGCACGGCGTTCCGAGCGCCGCGGAAAGGTCCAGGAAGCCGATATCGATGGCGTCGACTCCCGGCACTTCGGCCAATTGCTCCACCTGCTCCAAAAGCTCCCGGGTTTCCAGAATGACATGGACTTTCACCGAAGCGTTGATCTTCGGAATCAGTTCGTTCCAGCCTGCGGTTAACCCGAACGAGGTGGCGGGCGTGTGCCCGAGTCCGCGGTCCCCGGCCGGCGGATATTTGGCCAGCCGGACGGCGGCCTTCACCTCGTCGACCGTTTTCAGCCCGGGGACCAGGATGCCCTTCACGCCCATGCCGAGAAAGGCCATGACGCGATCCGGCGACGCGTGCCCGAGCCGGACATACGGCTCGATATGATGCTTCTCCGCCGCCAAAATCATGGAGCGGAAGGTCGTTTCGTCCGTGACCACCTGTTCGTTGTCCAGTATGACGAATGAAAACCCCAGCAAAGCCGCCACTTCAACCGTAGACGGATGAGGGATGGAAACAAACATGCCCAGACGGCGTTTGGAGGCAAGCGCTCCTTGATGTTCTGCCATGGTTCAAGCTCTCCCTTCCCCGCTCGGCACGACCGCATTCGCGATCATCTCCACGTCGATATCCTTCCGCACCAGGTTGGCGATGACGCACGCACGCGGGGGAAGCGGGCGAGGCATCAGCTCGGCGTACACCTTGTTAAATTCATCGAAATCCTCGAAATTCCTTAAAAAAATCTGCATCCTGACGATATGCTCCAGGCTCGACCCGGCTTCCTTCAAAACGCTTTCAATGTTCTCGATCGTCTGCTTGACCTGCTCGCGGAACGTTTTGGCTTTCACCTCGGCGCTGCCGGGGCTGAGCGGGCCATGGCCGGACGTCAAAATCATATTGTCAACGAGAGCTCCCTGCGATGTCGGGAACGACGAAACGCCCGCGCTTTGAGTTGTGATTAAATGGTACCCGTCTCTTTGATCCAACGGCATGATGAAACATCTCCCTTTGTATAGTATGGTCCTGTTTTTATTTTTGCGGCACGACGGCGTCGGCAATCATTTCCACATCGATGTCCTTCCGCACCAGATCGGCGATGACGCAAGCGCGCGGGGGAAGCGGACGGGGCATCAGCTCGGCGTACACTTTGTTAAATTCATCAAAATCCTCGAAATTTCTTAAAAATACTTGCATTCTTACGATGTTTCCCAGATCCGACCCGGCCTCTTTCAGAACGTTTTCAATGTTTTCAACGGTCTGTTTGACTTGCTCGCGAAATGTTTTGGCTTTCACTTCGGCGCTCCCGGGACTCAACGGTCCGTGGCCGGAGGTGAGCACCAGGCGGCCCACAAGCGCCCCTTGCGATGTCGGCAGCGAAGAAACACCCGCTTTTGCTGTCGTAATCAACTGATAACCGTCCCTTTGAATCAATGGCATTCCAAGCACTCCTTTTAATTTTTTAACTCTTTTGTTTAATTTTTACATTAAAAGCAAAAACGAAGTCCTTCTCATCCCATCATTCCCGTCTATTTCATTGTTTACCCGCGGTTCGAAACCATGAATCACCCCCTTTGCGCCCAAAGCGCACTTCGTGTAATCTATTTTTTACGGCTGATTTTTATGGTTGAATAATTTTGGTGACATTGTCCGAGATTCGCACGATATGCCTTTTGATCACCGCAACGGCCGCATCGACATTTCCCGCCTCCAGCGCGTTCAGGATATCCCGATGGTCCTGATTTCCCTCCGTAAACTTTCTGAAATTCAACAGATACACCCGCAAGTAGCGCTGGACATTGTTTCGGAATTTCAGGATCAAATCTCTCAATATTTCATTTTCATTAATTTGGTAGATGCATTCATGAAATTGCTCATTCAACTCCAGAAACTTCCCCGGATCTTTGGTTTGATCCATCGCCTCCACCAAATCACGCAACATATGAAAATGCTGTTCCGTCATTCTGGGCGCCGACAATTTGATGGCCAGGGCCTCCAGCTCGCTTCGGATATCGCACATTTTTTTCACTTCCACCGCGGACAATTTTACCGCGATCGGCTTTTTATGCGGGTTGCGCAGAACGAGGCCTTCGTTTTCCAGCTTCTGCAGCGCCAATCGGATCGGCATGCGGCTGACTCCCAGTTTTTTCTCCAACGGCAAGGTTTCGATCGGCTCGCCCTCTTTAAAATAACCGTTCAGTATCGCTTTGCGTAAAATTTCCTCAACGAACTCCTGCGTCGTTAGCCGTCTATCATTCATTTCATTGATCATTTTGTCCATGCCTTCCCACAGCATCGCGCCTCACCTCCAAAGATATAGCATTCGGAATTTGGGAGGCGATGATCCCCTCCGCTCGGAAAACCCGGCCGCCACGACTTGAAGCATCCGGCATCCCGATCATCCAAACTCCGAACCCTAGATCATATTTTACCTCTCTCTATGAGAAAAAAATATCTTATTCAAAAATTGTTGCGAAATTGTTGATCTTTGATCATTCATTTTTGATCTGTGATCTTTGATATTTGATCTTGGATCCACTTTATAATTGAACTATACCGGATAAGCTGAGGAATGTCAACACCCCTAACATATACCCCTAAACACATACCCCCAACGCATACTTAATGCACACTTAACGCACACACTCACTTAAAGCATACCTAACGCGAAATAACCCAACGCATCTTTTTGGCGCCGGGTTATTATTCCGTTTTCAAACGATTGTGTTTTCGGACTTGCCGCCTTGCGCTTCCGAATTCAAGCGACCCTAATCGTGTGAAACTGCGGCAATTCCTCGATTGGGCGGCCGCTGCCGTTTCTCCAACCGATGTCCAACCCCCGCACCGCTTTGTTCATCGCACTTCTAGGCATTCTTTCCGAAGGTCACACCCCCGTCAATGTACAGCGGGGAGCCCATCATGAACTTCGACTCGTCGGAGGCGAGAAACAGCGCGGCCGGCGCAACATCCTCCGGGCGGCCCAGGTCGTTGCTCAACTGGCGGCTTTTCAATGAAGCAACCGCCTCTTCCTGATTATCATAGGACCTTCTCAGGTAGTCTTCCACGAAAGGCGTCAAAATCGTGCCCGGCAGCAGCGCGTTGACACGGATATTGTAAGGCGCGTAATCGACCTGCATCGATTTGGTCAATGCCAGCACCGCTCCTTTGGACGCCGAATAAGAGGCCCTGCGGCCCAGCCCGATTTCCGCAATGCAGGAGGACATATTGATGATCGAGCCGCTGCGGCGTTCCATCATATGGGGCAACACATATTTGCTGGTCAGGTAAACGCCTCTGAGATTCACCAGAATGACTTTGTCCCACGCATCCGGTTCCACTTCATGAATCGCGCCCACGCCGCTGATCCCGGCATTGTTGAACAAAACATCGACGCGCCCGCAATCTCCGATCATTTGCTCCACCATGCCCCGCACCGATTCCGGCTGAGTCACATCCGCCTGAATGAACTGGCCGGAGCCGCCCGCCGCGCGGATTTCCGCTACGGTTTCGTTGCCTTTGGCGACATCCAGATCATTGATGATCACATGCGCCCCTTCCTTGGCAAACAGCAGCGCGGTGCTTTTTCCGATGCCGGAGCCCGAACCGGTGATCAGTGTGACTTTGTCTTTTAAGCGCATACCCACATCTCCTTTTTCAGCTCTAGTTCGTTAAAGACAGCCTTTTCCCCAAACGGATCACTTCCGCCACGACCTCCTGCCGCTTCGTTTCCCACTGGTGCGTCGTCATCGAGCAACTGACCCCGGCAACCACCTTGCCTTCGGCATCCATAACCGGCGCGGCCGCGCAACAGCAACCCACATTGGATTCCTGCCGGTCCAAAGCGAAGCCGTCTTTTCCGATCTGTTCCAATTCCCCGAACAACCTTTGGGCGGTGGTGATCGTATAGGGCGTCAAGCGCTCCAAATCGGGCGTTGGATACAATTCCTTCCACTCGGCCTGGGGCAAAAACGCCAACTGCACTTTGCCCAACGCCGTCGCATGTGCAGGAAACCTCATGCCCGGTTCGGAAACGACCCGGACCCTTCCGCCCGCTTCCTCCTTGGCCAGATACAGCACCTCGGTTTTCTCCAGCAGGGCAAGCTGCAGCGTCTCGCCAATCCGTTCCTTGCTGACCGCGGCCTCACCATGAAAAAAATCAATCAGGCTGAAACGCTTCAAGAAAGAGCTTCCCAACGCGCCGAAAAAAGCGCCGATCGCGTAAGTATCCGCTTTATCCTTCACCAGCCAGCCCAACCGTTCCATAGCATGCAAAAGCGAGAACATCGAACTTTTGTGAATGCCCAAATTTTTGGACAGATCAATCAACCTTAACCGGTAAGGCTCGGCGGAGACCGCCCGCAAAATTTGATCCGCTTTCTGCAAAGCGGGAACCTGATATTTTTGGTCCATACAATCATCGCTTCCGCTTGTGGTTTATTATACAAAACTAAGTTTTGAATTTGTTGCACACTTAGATTAGCACTTTTTCTGTTTAAAATCAAACGTTGATTACGCTCTATTGCTTGATCAGCGAATACGCATGTTTGCGTCGGTATTCATTGTTCCCGCTCCGCCGAACGGCTCCCCGAACAGCTCCCTGGACGGGGCTGTTGGGCCGGCATTCCCCTTGGCCGTCCCGTCGGCCACCCTGTGGACACTCCCCTTGGCCGTCCCGTCGGCCACCCTCTGTCCGCACACAAATTACACATACAGACCGCCCACAACTGACGCCCCAGTAAAACG
>CAYYCV010000030.1:0-35362 GCA_964470405.1 uncultured Caryophanales bacterium
CTCCTCGTCCAGCCGCAACGTCAAACCCAAATAGTGATTGGAGGACAAATCCAGCATGCGCCGTCCGTCCCTCAAGGTCCACCCCTGATCGGAGGCGGCATTGGAATGCAGCTCGCGAAACTGCGATTTCAATTTTAACTGCTCCAATTCCTCCGCCATTCGCCGCAATGCGCTATTCGATTCCATCTCACAACGCGCACAGTTCGATTTCAAATCCGAGATCTTCGATCATCTGATGATCCTCCTGCGCGGCCTGCCCTTCCGTCGTCAAGTAATCGCCGACAAAGATGGAATTGGCTGCATATAGCCCCATCCCTTGCAGCGATCTTAAATTCACCTCGCGCCCCCCCGAAATGCGGATTTCCTTGTCGGGGCAAATCAGTCTGAACAGAGCCAGCACCTTGAGGCATTTCCGCGGGTTGAGATCGGCGCGGTTTTCCAATGGCGTTCCGGGGATCGCATTCAAAAAATTGACCGGAATGGAATCCGCGGCGATTTCCCGCAAAGAATAGGCCATATCGATGATTTCGCGGTCGGTTTCGCCCATTCCGACAATGCAGCCGGAGCAGGGCGACATGCCCGACGCTTTGACTTTTTCCACCGTATTTACCCGGTCTTCGTAGGTATGGGTCGAAGTAATATGGGAAAAATGCGACGCGCTCGTATTCAAATTGTGGTTGTAGCGATCCACGCCGGCCGCTTTCAAACGTTCCGCCTGATCGTCGGACAAAATGCCCAAGCATGCGCAAACCTTCACCGGCATCGTGGATTTGATCTCCTTCACCGCTTCGACCACCTGATCCAGCTCCCGATGCGTCGGACCTCTGCCGCTCGCCACGATGCAGTAGGTTCCCACTTTCATTTCCAGCGCTTTGCGCGCGCCGTCGACAAGGACGTCTTTTTCCAACAGCGGATATTTGTTAATGGGCGCCTTGGACACGATCGACTGCGAGCAATACCCGCAATCCTCGGGGCACAGCCCGCTTTTGGCGTTGATAATCAGGTTCAGCTTCACTTTTTTGCCAAAATAATGCCGTCTGACTCGAAAAGCCGCGTTCATGATCGCCAGCACTTGATCGTCATCCGCTTTCAATACGGATAAGCCTTCCTCCACCGAAATCAATTCCCCGCGCAGCGCTTTGTCCGCCAGTTGCTCCCAATGCGTTTGAATTTCAATCATGCGTTCCCCTCCCGTTTTTCGTGTAATTCCGGTATGTATTCCTTTGTCAACAACGCGTCCAAATTCACCTGCCGCTCGATCACCGTTCTCCAACCCTCCCGCCACGCCGGCCAATCGTCCGGGCCGTTGACTGTGCATGGAAACCAGGGCAGACGCCCGATCACGGGCACCTTTCCATAATGCTCTATCATCATGACGTTTTCGTCCAGCGCGGGGTCCTCCGCATCGCGAAACCCGTTCAAAATCACGCCCCGAATCGTCAAACCCATCGATCTGGCAAAATACACGGTCAGCAAAGTATGGTTGACCGTGCCCAAGCCGGGCCGGGCCACAATCAGCAGGGGCAAATCAAGCTGCAGCGCCAGCTCGGACATCCGCTCCTGCGCGGTGAACGGCACCGTAATCCCGCCGGCGCCTTCCACCATCAAAAAGCGGCACCTTTTTTTGCGGCTGCGGCCTTCCTCCAGCAAGGCGCCGTAGTCGATGCCGGTTCCCTCGCGGCGCGCCGCCACCCAGGGGGCCAGCGGCTGGGGGAGCGTAACCGAAGCGATATCCGCTTCAGCCTGGCGCAGCCCGCTCCCCATCTTCAGGCGATAGCTGTCGGCCTCCCGATCGCCAATGGCCGTCCCCGTCTGCACCGGCTTCCACAGCAGCACATGGGCGAGCGCCGGATCATGCTCCGCCGCCGCGCCCGCTCGCTGTGCCAGATCCGGCCGCGCCGACGAGCCGATCGGTTGGGCCGGTCGGGCCGATTTCGCTTGCTCCGCCAAACCGGACTGCTCCAACCGAGTCGCTTGCTCCGCCGCCGCCGATTCCGCTTCGGCCTGCGGCCGCGCCGCGCCGCCGGCCAATCTGCGCTGCAGCGCGGCGGCCAGCCCCATCGTCACCTGGGTCTTGCCTACTTCCGTATCCGTGCCGGTTACAAAGAGCCCATCGCTTAACATTACGCCACTCCCAGTCTGGAAGTCGGCGAAAAAGACGGCGCAGCGGTCGGCACGTTGAGAAACGGCAAAGGCCGGCCCGGCCGGCAGCGCTTCCCGCGCTTTGCCTGCCGCCAAATCGGAACATTCGCGGACAACCGCGACCGTCAGCCGATGTCCAACCGCGAAGACGCCTGTTTTTCACCATACTTTCAAGAATACATTCATTATAAATGATAAGATGCGAAACGTTAACCTCTTTTAAAATAAAAGTTGACATTAAGTATAAACCACACGAACGCGATTGCCGCCGAGTGGCCCATCCCCATCAAAGCAAGCATCCGCTAACCGCGGGCACACCGTGTCAGCGGCGATTGCCGTAAACGCGGGCCGCTCTGTTCGTTAGAAGCGTGATGAAACACAGGCGTCTTCGCGGTTGGGCATGGGCCGACGGTCGGGGTTGAACACAGACTGACGATCGGGGTTGAACACAGACTGACGATCGGCGTTGGACACAGGCTGACATCAGGATTGAACACAGACTTCTGATCGCGCCCGCCCGTTTCACGATTAGACGGCCCGGTTGGGGAGAAATCCGCGAACAAAAGCAACCTCTGCCGTTTTCTCAACCCGCGCCCAATCCCTGCGCCGCTTGTCTCGCCACACTTTAAAGGGAAAACCTCCCTCTAATTCTCCATCACAATCCGCCAAAATCAAGTTTAACGGGAAAACTTCCCTCTAATTCCGTCCAAATCATTGAAAAACTGTTGTTTGGCTAAAATTAAAGGGACATTTTCCCGTTAATTCATAAAAACGTGCGAAGTTGAGCTATTTAGCGGGCGTTTTTCCTTCTAAATTATCCTTAACGACCGAGCGCAGCAGCCAGTAGAGGTAGTAGAGCAGCATAGCATCATGCAGTAGAGCAGCACGGCATCACGCAGTAGAGCAGCATGGCATCAAACAGTAGAACAAAGCGCCGCTCACTTTTCGAAGCCCGTGGCTTCGGCAGCCGCCAACTTTTCCTGAAACGCCTGGTGGATCTTTCCATTCGTTGCCATCACATGGCGGACATCCAGCGTGTATGGCTTGCCCTGCGTATCCGTTACTTTGCCACCGGATTCCTGCACCAGCAGCACGCCGGCGGCCATATCCCAGGAGTTCAGACCGATCTCCCAAAAACCGCTGAGCCGCCCTGCGGCGACATAAGCCAAATGCAGCGCCGCCGATCCGGCCACGCGAATATTCCTCACATCCGGATGGATAGCCTGCAATCCTTTCATGTTCGTTCGCAGGGAAGTGTCCACGTTCGTGGGAAACCCGGTAGCGAGCAAGCTGTCGGACAGTTTGTCCTCGGCGGAAACGCTCATTCGCTTCCCTTTCACATACGCGCCTTTGCCCTTCTCGGCAACGAACAGTTCATTGTGCGAAGGATCGTAGACGACGCCCACCACCAGTTCCCCCCGATGCGCCAACGCGATCGATACCGAGAAAAAAGGAAACCCGTGAACGAAATTGGTGGTTCCGTCGATCGGATCGACAATCCAAAGGTATTCCGCATCCTTTACTTTTTGCAGCGCTTCGTCGGAAGCTTTCGCGCCCGGTTGCACCCCTTCTTCTCCCAGAAAAGCGTGGTTCGGAAAATGAGTCTGAATCAGGTTGCGGATCATCACTTCCGAACCCTTGTCCACTTCAGTGACCAGGTCATGGGGCGAGCTTTTTATATTCAGATTCGAAAAATCTCCAAGTCTGCTTTTAATCCATTCACCCGCTTTGGCAGCCGTATTGACCGCCACCGCCGTGAAATTTTTGCTTTGCACCAAATAGGGGGTATTGTTCAGATTAGCCATTTTACTCACTCTTTCTATCTATCATTTCCCTCTGCTTATAATACGTGAAACGAAAGCAATAGTTTCTATCCAAACAGGATATTCACAAGACTGCCACTTGTGCCACGCTTTTCACACCCCGGGTCAAACGCTGCGCCGGCCCGACACAAAGCGCATGATCCAACGGGCGGTTAAAAAAAGATCGGCCCGCGCCGGAACATGCGGCCGGACTTCATTTTTGGCGCTTGACAAGCCTGCTTCCCGTTGCCGACCCGCTTCCTGTCGCCTGCCTGCCTCCCGCTGCCGGCCTGCTCCCTGCCGCCGACCTGCCTCCTGGCGCCAGCCTTGCTCCGGCCCCCAACCTACTTCCTGTCGCCGAAATACATTTCCTCCGCCAACGCGGTCTGAATTCTCGCTTCCTCTTCATTCAGCCGGCGGACCAACTCCATCTCCACCTTGGTCACTTCTTCGCCCTGAAACGTAATCTCCGCGATCGACGCCGTAATTTTGACAATCGCCACCGCCCGGTTCTCGGGCGTATACGCAATCGCCTTCTGCCCGGTGGGATAAATCCGGAAGCCGCTTTTTACCATAGCCGTCTTCCCGTATTCCAGCAGATGATCCAGTTCCTGATCCGCTTTGAATTTGCAGACCGAATTGAACTCCGATTGAAAACCCATGATATACCCTCCCGTCTTCATTTGTACTATTCTACATCAAAACCGTAATGAATTCCTTGTTTTTCTTCATATTTCTCCAGCGCCAGCCGAATCAGTTCATCCAGCAATTCCCCGTAGGACAGACCGGATTCTTTCCATAATAAGGGGTACATGCTGTGCGGGGTGAACCCCGGCATCGTGTTGATCTCGTTGATCATGATTTTTCCGTCCGATTTGCGCAGAAAAAAGTCCACCCTGGCCAAACCGCCGGCATCGATCGCCGCGAACGCCCGGCCCGCCATCTCCTGAAGCTGCGACACCTGCTGCGCCGAAAGCTCCGCGGGAATGATCATCATCGACGTTCCGCTGATATATTTCGCCTTGTAATCGTAAAAATCGTTGGAAGATACGATCTCTCCCGGAACGGAGGCCCTGGGTTCATCATTCCCCAATACGCCGACTTCAATTTCTCTGGCCTCCACCGCTTCCTCGATGATCACCTTCCGGTCGTACTGAAAAGCCAAATCGATCGCGTCCAGCAATTGCTTCCGGTTTTTGACCTTGGAAATCCCGACGCTGGAGCCCAAATTGGCCGGTTTGACAAAGCACGGATAGCCGAGCGACACTTCGATTTCCATCAAATGAAAGGCGCTGTCCCTGCGCCACCCGCTTCGGGTGAAATGGCGATACAGGCATTGGGGCAGCTCTTCCTGGGCAAAAACCTTCTTCATCATCACTTTGTCCATGCCTACCGCAGACGACAGCACGCCCGCCCCGACGTAGGGCAGGTTGGCCATCTCCAGCAGCCCCTGAATCGTGCCGTCTTCCCCGTATGTACCGTGAAGCAGCGGAAACACCACATCGATGGCCGATTCCAGCTCGGACAAATCGGAAGAAGGAAGCCCCGTTCCGTTGCGGCGGCCCGGCAGTGCGCTCAGAAGCGAGCCCCTTCCCCCGGGCGGCATGGCCGACGCCGGAGCGGCGTCAAACAAAAGCGCTTCCGCATGCTCTACGGGTCCGGCAATTTCGGCGCCTTTGCGCCATTCCCCCTGCCTGGAAATATAAAATGGAATAATTTCATATCTGGACAAGTCAAATGCATTAATGACGGCCAGAGCGGTCTGCAACGACACATCATGTTCCCCGGATTTCCCTCCGTAAACAAGACCTACTCTTATCTTTTCGCTCATAGCAACCTCCGGTTAAGAATATTATCCCATAAATACCGCATCCTATAAAATATGAAAAAAACGATACCTTGTGCGTTCGTTCCACGCATAAGAATCGCGGTAATCCCAGAAGCGATGTTTGCTGTTGGTCGTATGGGCATTGACGAGCGGCATGCCGCGCCCGTCGGCGGCGGCGACAATGGCCGTATGCTGGAAGTTGGAATCGCCGTCCCAATCGTAGGAGATGACATCCCCGATGTCGAGAAGCTCGGGCGAATCGACCTCTTCCGCCCTCAGCGCCGATTTGCCGGACGCCATGTGGGCTTGGAGGCTGTGGGATACCGCCCAGCTATAGCTCCACATTTCGCGCTGTCCCTGCCTGCCTTGATACCACCAGCCGGAATCCCTCTTTCCAGTATAGTGCATCGGAATGCCTCCTGCATAGAGGCACTGGGAAACAAAATTGGTGCAATCGACGTCGAACGAAAGAAATTCGGGATTGTACCCATTCCACCATTGATCGGCATATTGCTTCGCCTTCATGCGCATGTACTTCACATCCCTTGAAGCCGCGGACGAATGGGATAAAATCTGATGATTCAAATAGGGAATCGACTTGGCCGGGCCCGGCGGCTTGTTCCCGGAAGGGGCGGACGACGGAACCGCGGGGCGTTCCGGCACCGCAGGGCGGTTCTGCCGCTCCGAAAGATCGGGCTCTATTTTTGACAAAAACCATGTTCCGCCAACCAACGACAACGTGGCCCGCTCGTTTTCGATCCGTTCGCTCGCGGGGCCTTTTACGTATTCCAACCGTTTTTTTAATTGGAGACAGGCGACGATGCTGCCGTTGCGGTTTTCGCTGACATGCAGCAGTTTGGCCCGCGTCTCGCAGCGCAAAGGCTGCATCCCCCGCAGGGCGTGCCATTCCTTCAAGCGCTGCAAACGGCTCTTCTGCAAGCGAATATACTGCTCGTCGATGATGAAGGGGATCAGCGGGTCGAGCGCATAATCCGCTTCCATTTGATTGTGGTGCTGGATATATCGATAAAGGACCCTTTTCCAGGCATCCCGCATACTATCCCTCCAAACCGTAAAAAATGGACCCGTTCCGAACACAAGGAGCCGAATCGGGTTGCTACATTTATATGAGCGACATCCCGAAATAATACACCGGAATCCGAAACGAACCGGGATATCGCGTCCGGCCCCGTACATAAACGGCCCGCCGTCGGCCGCAAAGACGGAAAAAGGCTTTACGTAAAAGGGCGAACCCGCTATACTAAAGGTAAATCTTATTTTGAAATCTTGTTTCATTAGATGAAACACAAAGGAGACCATGCAACATGGCAAACAAAGATCATTATTCCGTGCGCAAAAGCTTGTCCGTAGGCTCCAAATCGTATCAATACTACAGCCTTCAAGATTTGGAAAAGCAGGGGCATGGCGGTATTTCGAAGCTCCCTTTTTCGATCAAAGTGCTGCTGGAAGCCGCCGTTCGCCAGTTTGACGGAAAAGCGATCACGGAGGAACACGTGAAGCAGTTCACCGATTGGGCTGAAAGCAAAGGCAGCGATAAAGAAGTTCCCTTTATCCCCGCGCGAATTGTGCTGCAGGATTTTACCGGGGTTCCGGTCGTGGTGGATCTGGCGGCGATGCGCTCGACCATGGCTCGCGGCGGCGGCGATCCGAAACGCATTAACCCGCTCGTTCCCGTCGATCTGGTCATCGACCACTCCGTTATGGTCGATTCCTTCGGCAACGAGGGCGCGTTGGAATACAACATGCAGACCGAATTTGCCCGGAATGGAGAGCGCTACCGTTTTCTGCGGTGGGCCCAAACCGCCTTTGAACATTTCCGCGCCGTTCCGCCGGCCACCGGGATTGTCCACCAGGTCAATCTGGAGTTTCTCGCGTCGGTTGCGGCAACCAAGGAAAGCGGCGGCGTGGCGGAAGTATATCCCGATTCGCTGGTCGGCACGGACTCGCACACGACGATGATCAACGGATTGGGCGTCGTGGGCTGGGGCGTCGGCGGCATTGAGGCGGAAGCCGGCATGTTGGGGCAACCGCTCTATTTCATCACTCCCCAGGTTATCGGGTTCAAATTGACCGGCAGCCTGAGCGAAGGAGCTACGGCGACCGATCTGGCGCTGACGGTCACCCAAATGCTGCGCAAAAAGGGCGTCGTCGGCAAATTCGTCGAATTTTACGGATCGGGTCTGAGCAATATCAGCCTCGCGGACCGGGCCACGGTCGCCAACATGTCGCCCGAATACGGAGCGACCATCGGCTTCTTCCCGGTGGATGACGAAACGCTGAACTACCTGCGCAGCACCGGACGAAGCGAAGAACAAGTCAAGCTGGTCGAGGCGTATTACAAAGCCCAGGGGATGTTCCGCACCGATCAAACTCCCGACCCCGTATTTTCCGACACGATCACGCTGGACCTGTCCGAGGTCGTTCCGAGTCTCGCCGGCCCGAAACGGCCTCAGGACCGGATTGAGCTGACCAATATGAAATCGGCTTACGAGGATATCATTCGCACCTCGATCGATAAAGGCGGATACGGCTTGTCCGACGAAAAAATTTCGCAGTCCGTGGAAGTGAAGCATCCGAACGGCGGCGTATCGAAAATGAACACAGGCGCCGTGGTCATCGCCGCGATCACCAGTTGCACGAACACCTCCAACCCGAGCGTCATGGTCGGGGCCGGCCTGCTGGCCAAAAAGGCGGTCGAAAAAGGGCTGAAAACGCCGGGCTACGTAAAAACGAGCTTGACCCCCGGCTCCCTGGTGGTGACCGACTACCTGCGCAAAGCCAATTTGCTCGAATCGCTGGAAAAATTGGGCTTTTATTTGGCGGGATACGGCTGCGCCACCTGCATCGGCAACAGCGGCCCGCTGCCGGATGAAGTCAGCAGCGCGATCGACGACAACGATATGACGGTGGCCGCGGTGCTTAGCGGAAACCGGAACTTTGAAGGCCGGGTTCACTCGCAGGTAAAAATGAACTACCTGGCGTCGCCCCCGCTCGTCGTCGCCTACGCTTTGGCCGGAACGGTCAATATCAATCTGACCCAAGACCCGATCGGATACGACCAAAACGATCAGCCCGTGTATTTGAAGGACATCTGGCCGAGCTCCGAAGAGATCAAACGGACGTTGCAGGAGGCCATGAGCCCCGAAATTTTCCGTGAAAAATACAAGGACGTATACAAAGCAAACAAGCGCTGGAATGAGATCGAAGTGCCGGAAGGCGAGCTGTACGCGTGGGATAAGCAATCCACCTACATTCAGGAGCCTCCCTTCTTCGACGGGCTGACGCCCGAACCGGAGGATATCAAGGAAATTCGCGGCGCCAGAGCTCTCGCGCTGCTGAATGATTCGGTCACGACGGACCACATCTCGCCGGCGGGGAATATTTCCCCAAGCAGCCCGGCAGGCCAATATTTGGCCGAGCGCAACGTAAAACGGGCCGATTTCAACTCGTACGGCTCGCGGCGCGGCAACCATGAAGTGATGATGCGCGGCACGTTCGCCAACATTCGCATCCGCAACCATCTCGCTCCGGGCACCGAAGGCGGCGTCACCACATACTTGCCGACGGACGAAGTCATGCCGATCTACGACGCCTCGATGAAATATATCGAGCAAGGCACGCCGTTGATTGTGCTTGCCGGGAAAGAATACGGCACGGGAAGCTCGCGCGACTGGGCGGCCAAAGGGACCATCCTGCTGGGAGCCAAAGCGGTCATCGCCGAGAGCTTCGAACGCATCCACCGCAGCAACCTGGTCGGAATGGGCGTGCTCCCGCTGCAATTCATGGAAGGCAGCGGATGGCAAGCGCTCCATATCGACGGAAGCGAGACCTTCGACATTCTCGGCCTCAGCAACAGCATTACGCCGGGACAAACCGTCACAGTCAAAGCTACCCGCAAAGACGGATCGAGCTTTGAATTCGAAACCTTAGCCCGCCTCGACAGCGTCGTCGATATCGACTATTACCGCAACGGCGGCATTCTGCAAACCGTACTCCGCCAACTGATGGCGGACGGCCAGTAGCTCGCGGCTTGGCTGACAGCCGGGTTCGCGGTTTGGCTCGCCGCCGGTTCACCGCTTGCTTCACCGTCCGGCGAACCCAACTCGCGGCTCGGCTCGCGACCGGGTTCGCCGGGCAGAGCGACAAGCGGCCAGCGGCGTTTAAAGCCTTTTCGCCACGCTTCGAAAAGATCGTTTATCAACGGGGGCTTCACTGCCGGACATGCTCATCCGGTCGTGAAGCCCCCGTGTTCATCTTATTTCATCATCCTGCTCATGCGTTTGGCCGCTTCCATCACAGTAGGCGCATGCCGTTTCAGTTGATCCTCCGTCCAGCGGCTGGCCGGGCCGGACACCGACAGAGCGGCGACCAGCCGGCCGGCGCGGTCGATCACCGGCGCGGCCACCGCGGTCACACCCAGTTCCCGCTCCTCGATGCTCGTAGCGTAACCGCGCTCCTTCGCCTGCTCTATCCGAGCATCGAAAGCGCGAACATCCATGGCCGCGGGCCAATCCGCCGACCGCATAATGTTCTGCCGCACCTCCGGAGCGGAATACGCAATCAGGATTTTGCTCGATGCTCCGACATAAAGCGGCAGCCTGACTCCGACCGGGGCCACCCGGCGAAGCGGCTGTTTGCTCTGGACAGCCTGGATCCTGATTCGCTCGGTTCCATCCAGTATATACAGGCTGATCGTTTCGCCCAGCAGATCCCTTAACCGCTCCATCTCCGGCAGCAAAATCATCGCCGGATCGTCGGGATGCGATAAATTGGCCGCCAATTCCCATATGCGAATACCAATTCTGTATTTTTCCGTACCTGAATCGCGCAGAATAAACCCTTTTCCTTCCAACGAGGCCAACAGCCGATGCACGGTGCTTTTGTGAAGCGCCACCTTGTCCGCTATTTCGGTCAAGCTCCATTCCGGCTGTTCCGTGAAGCACAACAAAATATCCAGAGCCCGCTCAACCGCTCTCACTTTAATTTTCGCATCTTGCAACGTAGTGCCTCCGCCTTCCTTCAATAAGTTTCATGGAATCGCAAGTTTCACTGAAACCGCAAATTTTACCCATTCGCGAATTTCACCGAAACATAAATTTCATCAAATCATAAGTTTCATTGAATCGCAAGTTTCATTGAATGAAACATCGTTACAGAAACAGTATAACTTTTCTTCCGCGCAGCGTAAAGCATGCCAAACGGCCCGCGCAACATCCATTCCAACAAATTCAAGTATCGCGATTTTCCTCCGAAAAAGCCCTCCCATTTTAGCGAACGCAGATTTTAACGAACTCAGGCGTCGTTATTCCTGCTTCAGGAGTACTTTTGAAATTTTAACGAACCCCAGCCACGCTATTTGCCTTGATTTCCTCCATTTTCTACTGATTTGGAGCAAATAACGTTTCTCCAGTTCGTTACATTATCCAACATCGAAAAAACCCGCAAATAGCGTGCACCATGTTCGCTACACAATCATAAGATCGGAACAATTGAGACGATCGGAACAATTGAGACGATCGGAGCGATCGGAGCGATCGGGGCAATCGAACGATCAGGTTCGCGAGCGGGATAGCCGGACGGCCCGCCTCTGCGAACGGCGCAGAGCGCCTCTGTCCTGCCGAGCGCATTTTGCAGCTTCCACGGAACGTTGACGGCACGGCTTCGGCGGCCAGATTACATTTTGGTTACATTTTAAAAAACATATTGACTCGTTTGCCCCGCCCTCTTAATATTAAACTATTAATGTAAACGCCTTAATGAATTGTATCTCTCTGTAACTTCATTAAAAACATCCAGAGAAAGGTAGGGAGATGCTTTGAAACTCCAACAAAAAAACGTCTTGAAGCTCCAATCGACAAACGACTCGGAGTTCCAAACAGGCGACGCCCCGAAGGCCCGGTCGGCCTTCCCCCTGGAGTTCCAAACAGGCGACGCCCCAAAGTCCCGATCGGCCAGCCCCTCGGAGCTCCAAGCGGGGGGCGCATTGGCGCTCCAGCCACCGAAACTGCCAGGTTTCGCCCGGCAAACACCGTTCAAGCCGCTGGCCTTTATACTGCTCCTGCCCGCCCTGCTTCTTCTGGCCATCCTTGTGTTTTTCGGACAACTGGCTTGGTATTTGTGCCATCCCCACATCGCCGCCCTGCAATCCGACCCGATGAAATCGGCCGGCCTTCCATTCGAAGATATTCAATTCCGCAGCGCAAACAACGGCTCCCTGCTAAGCGGCTGGTATATGCCTGCCCTTGACCGGGACATCTCGGACCAGCCTTCGCGAAAAACCGTCATCTTCTCACACGGGTATGGCGGAAACCGTGAGGAACCCTGGGTCCCCATCTACGATTTGGCCGCGGCCGTCCACAGCCGGAACTACAACGTCCTGATGTTCGACTACGGATACGTATCCCCCAAACGCAACAGGCCGGTTACCGCAGGGCTGGCTGAATCGAAAGAGCTGCTTGGCGCCGTTTCGTACGCCAAATCGCGGGACGCGGCCGAGATCATCGTCTGGGGCTTCTCCATGGGCGCGGGAACCGCGCTGCAAGCCGCGCTGCAAAGCCCGGGCGACATCGCCGGCATGATCCTGGACAGCACGTTTTTGCTGGAACCGGATGCCATAGCCGACTATCTGCGCCGCAAACTGGATTTGCCGCCGGCCCCCGCCTTGTTCTTCCTCCGGCCGATGCTCTCCGTCCTCAGCGGCGTCAACTTGAAGCAAATTCCATACGAGGCCGCAAAAACGACCGCATACCCCATGCCGCTGTTCGTGATTCACGGCATGAAGGACGACAAGGCCCCTTATCCGATCGCCGAAGAAATAGCCAGCCATCAAACCGATCCATTGTCACGGTTGTGGCTGGCTCCCAAGAGAGGCCATGAAATGATCTATAAAAATCAGCCCGAGATGTATCTGAACAAGACGATGTCCTTCCTCGAGCAAGTTTCCGCAGTAAGAAACGAATACGCTGTGCAATGAGAGATAGAATGAATGCAAACCGGAACGCTCCGTTTTCTAACCCATCATTTCGATGACGCCTTTGCACGCATTTTCAATGTGTTCCACCATATATTGTTCCGCGAGTTCAGCGTCACGTTTGATAATCGCTTCCATCACTTTCCTTCGATCCAATTCCGCTTGATCCGCAACTTTATTATCCTTGTTCCCCATCACTTTAATGAGCCGTACTTGCCAATGCGTCAATCCGCAAAAGTTGTCGTACGGTTATCTCTCGAGCGCTCGCCACACAGCGGTGTCGGCTTTTAAATATTTAATGGGACAACGACGAACTCACAGGGAAACAACGATTTCAGCGCAAAAAAAACACCCCGCTCCGAAAGGAACGGGATGCTCTTCAATGGTATATTCAACGGATCAACGGATCAACGAATCACCCGGCGCGCGGTTTTATAATGATTTTTCCACCACCCGCTGTTGATGCTGGAGATTGTGACACCCGGCTTGCCGTAAGTATGGAGGATCTTGCCGTTTCCGATATACACCCCGACATGGCTGACGGGAGAATAGAAGAAGACCAGGTCGCCTCTTTTCAAATTTTTCTTCGCTACATAATATCCGGCACGGGACTGCGCTTTGGATGTACGGGGAATATAAATTCCTTGCTTCCGAAAAATATACTGCGTGAAGGAAGAGCAGTCGAAGGAACTCGTATTCCCTGTTTTAGCGCCGAATTTGTAGCGAACCCCCAAATACTTCAAGCCCGTTGCAATGATGTTGTTTGCCTTCGTCACGCTGCTGGCCGCTTCCGCTTGCTTCGGGGGCGTAAGCGCATTCACCGCGATCGCGCCGCTCAAGCTTAACGAAATGGCCAATACGATTTTTAAAAGCCTGAATCTCATGTTATCCTCTCCTTGTCAATTGAGTTTGAAGTCGCATGACTTGACAGGAGAAGTATAACAAATGTATTTGATGTTTTTTTCTTCCATATTTAATAGGTGACTAGAATTCCCTTGCCTTTACCGGGCACTATGAGATTTCCATGAGAATTTTTTAACCTTTAATTAGGGAAAGAAATTCGGAGCGCAGCGCGGCGTCCGTTCTGAAATGTCCGCGCACGGCGGACGTGATCGTCTTGCTGCCCGGCTTCTTCACGCCGCGCGCGCACATGCACAAATGCTCCCCCTCCACGACCACCATGACGCCGTGCGGCTTGAGCACCCCTTCCAAAATATCGGCCATCTCCGAAGTGATTCTCTCCTGGACTTGCAGCTTGCGGGTGATCACCTCGGCCAACCGCGCAAATTTGCTCAGCCCGGCGATCTTGCCGCTCGGAATATACCCGACATGAATCTTGCCGAAAAACGGCGCCATATGATGCTCGCACTGGCTGTAGTACACAATGTCCTTGACGATGACCAATTCTTCATGCCGCTCATTGAAGGTGATGCCCAGCACCTCGCGCGGATCGACGCTGTACCCCGCGAAAATCTCCTCGTACATCCGCGCGACCCGATCCGGCGTTTCCTGCAACCCTTCGCGATCGACGTCCTCCCCGATTAACCTTAATATTTCGCGTATATGGTATTTGATCTGCTCCATGTTTTCGGCAACATATGTATTGGAATATTCCTTGACCTTTGCCATCTATTGCTCCTCTCCGCGGAAGGGAATATCGGGGCCGTCACTTGAATTTTTGGTGCTTCATCATCTGCTGCACTTTGCTCAGTTGCTGCTTGTTCATGTTATAGCCCATCTTTTTGGCCATTTCCTTCAGCATTTCCGGGTTGTTTTGCATACTTTTCATCTGCCTCTGGAAATAATAAACCCCGATAAAAAATCCTCCGACCACACCGACCACCAGCGTAATCACAGGGATAATGATATTCCACGCCATCGTCTCGATTCACTCCCAAATCATAATAATATATCATAGCATGTCCCATACATCCGCACAATATCGCGCCATTCCGTGGCCGGGGCGGGTCGCGCCGCACGGCGCAAGCGCAGGCCGGCCGCCCTCGGGCCGGCGCCGCCGCGCTTACCGCGTCGCGGTTCAGGCGCGGTAAGCGGCTCCCTCCAGATCAAGCAAATGCCGCTTGATCGAAAGCCCGCCGCCATAGCCGGTCAGATCGCCGCACGTCCCGATCACCCGATGGCAGGGAACGATAATCGGAAGCGGATTGCGATTGTTGGCGCCGCCGACGGCGCGCATCGCTTTGGCCGCCCCGATCGCTTCCCCGATCTCCTTGTAGGATCGGGTTTCCCCGTACGGGATGTCGCACAGCGCCTGCCAGACCCTTCTTTGAAAAGGCGTTCCGCGCAAATCCAGCGGCAGCTCGAACCGTTTCCGCCGGCCGGAGAAATATTGCTTCAATTGAAGCTCCGCTTCGGCCAAAAACGACCGTTCCAATCGCAGCCGCACCGAAGAACCGAACCACCGCTTCGACCACGCCTCCAGATCGGCCGCCGTCCTCTCATACGGGCCGAACTCCATCGCGCAAACGCCCTGATCGGTCGCGGACAGCAGCAATGCGCCGATCGGCGACTCCATTTCATGAACGTATATCGTCGTGCTGTCTTCCATCGCTCATTCCCCCAACGCCCGCTCGATCGCCTCGCGGACTTCCTCGTTTTGCTCGTCGTCCATCGCGCGGCGCAGGGCCTCCCGCGCGAATTCGTCGCCGATTCTCCCCAGCGACCATGCCGCGGTCTCGCGGATTTCCGGGCGCGGATCGTCCCGCAGCAGGCCGCTTAACCGGTCAACCGCGCTCCGGTCCCGGAAATGGCCGAGCGCGATAACCGCGTTGCGCTGAATCGGCTTCTTGCCTCTCCACGACGCGGCGGCCATGCCGAACCGCGTTTTGAACTCCTTGTTGCTCAGCGAGAGCAACGGCAAAAGCAGCGGCTTGACCAGCTCCGGGTCGGGCCGCAGCTCCTCGTGATGCGTCCAGTTGTGGCCCTTGTTCTTGGGGCAGACGCTCTGGCACGTGTCGCATCCGTACAGCCGGTTGCCGATCTTCGCCTTCCACTCATCCTGAACGACGCCTTTGGTTTGCGTGACGAAGGAGATGCAGCGCTTCGCATCCAACTGGCCCGGCCCCACCAGCGCATCCGCCGGACACGCGTCGATGCAAATCGTGCAGTCGCCGCATTGGTCCATGATCGGCTGATCGGGCTCGAACGGGATGTTGGTGATCATCTCGCCGAGATAAACCCAGGAGCCGAACTCCGGCGTGATCACGGCGCAATTTTTGCCGCTCCACCCGATCCCGGCTCGCTCCGCGACCGCGCGATCGGAGAGCGCGCCGGTATCGACCATGCTCTGCATCCTCGCCTCCGGTACCCGCTCCGCGATAAACGCTTCCAGCCGCGCCAGCCGGTTCCGCAGCACATGATGATAATCGTCGCCCCAGGACGAGCGGGACAGGATGCCCCGATAAGCGCCCGCCGTCGATTTGGGGGGATGCTCCAGCTTGGACGGATACGCCACCGCGATGGAAATGATCGATTGCGGCCGGTCGAAGCTCAGCTCGGGGTACACCCGCTTGTCCAGATCCGGCTCTTCAAATCCCGACTCCCGGCCAAGCTCCCTGTGCCGGATCAGCCGTTCCTTCAATTCCAAAAAAGGCTCCGCGGAGGCAAAGCCGATTTTATCGATTCCCAGTTGCCCCGCGGCCTCCACAATTTCCCGCTTCAACCCGCTCCACGCACCGCCGTCCGGGCTTGCGTCCATCGCGTTTCACCTTCCTGCGCCTTGCAAAGCTTTAATCGCTTCCCTGGCCAAAAAATCGCAGCGATTATTCCATTCGTTATCGCTATGTCCTTTGACTTTAATATACTCCACTTGATGCGTCTTCGCCAACTCCAGCAATTCGCGCCATAAATCCTGGTTCTCCACCGGCTGCTTCTTGCTGTTCATCCATCCGTTCCTGACCCAGTTATCCAGCCAGCGCTGCCGAAAAGCGTTGACAACGTACGCGGAATCGCTGTACAAACGGACCTTGCACGGCTCCTTCAATTTCCTCAAGGACTCGATCATGGCCGTTAATTCCATCCGATTGTTGGTCGTCAGGCTTTCCGCTCCGGACCATTCCTTGCGCCGACCGCCATACATCAGAACGGCCCCCCACCCGCCGGGTCCCGGATTTCCGGAACAGGCGCCGTCGGTATAAATATCCACCTGCTTCACTGACATGTCCTCCGAATCGCAAAACTTCAATTATAACCCGTGCATGCGGGAAAACGGCCATACGATCCATTGCGCCCGCCCCTTGATCCTGTCGGACGACACGGGGCCGAACACCCGGCTGTCCTCGCTGGCGTTCCAGTGCCGGTTGTCCCCCATCACGAAATATCGATCCCGGGGGATGACCAGCGGCCCGAAATCGCCATTCTGAATCTCCGTATCGGTATAAGCTTCATCGGCCTGCGCGCCGTTGATATAGAGCCGCCTGTTTTGAATTTCCACGCGATCCCCGGGAACGGCGACCACCCGCTTGACGAGAAAACGGGAATGGCCTTCCTCCGCCGCGGGGTCGCTCAATATAACCACCTCTCCGCGATGCGGATGGCCGAAAACATATTCGATTTTATTCACGAACAGCCACTCGTTTCCCGCCAATGTCGGCTCCATGGAATGGCCCCTGACAATCGAGAAGCTGAACACAAAAACATAAACAAGCAATACAAGGAGCAGGGAAACGGCGAACGATCTGCCCCATTCCCGCAGCTCCCTTCCGAGGGAAGGTCGTTTGTCGGCATGCGTCAAGCTTTTTCATCCCTTTGCGTCTGCTAATAATAGTATAGCTCTATAAAAAGAAAAGCACACCTTATGTCCCATTGCAATGGTTTTTAAAGGTATGCTCTAAAAGTGTGGTGAAAAACGGGCGGCTCCGAGATGGGGCATGGGTTTTAAGATCGCAGTTGCCCGCCGATTTCCCGATTTTTAAGCCGAATAAGGGAGAAATCCGCGGACAAAGGCGACCACTGTCGTTTCTCCAACCCATGCCCCATCCCTGCACCGCTTTTTTCACCACACTTCCAAAAGTGCGCCGGTTTGTTCGCCGCACTTTCAAATGTTGGCCGTCCATGCGCGCGTCCCGCAGGGACGATAAAACGTCGATTCCGGTTCGATGAGGGGGTTATCCGCTGACGATGCCGATCTTGTCCAGAGAACGCATAAAATCGCTGTTTTGAAAACCGAGCGATTTGTACAGCGGAACGATCGGTTCATTGTGAGCGTCCATCGTAATCAAAATTTTCGAAACTTTCCGCATATTGAATCTTCTTTTCAACGACTGGATCAGCAGCTTGCCGATCCCTTTTCTTTGATGCGAAGAATCAACGGCGATGCGGTAATAATATCCGCATTTATTGTCGATCGTGCCGATGATGATGCCGACGATCTCGCCGTTCAGCACGGCGACGAGCACCAGACCGCTATCCCACGAAAGCTGCCTTGCGAAAGCCTCGATGGTTTCCTCGTAGCAGGTTTCCGACAGGACCTTTTGAAGAAGTTCATTCACCGTTGCATAATCTGAGAGTTGAAACGAACGGACATTCATCTTGTGATTTCTTCCCCCCGTATGAATATGTCAATGTTCCGAAACTTCGAAGCGCGGTGAAAAAACGGACGTCCGCCACTTTTTCGCCACACTTTTTGATTTTATTTAAATACGACAAACTTCCTCGAATTCCTTCTTATTTCGGAGAAAAACGTAAAAAAAATGACAAAACCTCGGTTTTTTTCTTGAAAACGCTTAAATTTAAGCGTTTTCAAGTATTTTTAATATATTTTTAAATAATTATTATATTTATGTAATTATTTAGTATAAATGGAGTTAAACTATTTTAATTTAGCTGTAGCTTTGACTTAACCTTTCCAAATGCATCGCCAAAAACCCGATTTCCTCCTCGGGAATCGGGACGTTCAACGCCTCGCTTAAAATGACGGCCAAGGTTTTGGCTTGCAGGTACGCGACCTTGTATTCCTCCTGGATTTTCGACAGCAGCGGATTGTTGAGCGTTTTGTTGTGGGCCACCCGGTCGATCAGGCTTTTCAAATGGCTGATAAACCGGATGGTGGAAAAGGAGTCGTCCAAACGCAGGCCGGCCGCCTTCGCTTCCTCGATGACTTTGGACACCAGGCGGACGACCGCCAGCGATTCCGATCCCCGCTTGTGATTTCTCGCCCCATGGAAATGCATGGCCAGGAAAGCGACCTCGTCTTCGGGAAGCGTGACGTCGAGATGCCCGTTCAAAAATTCCACCGCCCGTTTGGCCGCGCGATATTCCTCGCCATACAGGTACTGTATCTCGTAATAAAACGGGTTGGTAATATGGATGCCCCGCCGGCAGCGCTCGACCGCAAAATTGATGTGATCCACCAGCGCGGCGTGGATGGAATCGGAAAATTCGCCCTCCAACTGCTCCTGCGCGTAGGCGATCACCTCCTCGGTGATGCCGATAATGTTGAAATCGACCGCATTCAAAATCTGCTCGTAGTGATCCAAAACCTCCATGGTGTTCAACAGAAATTCCCTGGTGATTTCCGATTCCCGCACGCTCCAGCCAGGCTGCTTTTTAAACCCGATCCCCTTGCCGAACACAATCGAGTTTTTCCCCGTCGACAGTTTGACCATCACTACATTATGTGAGAGCACATGGATGATTTTTCGTTCAATCATACGTCCACCCCCAACAGGTGAAATTCTATGTTTCCGGAACGGCTTCCCCGGCGTGCGGCAACAGTGCGGCGACCGATTCCTTGATCAATTCCGATTCCGTTCCGAACACGATATGAACATTCCCTTTGCCAAGGCGCACCACGCCCATCGATCCGAGATTTTTCAGCTCCGCTTCGTCCAGCAGCCGCTCGTCCTTGAGCAGCAGCCTCAGCCGGGTAATGCACGCGTCGATGGAAAGCAGATTGTCCGCTCCTCCAATGGAGCGCAAAACCAAAGCGGCCCGGCTGTCCTTGGTCGGCTCGACCGAATTCCAGATCGGGCGGTTTTCCTCCGCTGTCTCGCGGCCCGGCGTTTTGAAATCAAACAGGCGAATCAAGGCGAGAAACACGAAGTAGTACACGATGAAATAAGCGACCCCCACCAGCAGCATCACGTAAGGCCGGGTCGATAAATTCCAGTTTACCAGCAAATCGATCAAGCTCGCGGAAAAGCCGAACCCCAATTTGACGCCGAGCAAATACATGATCGTCATCGAAAGCCCCGTCAACAACGCGTGCACCACATACAGGACCGGGGCCACGAACATAAAGGCGAATTCCACCGGCTCGGTCACGCCGGTCAGCAAGCTGGTCAGCCCGGCGCTGATCATGATCGGCATCACGATCTTCCTGTTTTGGGGCGCGCTGGCTTTGACGATCGCCAACGCGGCGGCGGGGATGCCGAACATCATGACCGGGAAAAAGCCCGTCATGAACATGCCCGCCTGCGTGTCGCCGGCAAAAAAACGCGTCAGATCGCCGTGATAAATATTGCCCGTGGGGTCGGTGTAATCGCCGATCTGGACCCAGACCAAATTGTTCAAAATATGATGCAGACCCGTCGGAATGAGCAAGCGGTTCAAAAAGCCGTAAATGAACGCGCCGGTCCCGCCGGAGGAAATGACCTGCGCCCCCATCGCATGGATGAAATGCTGCACCGGCGCCCAGATCAATCCGACGGCGACGCCGACAACCACCATCACGAGCGAGGTGATGATCGGCACAAACCGGCGTCCGCCAAAAAAGCCCAGCTCGGTGGGCAATCGGATATCCTTGAATTTTTGATACAAAAAAGCGGCGATGATCCCGCACAGGATGCCGTCCAGAACGCCCATGTCCAAATGCTCGATCACCGTTCCGTCCGGCCCCGTCTTGTCGAAAATGGCGAGCACGTTCGTAAACACCAAATAGCCCACCGTCGCGGTAAATCCGGCCACCGCCGCCCCCGATGTCAGGCCGATGGCGATGCCGACCGCAAAAAGCAGGGACAGATTTTCAAAAATCGCGCTCCCCCCGGCCTTGCTCACCTCGGCCAGCCGCATCATCCACGGATTGTGAAATTGAAAAATGTCGCCTAAACGCAGCAAAATGGCGGCAGCCGGCATGACCACGATCGGGATCATCAAGGATTGGCCTATTCTTTGCAAAAAATTCAGTATTTTTTTCATCGCGCCCACCCTTGGTCCTCTCCGCCGACCGCCGTCCGCTCATTTGATCGCGCCCGCCGTAATGCCCGCGGCAATCCGCTTCTGGAACACCACATAGAACAGGAGGACCGGGACCATCGACATGATCAAACCGGCGAACAAAGGTCCCCATTCCGTGCGGTACTGCATTTCCGCCTGCATCACGGCAATGCCGACAGGCAGCGTGTACTTGCCCGGGTCGCTGATCAACACCACGCCGAGAATATATTCGTTCCATACGTTCAGCACCGTCATAATCCCGATCGAAATCATCCCCGGACGGGCCAAAGGCAGCATGATCGTGGCAAACGTGCGGTACAGCGAAGCGCCGTCGATCGAAGCGGCCTCCTCGATCTCGTACGGCAACGTTTTAAAAAATCCGACCAGCACGAAAATGGCAAACGGAACCGAATACGCCGCGTACACCAAAATCAACCCGATCGGCTTGTTGGTCAAATGCAAATCGTGCAGAAGAAAAAACATCGGAATCAGGGCCAGAAACATCGGAATCATCATCGCCGCGATATATACGTAATACAGCACCCCGCTGCCCCTAAAGGCAAAGCGCGCCAGCACGTACGCCGTCGTCGCCCCGAGAAACAGCGTCAGCAGCGTGCTTCCGATCGTCACCAGCAGCGAATTTTGAAAATAGGCGCCGAAATGATACTTTTCCCATACGTAAGAATAATTCGACCACAATAAAGGTAATTTCGGTATATCCCACGGTTTTCCTGCAAAAAACTGTTTATTATTTTTTAAAGCGGCCAGCAGCGTCCAAACCAGCGGATAAACGACGCAAAAGGCCCACAGCCACAAGCCGGCCTTGATGATCAACCGCCCAAACGGGCGGCTATTGCTCCGTTCCATCGGATCGCCTCCAAACCTACACGATTTCGATTGTTTCCCTTCTCAGGATGCGCTGCAAAGCCAATGTCGTCACCAGAGACACAACCAGAATCAATACCCCGATGGCCGCCGCATAGCTCAAATGATACTGTTGAAAGCCCATCTGATACAAATAGTACCCCATGACCTGCGTGGCGTTATCGGGTCCTCCCGCCGTCATGATCGCAACGATCACGAACGAACCGTTCAATGTGGTCATGACGATATGCAGGATGGAAATTTTGATCTGCTCCCAGGTCAGGGGAATGGTAATTTGACGAAATTGCTGCCATTGCGTGGCGCCGTCCATCTCCGCCGCTTCGTACAACGAAGGCGGAATATTCAAAATCCCGGCGATCATCAAAATCATGTAGAAGCCGATGCCGGCCCAGATGGAAGGCGGCAAAAGCGCCCACATGGCATAGCTCTTGTCCCCCAGCCACGCGGTATGCACGGGCGCGCCGCCGAACAGGGACGCGAACGAATTCAAAAAACCGTATTCCGGATTGTACACATACCGCCATAATACGCCGATCACCACGATCGAAATCACGTTCGGAAAAAAGAATACCACCCTGAAAAATGTCGTTCGTTTGAATTTGAACCGGGTTAAGGCTGCCGCAAAAAAGGCAGCCATCCCCATGATTCCGATCACTTTCCAGAAAACCAGAAAGTAATCGTTTTTTACCGCTTTCCATACGATCGGATCTTCCAGCATGTCGCGAAAATTGTCCAACCCGATGAAATTCATATGCTCGGACCCGCCGGACCAGTCAAACAGGCTGAGATACAGCCCTTTGACGATCGGATAAAACGTGAACAGGCAATAGAACAGGAAGGTCGGCAAAATCAGCAGAACAATAAACAGGGCGCGTTTCTTTTTGGCCGAAAAGATAGTCGCTTCCGGCCACTCGGCCGGCGCGTACGAAGTTTCTGCCTTCATGCGATCCCCCCGCTTTTATTTGCCCCTGGCCTTATCCGCCGCTTTGGACACCCGATCCACCCACTCGTCGGGCGTGATCGAGCCGTTGGATACCGCCACCGTCGAATCCATCATGACCTTCTCCACGTCGCTGTTCATGACGGCCACAGGAGCGACGATGGTGTTATCCGAGTTGTAGAACTTCATGGCGCCCTTGACCACATCGCTGGCCTTGGAGGCATCCAGATCGGTTTTGTAATTCATCAGCGCGCCGGTCATTTCGGCCCATTGCACCGCGGCCTTCTTGGTGAAAATAAATTCCAGGAACGCCTTGGCCGCGTCCGGATTTTTCGCCTTCTTGGCAATCGCGATCGTATTGGTGTAAGGAACCGCCACATATTTCTCGCCTTTGGGCTGCGTAATCGACGGAATAAAGCCGAAATCGAATCCGTCGGGAACGTCTTTCTTCATCTCGTTTTCCAGCCACAGCCCGTTCGGAATGAACGCCGCTTTGTGCTGCAGGAACAAAGCCTGCGAATCGGTGTGGTTCAACGCGGCGAACCCTTCATAAAGGAACCCTTTTTCGTGGAGCGCCGCCAACTGGCCGAGCGCCTTCTTGATCGCGTCGCTTTTGAACACATCCGGCTTCAAGTTGGCCATATCGGTCAAGATGGAGGCGTCGTTTCCGTTGTTCGAGACGATCGCCGGGAACAGGAAACCGCCGTGGTTGTAATAAGGATACACGCCGGTGTAGATGTAAGGGCTGGTCCCGGACGCTTTGATCTGGTCGCTCAGCGCCAGGAAGCTGTCCCAGTCCGTCGGCACGTCCCAGTTGTTCTGGGCGAACAGCGCCTTGTCGTAGAACGTTCCCCAGGAGCCGAACACGAGCGGAAGGTTATAGAACTTGCCGCCGTTGTACTCGCTCGGCTGGGCGATCACCTGATCCAGAATCCGCTCGCCGTCCACGTTGTTGGCGCCTTTCAGCCACTCGGTGATATCCATCAATTGATCGTCCTTGACCATTTGCGCCTCGTTGGAGCCCGCTCCGTCAATATAAACGACATCCGGCGGATCGCCTTGAATCCAGCGCGGCTTCATCTGCTCATTGATCTTCGGGCCGGCCGACTGCTTGATGTTCAGGTCGGGGTGCTGCTGCTGGAATTCGGAAATCACTTCTTTCCACCACGTATCGCCGTATCCGCCGACAAAGTACTGAATTTCCAAATCGCCGGAAATGTCGGAGCCGCTTGCATTGCCGGATCCCGAATTTTCGGCATTCGCCCCCGATGAAGCCGCTTGCGAATCATTCGTTTTGGATGAGCTGGCGCACCCTGCGGCCAAGGCCAAAATCAGCGCCAACGCCAAGCCGATCATCCCTATTCTGTTCCATTTCATTGCTTGAATCCTCTCCCTTTTTCATTTTTGAACCGCCGTTTACCGTCTTGAAAACATAAAAAAGGGCATTAGTCAAGAAGCTTTCGCTTCAATAACTAATGCCCTTACGGTAACATGTTATTGTGTGTTTCCTATGGAACTGAGTATACTATAGCGCAGACTCCAAACTTTGTCAACAAACCCCGCTTGGAAAAAAACCTCTGCGAATCAACGGCGTGTCGGGATGCCGCTTCTTCATGATCAGTCCGTCGATATCGTCGTCCTGCACATGATCCATCGTCAAAGCCGGACCTTGCCGCGTCTCGACCTTGACCCGATGCAGCTCCAGCCCGCGGACATGCTTGCAGTATATGCCGTCCCCCGCCATGACGATCTTCTCGCGCACCATGTCCGGCTCGCCGCCCGGCTCGCTTGGGTCGTCCGTCATCTCCAGCGTGACATGGCTCAAGCTGATATCCTCCACGGGCATTTCCGGCAAGCCGAAAATAAACCCGGCGGACGCCCTGCAGTTTTTGGCGGCGATATGGCTGAGGCGAATGTCCCGGATCACCGGCGTGCTTTCCGTCACGGGTATGGCGTCGGGGCTTTGAATGGAAGGATCGCCTTCATCCACGCCATGCCGATAAAACGCGTTGATGGCGAAGGGGCACAGCAGGTCCTCCATATACACCTGGCTCACATGGATCTCCCGGACGTACCCGCCGCGCTGACGGTTCGTCTTGATCCGAATGCCCCGGTCCGTTCCTTTGAAAATGCAGTTGGATATCACCACATTGCGGATGCCGCCGGACATCTCGCTGCCCATCACCACCCCGCCGTGCCCGCGCAGCATAATGCAATTCGTAATGACGATGTTCTCCGTAGGCCGTCCCACCCGCCGGCCGTCCTCGTCGATGCCCGATTTCAGACAGAGGCAGTCGTCCCCCACGTCGAACAGGCAGTCGGATATGCGCACCTCCGCGCAGGAGTCGATATCCAGGCCGTCCCCGTTCGGAGCGTCGGCCGGATTGCGGATCGTGACGCCGCGAACGTTCACATCCCGGCAATATACCAGATGGGTGTTCCAGAACGGCGAATCCTGCAGCGTGACGCCCTCCAGGGCGACATGCTTGCAATCGATAAACTGCAGCAGCGGCGGGCGCAAAAACTGGGTTTTCCACTCCACAATGTTGCTTTTCACCATCTCCAACAAATCGCGGTTTTTGGCGGACAGCTCCATATCCACCGGGGAAGGCGAGCGCAAGCCTTGCCTGGTTTTCCGGTTGGCGTCCCACCAATCCTTCCCGTTGCCGCAGATCACGCCATCGCCTTTGATCGAGACATGCTCCAGCCCGCTCCCGAAAATCAACGGCGAATAGGCGTAGCATTCGTAGCCGGACCAGCGCGTCTTGGTCGGGGGATAGTCTTCAAACCGGTTGCTGAAGACGATTCTGGCCCCGTTATCGACATGCAGCGTCATGCGGCTTTGCAGGCGAATCGGGCCGGTGGCATACGTCCCGGCCGGAAAATAAACCGTTCCCCCGCCGGAGGACGCGCAAGCTTCGATGGCCGCGGCGACGGATTTCGTATCGTCCGTGACGCCGTCTCCCGTGGCGCCGTAACGAGTCACGTCAAACAAGCCCATCGCCGTCCCCTCCTTCCGCCGCGGCGCGCCCGTCCTCCGACCGCAGTTCCTCCATTTCCACGCAGGCCAGCACAAAGGCGCCTACGCCGTGCAAATCGTTGTAGCTGACCGGGCGGGAAATATAATTGGCGTAATCCCCGGCGGGGGTCCCGATGCAAATATCCGGAACGATCAACCTCCCGCCTTCGTCAAACCTCATTCTCCGCAGCAACCCGTCAAACGCTTTGCGCATCGACTCGACGCAGCCTTCGGGAGCGCAGCCCTGCTTGACCGCTTTCGCCATCGCGTACACGAACAAACTGGTGCAGGAGGATTCCAGCCAATTGTCCTGCCGATCGCCCCGATTCACCACCTGATGCCACAGCCCGCTCGCCGGGTCCTGAAACCGGATCAAGCCGGCAAGCAGCTCCCGGAGCGAGTCGGAAAGCTCCCGCCGGCCCGGATGATTCGCCGGCAACAGCCCGATAAAGTCGGCCAGCGCCATGCCGTACCATCCGATCGATCTCCCCCAAAATTCGGGGGAGCAGCCCGTCGCCGGGTCCGACCACGGCGCCTGCCGGGATTCGTCCCAGGCGTGGTACAACAAGCCCGTGGCCTCGTCCTTCATATGCTTGCGCATCAGCCTTTCCTGATGCAGCACCCGGTCCGCCCATTGCGGCTCGCCGTATTCATGCCCGTACCTCATGGCAAAAACGCCGCCCATATACAGGCCGTCCAGCCACATTTGATGCGGATACTTGTCTTTGTGCCAGTACCCGCCCTCCGTCGTTTGATTCAGCGTGCCAAGCACATGCAGCAGCTTGTCGGCAGCCTTCCTGTACTTGTCTTCCCCGGTCTCGCGGTGCAGCCCGAACAGCAGCAAACCGGCCTGAATCGAATCCAGCTCGTCCCTGTTGAACAGCAGGTTTCCGCAGTCATCCACCAAATCGTCCACATATTCCTTCATGTAACGATAATATTTCTCGTCCTTCGTCTGTTCCCAAACACGGGTCATACCGTACAGAAAAACGCCTTGGTGATAATGCCATCTGCCCTCCGGCGGAAGCAAGGCGGGCGCAAACTGAAACATCAGCGCGTCGCAAGCCGCCCTCCCCCAATCCAAAGGGGAGCGCAAATGAATGCTACGATTTCCGCTTAAAGCTTTATTCATGTAAGTAACGACTCCTTCAGTGCGATTTATTTCAACAATTTATAAAAACGGGCCGAATCCGGCAAAGTACGAATGCGCTCATCGGCCATCCGGAAGCATAACCGCCGAATCAATATGGCCTGCGTGCCCGCATTCATATCCCCTTCCTTCAACCCTTTGCCGAGCGCGACCGGTTCGGGCATTTCGGGATAAAACTCCCCTTTTTTCACCTGGGCCACGTTGGGCGCCGGCGGAGAGCCTTCGATTTCCCGAGAAAACCCGCCGTCTCCCCGCAGAAAGCGCCCCATATTTTCCGTTGTGGTTTGCAGAATATCCCGCTGTTCCCGGGCCGAGACAGGCTCCCGAATGTAGGAAAGCAGGTGAATCGGATTGCGGACATAGCACATATCCGCCGCCGTCTCATTCCTTAAAACCCGCAAAATGCTTTGGTATATCCGATCCGCCCTGGGCATCGGGATGAGAAATCGGCTGTAAAATGTGTGAAGCTTGAAGGTGCCCGAAATCCGGACATATCCGCTTCCTTCCCCCCATAGCCCCGTATCCGGGTCCTGGATGCGTTCCAGAAACCGGACCGCCTGATCCAGAAAAGCCTTCCTGGATTGCTCCGGCATGTCTTCAATGTACACGCAGGAGGCCGACAGACGGTCGCACCCCCTCCAACTGTTGCTTAAATCGATGCTCTGCCACTTTTCCAAATAAGTCCCGGGGGTTCGCACATAGCCGGGAGCGGCGTTGGCCTTGAAGGGCAGCGGGTAGAGCGGCGCGCTTCCCAATTTGCGCAGGGCGCCGACGGCGTAATGCAGCGCCCGGTGCACCATGACCTCATCCCGTTTCATCGCCGGATGGGCGTCGTAAAAGTATCCGTCGGCGGCATGCTGCCTGCTCTGGAAAAAACGAATCAATCCCGCCTGCACCGTGGATGGAATCAGCGGCAAAAGTCCGCTTCGTTCCAATATATTCAGCGCCTGGGCCGTCGATTCGATATCCGGTTGAAATTCGGCGGATTGCGCGGAGCTTGCCGCATAATAAAATCCTCCCGACGCCGCATCGTACCGATCGGCCAACCAAGCGAAGAAGCCTTCGAACAGTTTGTCCATCTCCGCAAGAATTTCCCGTGTGTCCAGCTTCTGCATGCTCATCCCGTCACCCTTTGACCGATCCGATCAGCGCTCCCTTGGTAAAATACTTTTGCAGGAAAGGATACACGCACAGCACCGGGAACGTGGCGATGAAGATCGCGGCCATTTTGATCGACTGCGACGGCGGCGGCGAAGCGTCCACCGCGCTGTTGTCCACGCTGATGCCCTCGGAAACGATAACGATCTGCCGCAGAATAACCTGTATCGGCCATTTGTGGTGATCATTCAAATACAAAACGGCGGTGATGTAGCTGTTCCAGTAATAGACCGCATAGAACAGGGAAATGGTGGCGAGCGCCGGCAGCGACAACGGCAGCACGATCCGCAGCAAAATCCCGAAATCGTTGCTTCCGTCGATCTTGGCCGATTCCTCCAACCCTTCCGGGAGAGCCATGAAAAAGCTGCGGAGAATAATCAGATTCAACGCGTTCACGGCCACCGGGAGAATGAGCGACCAATAGGAATCCATGATGCCCGTTTCCTTGACCACCAGGAAGGTCGGAATGAGAAAACCGTGAAACAGCAAGGTAAACACCACGAGAAACATGATCTGCCTCCTGCCGTCCAGGTCCCGGCGGGACAGCCCGTAGGCCATCAGGCAGGTAATCACCATGCTGACAAACGTTCCGACCACGGTAATCCCTACGGAATTCAACAGCCCCAGCGGAAAGGTGCTGGTGGAAAAAATATATTCGTACGCGTCAAAGCTCCACACGGTAGGGAACAGCACGAAGCCTTTGCGGGCGATTTCCGCCGTAGTGGTAAACGAGCTTGCGACGACATGCACAAACGGTATGATCGTCACAATCCCGATGATGGCAAGCAGCGAATAGTTAATGATATCAAATAATCGGCTGGCTAATGATTTGCTTTCAACCACGATATCTCCTCCTTAAAAAAGTTGTGCGGCACAATCTGCCCAGAGCTTAGAAAATGCCTTCTTCTTTGAAAAACTTCGCGATCCAGTTCGCAATGACGACCAGGACCAGGCCCACCAGAGACCGGAAAAATCCGACCGCCGTCGCGTAGCTGAACTGCTGTTGGAGCAAGCCTTGCGTATACATATACGTATCGAAAATTTCCCCGATATGACGGTTTGTGGGGTTCAGCAGCAAGTACACATGTTCAAAGCCGACTTCCAGCACATTCCCCATGCGGAGGAGCAGCATGATGACGATGATGGTGCGAATGGAGGGCAGCGTGACGTGCCACATTTGCTTGAATCTGCCGGCGCCGTCCATCCGGGCCGCCTCATAAAGCTGCGGATCGACCCCCGCCATCGCGGCGAGATAAATAATCGTTCCCCAACCGGCGTCGCGCCAAATATTTTGCAGAATATACATCGGGCGGAACCAACTGGAATCAAGCAAGAAGTTGATTTTCTCAAAACCCAGCATGGCAATCACATTATTGACAATCCCGTTATCCACGGTCAGCATCACAAAGCTGATCGCCACCACGATGACCCAAGACATAAAATAGGGGACATAAATCGCGCTTTGGATCGCTCTCTTGAAAAGCTGGAAGCGAATCTCGTTCAACATGAGCGCCAAAATAATCGGAATCGGAAAAAAGATGATAATATTCAATCCAAACAGCACCAGCGTGTTTCTGGTAATCTCGAAAAACCACGGGTCCTGAAACAAGCGGTTGAATTGATCAAATCCGACCCACTCGCTCCCGGATATTCCCAAATACGGTCTATAATCTTGAAAAGCGATGATCAGCCCGTACATCGGCAAGTACTTGTAAATGATAAAAAAGATTGCGCCCGGCAGGATCATGAGGTACATTAATTTATTTCTCTTGATGCGCCTGTATGTTTCCGATCGCCTTTGCTGCTTGATCACGGTACGATTGTCGACAGCCAACTCTTCCATAAGCATAGCTCTCCTTCTTCTCTATTGTAGTTTCCTTATAAAAAGACTACTGGATGAAGGGGATAACGTCTATAATCACTACCTTATATTTCGCGTGAAAACGGCCAATTGGCAAGCATTTCACCAATCTCCAAGCTGGGGATTAGCAGCAATATGAAAGTCTCCATTCCGGAAATTAACAGCAAAAAAACGAACCTCCGAACCGCTGTAACAGCGGTTGGAGGTTCGTTTGAATTTGACGCGCGCGATGCCTTTTATTGATTTGCTTTTTTGTAGGCGTCATTGATTTCCTGAATGACTTGATCGCCGCCTTGGCTTTTCCATTTGTCGATTTCAGCCTGGAAGCCGTCCTTGTCGATGTTTCCAAGGATGTATTTATACGTGGCGTCCGTGATGATTTGCTGGAGCTGCACGCCTTTTGCCGCATTGGTTGCGGAATCCAGAGCAGCCGCCGGGTCGTTGGTCATGAAACCCAGGTTTTCGATCGTCAATTGATTGGCTTTTGCCCTTGCCGGCAGATCGGCATAATCTTCGTAGCTGCCGTTCGTCGTATGCTCGCCGATCAAGGCGTTTCTGTATTCCTTGACATCTTTGTTCACGAGGTCGGTTTTATCGCCGGTGAATACGAGTGCCTTGCCGTCTTTAAGCTCGTAATGTTCGCCTTCGTTGCCCCAATACATCAGGTTGGCAATTTCGGGATCCATTTGCTTGTCGAAAAATCCGAGGATTTGCTTCAGATCGTCTTCCGTTTTCACCGCGGATTTCGGGAACATCAGCACGTTGCCGTATCCGGGGATGGACCAGGTCGTGTATTGTCCGTCCGGTCCGTTCACATGCGAGAAGACATCCATTTCGGCATCCGGGAAATTTTTCTTTGTTTCGCTGTCAAGCGTGTTGACATCCGTCATCGATCCAATGTACATACCGGCTTTTCCGCTGTAGAACAGGTTCCGTTGGTCCGTCTTGCTCGTAACCGGGAAGTCTTTGTTCATATAACCGGCGTCGCGCACTTTCTTGAACCAGTCCATCGTTTCAATGTATTGCGGGAACATGAACTCGGGAAGAAGCTGTCCGTCTTTCACGCCCCAGTTGTTCGGGGTATGGAACCAGGAAGCGACCGTTTTAAAGGCGCCGTATACAAGATCGTTGCGATCCGATAAACCGAATGTGTCGGGCTTGTTGTTGCCGTCCGGGTCGCCCTCGGTGAAGGCTTTCAACATATTGAACAATTCGTCCACGTTGGTCGGAGGCGCCAGTTTCAGTTTGTCCGCCCAGTCTTTGCGGTAAATCGCGCCTTGTCTGGCGAGATCTCTACCCATATAGAGCGTATAAAGCTTGCCGTCTACTTTGGTATTGTCCAGAATCGTTTGATTCAGCTTGCTTAAACCCGGAAAATCTTTGATATAGGGACCAATTTCCCAGAATTGACCGTTGCGAATCGCTTCTTTAAATTGATTGAACGTATCTTGGTTTTTCATGTAAACCACTTGCGGGAAAGCTCCGGTAGCCAGGGAGGTGTTCAGCTTCTCTACATAGTTTCCGTCGGGAACCCATTGATACTCCAGCTTGTAGCCGGTTTTTTGCTCCACCTCATTCTTGATCTTGTCGGAAGGAATATCCTTCTCTTTCATAGGAAGCATGATCGTAATTTTATAAGGCTCTTTGGGCTTCTCCGACGGCTTCTCCGTCTTGTCAGCCGCTTGGTTGTTTCCGCTCTTGTCCGCGCTGTTGCTTGCATTGTTCGAATTGCTGCCGCAAGCCGCCAGCAAACTGATCGTCATTGCCAGCACACACAAGATGGTAAGAAATTTTCTTCCGGTTTTCATCTGTTCGACCTCCATAAAGTTTAATTGTTCTTACAAACTCCATCCTAAACAGCCAGCCTTGATTTTGTATATAATCATGATCCCATATCCGGGGCATTCCCCCTTTGTATCTGGCTTCATCCCGAATAGCTGATAAAATGATTATGGTTTTAACAAACGGTATTGGCCCGGCGTCATGTCCTCCTGTTTACGGAAAGAACGAATGAAATTTTGCGGGTTGGTGTACCTTAACTTGTCCGCGATTTCACGGACGGTCATGTCCGTTTCCAACAGCCATTTTTTGGCCGTCAAAAGCCGGTAATTGGAAAGGTACTCGCTGAAGGTCGAACCGGTTTCTTTTTTAAACACGCTGCTCAAATAATTGGCGTTATAATGAAGCTTCGACGCGCATTCTTCCAGGGTGATATCCGTGTCGTAATAATTGTGGATCAAATCGACGATCTGCTCGGAAAGATTTTGATACTGGGAGCCTTCTCGATCGTCAAAAACCTGAATCAAAGGCAGTATCAACCGATTTTTAAACCATTCCTCGATCTCTTCGCTCATTTGCAGCGCCAACAGTTCTTCATACAGCGAGGCGTGATGCGCATCGATCTGCTCGAAGCTGATGCCCGCTTCCTGCTTGATGGTCAGCAGGTTATTCATCAACCGCATCATCGAAATGCGATATTCCCGCGGCGTTTGATCGTTCAGAAAAGCCTTGTGTATCCACTGGCGCAATTGTTTCAAGGCTTCTTCCCTGTCGGCGATCTTGATCGCGTCCAGCAGTTCCATCTCCGTGCGCTGCGGATATTGATAAATAATGGAGTGTTGCCCCGAATTGATGCTGCTGTAATGAATAATGACATCCTTGCCAAGCTTGATTCGGTGTTTTAAAGCCTCTAGCCCTTCCTGATAAGCCCGGTCCGCTTTGTCAATCTCGTTGAACGGCAGGCTGATCCCGATGCTGACGGAAAGGTTCAAATAAGTCGCCACCCGCTCCCGCAGCTTCTCCGTCAAATGGTAAACATATTCCTTCAATTGACCGATGTCCGAATCGCGAACGCCGATCAGCGCGACCAGAGTTTGGTCTATGGATACGGAAGGCAACCGGTTCTCCTTGGGAATGGTTTCTTCCAGAATATTGGCCACCGCAAACAGCAGCAGCTCCATATCCTTGCGTTCATAACGCGTATTTTCCAACGTGTCGATCTGCAGGGTCAACACCGTCATATAGTTCCAGCCGTCGGCGACCCGATCCAGGCCGAAATACTCCATCTTCTCCCTGATCTCCGCATATCTCATGCCGCCGCCGTACAGCCGATGGAGAAACAGCGATCGAATCTGCCCGGTATGATCGCGAATTTCATGCTCCAGCTTGGAATTGGAGGAAAACAGATTTTTGAGGTGCGCCTCGATAATCTGCAATTCATTTTGCTTTTTTTCGTCATGGTCCGGCTGGCGGCCCTCGATAAATTGGACGATCTTTTTAACCGGAGAATAGAGCTGACGGGTAGTCAGCCAAACGAACAGCACGGAAATCGCAATGATGGCCAAACAGATATAGAGGGTAAACCATCCGATTTGCTTGGATTCCTGCGTAAGCTGGTCGATGGAGACAATGGACAGGTAGATCCAGTGATTGAAGCCGGATTTATAATACGTGACCGTGTAGGAACGGTTTTTGGAGGTGACCGGAAACTGGCCGGAATCGGCCGCGAACAAACTCGTCCGCTCGATGTACGGGGTTTCCAATAGCGACTTGCCGATCATGGCGCGGTTGCTGTCGGCCACAATCCGATAATTTGTATCCACGATCATGACCTCTTTGGCTCCCCGATCGTAGTCGATCATATCGGCGAGGCCGCAAGTCGGAATGTTGGCGAGCGCGAGACCGTACATGTTGGACGTTCTCACCGGAAGCTTTCTGACCAGACTGATCGTGTACTCGCAGGCGGGGCGGAAAACATCGGAGTTGGTAATGGGATCGGAGAACTCGGCGCTTCTCAGCAAAACCCATTCGGAGTTGTATTCCATGTTCAGAAAAGAGGTATACTTGTTCCGGTCCGGGTGATCGTGCAGCCGGTACAACCCCGAGTTTTTGATCAGCCAATCCTGCTTTTTGTTCAGGATCACCACATCCTCGACCTTCGTGTCGAACGATTGAAGATGGCTGATCTCATCCCGAAGATGGTTATACAGTTGGAAATCATGTTCATCCAAAGGCTGCCCCAGCGCTTCGTCCATCACCGTGGAATCGGCCAAATTGGTCAACGTGTGGTTGACCGCAACCAAAATTTGCTCAATATTCGAGTTCACTTGCTTGATATACTGAACCTCTCCTTGATTGACCTGTTCCTGCACCTGTTTGGAAGAACGCTCGTAGGAAAACATGCCTACAAATAAAACCGGCAATATGCTTACTACACATCCGAAAATGATCATTTTGGTCAGCAAGGTTGTATTTCGCAAATATGATCCCCCTTCCGGACACTTTCAGTTTTTCTAATATTATAGGACCAAAATTGCAATTCCGTCTACAATCTCTGGATCAGATTTTAGGTCTAAAGCCTTACTGCACCCGATGTACGCCGAATGCGCCGTACCCGTTTCCAACGATGTTGATCCGAACCGCCGTCTCCCTTGCAACGCCATTTCGGTAATCGATTCGAAAATGCACCTCCTGCAAACCGGACGGCAACCCCTCTCGCAGCGAAATAAAACGATCGTCATACAGCCTTCCCGTGAATCGAACCGGTTCCGTCGGCTCCGCCGTCAACGCCTGCGAAGCGTACAAAGGGCGGCCATCGATGCCCGTCGTGTCGATCCAGGCGACCGCCCGCTCCACCGGCGCAGGCGCGCTGACCGCCACAGCCATGAACGCCTCCCCCGCATAGAAATCATCGGGGGCGTGCTTCTGCTTCGCGTGGCGCTCCAGCCAGGCCGGCGCGTGGTTCACCTCCGCACGGATCGTCAACGCCCCGCAGACGATGCTTTGCGTGCGGGCGGCGCGATCCGTCCCGTCGAAGACGTCCAGCGTCACCGCGTAGCTCCCCGGCCGGTCCGGCCGCAGGGAAAGCGCGTCCGCCGACGCATGCGTCTCGCTGCCGTCCGGGGCGCGGATCGTCCAATCGAGCGTCAGCGGATCGCCGTCGGGATCGACCGAACGATTCCGCAGCGTCACCGTATCCCCCTCCCACAGCTCCGTCGGTTGCCAATCGAAATCGGCGGCGGGAGGGCGATTGGCGACCGTAATCGTGCGCACCGCCTGCGCCGTCTGTCCCTGCGAATCGGTCACCACCTGGCGAATTTCGAACGTGCCAAGGGAGTTGAACGCCTTCGTCCACGCGCCACGGGCGGCGCTTTGCAGCGTTTCAGGCCCGCCGGTCGTCGCGTTCCTGAACCAGTATTCGTGCTTTAAATGGGCCGCGCTGCCGTCCTCCGCATCATGCGCCGTGGAGGTGATCATGACCGGCGCGCCGCGCCAGGTGGACGCGGCGCTGATCGTGAAGCCGGCCACGGGCGGCGTGTTGGGCGGGGCGGCTTTGGCGATGCCGATCGTCTGCTCCGCCCAATCCGACCACGCGCCATATTCGTCCTTCACGGCCAGCCGCACGGCGTAGG
>CAYYCV010000031.1:0-11111 GCA_964470405.1 uncultured Caryophanales bacterium
TTGTGTCAAGGTTTTAGCCTGCTTTTTTTCAGTCTTCGTAGGAAACTCACGCTAGTGCTTAATTTTCCATTCAGGGACAAAATAATGGGGTGTTGTTCATGTTGGCTTATCTAAGTAAACAATTTATATCTTAGTAACAAGATGAACATCATACATAAGGTTCCTCCTCTCGGTTGAGTTAATATATGTTATATGAACGCACAGTATTGTGTCTAAAAAGTCTTTCTCGTTTAACCCTCTAAATAAATATAACAAATTTCATTTAGTTTTGTATGTAGTCTTATATTCATGGGTATTAAATCCTATTTTAGATTATTGTTACTTTTATTTCTTCAAAATAACAATTATAATCCCATGAAAGTGAGAAGAAGACATTATAAAACACAAAATTAGTCTCGGAAGAAAACGTTATCCTTATTTCACAGATAAAATAACCGGAATGCAAATGCTACCGTATCGTTTTAAACATGGAGTACTGCCGACTGTTCTAGGGAAAGTGAGGCTCCGGGAGTCTGAACCACAGTACTCCCGGTGTGACCGCATCTAGACTTATGATGGCTGGCAGATCAAGCATATTTGACTGGATTTTGTTGCAGCACGTTCATGGGATCGTTTTGCCGAATGGAGAACCGATATATTCTTTTATTCTAATCGGTTTCCTCTTTTTCTTTCCCCGGCGCGGCTTCTTCCATCGATGCGGTCGCTTCGATGCTCGGCAGCTCCCTATGCTTTTTGTACGCCCACCAGCGCACATAAATTTTACTGGCCTGGTTCCCGCTCAAGGTTTTGACCCCGATGCGGAACGTGCCTTTTTTTGGGTACAGCACCGTTCCGAGCGACACCTTGGCCCCGTCGCTTTCGTACGGGCTTTCCTTGAACACGTCCTGATCCCCCAAATAAATGGCCTCGCTGCTTTTATAAATGTCCGATATCTGGTTGTTTCCGTCTTCCTCGATGCCGACCACGATGAAGGCCGGGCCCGTTCCCAGGCCATGGTCGATTTCATCGGAGAAATATTTCTTCTCCGCCTTGGCGAACAGGTTGACCCCCAGCTTGGAGTCAAACGGAATGGTCACCACGCCGGACGCGATCTCATCGCTCATCGGCTTTTGCTGCGGCAAACCGAGGTGGAACGAAAACTCGCTGTGCTCTTCGTCGAATTGAACGGCCAACTGCGGCTTCGCGTCAGGCTCTAACGTATACGCCGTGCTTCGCGTCAGAAAATGCGTGCTGTCCGACCGTTTTTTCTGGTCGAGAATTCCCAGCTTATACAGCATGGAAGTATTGTAGACGTACTCTCCGAAAGGAACCTGTTCGATCCTGTCGATATTGTAGGTTCGCACCATCTGCGTCAGAACGATTTTGGCCAGGTGAATGCACTGATCGGGCGTGCTTTCCAACGATTTGTCCAGCGTGCGGTCGTAGTAATCGCTTAGAATTTTTTTGCTGACAGACCCGTAGATGACTTCGATCGCATTGGCGGAACTGGTTTCCACATCGATTTTCTTGTCTCCGATGCTTAATTTGGCGCTGTTTTTCTTGATCGAGATTTTCTCGCTTTTATCGGTGACCTTGCCCGCTTTCAGCAAATACTTTGCTTCAAATTCCGTTTCCTGCCCCTCTCCCGTTTCAACGAAAGAAATCACGGACGCCCCGTTGCCGTTGGCCGCGCTGAAATGCTCCGACTCCAATTCGTATTCGAAGCTGATTCGCGGCGTCTGCAGCGCCTTTTCGATTCTTAACGTAATTTCAAACACCTCGTCCGGATTGACATAACGCGGCGTCGTTTGCCAGATGCGCACTTGCTTGTCTTTATACAGCAAACTGGTGCTTTCCAATAAATTGCGGGAATCGAACGAACTGACGTCCGGCTCCTCCTCCTTGATAAACAACCGGTAACTCTCGAGCACCCGGTTGTATTCGCTGACCTCCTCCGAGCGAACCGTGGAGACCGCCACTGAATGAACCGGTTCCTTCCCCTTCTCGTCATAGGCAATGCACAAGTATACGTTTTTATTGTATTCATTGTTGGTGAACCCTTCCATCATGGACAGCTTCAACGTCACCGGGGACGCCACCACGATCTCGCGGCCCAGCGAATCCAAAGCCACCCCCATTTGCACCGATACGGTCTTGTCATCCACGGCGATGACCTGAAGGCCCGATACGACTCCGCTGCCGTGCAGCAGACGGTTGATCAGCCGCCGTTTGTCGTTCACATATTTTTGCTCCGATTCGAAATCTCTGACGGTCAACAGCTTGCCGTAGAAATAACGATTTCTTTCATAAGGATAGTACCTCGTATTGTTCATTCATTCCAGCCCTCTTCCTGTTCACATTTTATAACAAAGCGGCCATTTCAGCGACGGAGATTTACTCTATTTCCGAATCGAGTTCCAGCCGGGTATGTATATCAAGCCGATTATCCATATCCACATCCACCAATACCGTATTGTAAGGCATCGCCGATTGCTGATCGAGCTTCATCAGAGTCGGTTCGGACAAAAAGGTGTTGACTCCGAGATACGTATGCATATCCAGATAAATCCACGGTTGGAGGATGACCAGCTTGGCTTCGGTAAAGGCCGGTTTTTGTTCGTCCAATATTTTTTCAATCATCGACCGCTGCTTGTCGTTGCGCACCTGGTCAGATTTCATCAATACGGAGAATTGATATGGATTGCTGCCATATAGTTCGGTAATGATCGGATTATAATCCGAATTGGCCCTCAAATGCTTATATTGAAAATATTCCACGATCAGCGGCTTCTCTCCGGAAAATATTTCAATCATCATCTCGATGCTCTGCTTTGTTCCCCGCTGCCGATAAATTTGCGGCGCCAGCATGATCAACTGCCGCAATTGCTCGTCGCTCCAAGTGTCATCCGCGGCAATCGCCAGCCAACTGCCAAGCCATTTCAGGAACGGCCCGGACACGGACTGGGGGTCGAAGATTCTCGATATGCCCGCAATCCGCTCGTCGATCTCTCCGAAAAAGCTTTCAAACAAAGACAGAAATCGCTCCAGAAAATCGGCGCTTTTCGGGTCTTCACGATAGATTCCGGGCAAATAGGCGAGATAGGAAGACCGGGGGTAATACACTCTCATTCTGCGCAGCGTCGGCGATTTCTGCTCGCTGCCGATGAACTCGATGCGAATCCACAAATAGCGCCCCTCCGCCTCAAAAATCAACGCGTCCTTCGGATTGATGATCGGGGTGGACCACCTGTTTCGCAAATGATCCAGCTTGTCGTTCCAATCGATTTCGCGCGAATGGATAAACGTATCGATATCTATCGTGTGCCCTTTCCAGATAAAATCGCTGCGATCGGAAGCAAAGCAACTGACGCGCATTTGCGTTTCGTCGGGAATCTGGGCATCCAACAGCAATTTGTGCCACTTCGTTTGATCCTCCCCCGAATCAAAGCGGCGCGTAAGATAAATGCCTTGCAGTTGGCCGGTTTCCCGCAATTCCTTGGTTCGCGGCTTCGGCTCCAGAATCGTCAGCATGGCGGCCTCCCGATCGAAAACATACATTTTGTTTTTTTCGTCGATCAATATTTTATCCGTCTTGCCGCGGAAGGACAATACGTTGGCGACAAATTCCCCGGACGCGTTGTATGTTCGAATAAAGCGATCGTCTTCCCCCTTCAGGCTGACCTCCCTTCGGCTTCCTATATAAAGCTTATGCCGCGAATCGATGCAACATCCCGAAAAAGGAATCGCGTCTTCCAGGGATTGAACGCTGAATTGCGTCCCTCCTTCCGTAATATTGAACCATTGCGAGCGGTTGGCATCCAGTACGCAGACATGCTGCTTCGGAGATACGGCGATAAAGTACGCACCGATGAGTTCGGAAACCGTGGAACTGTGAAGCATGCGCATGGCGTCATTGACAATCACCTGCGCAATGTGTCCATACCGGTTGATGCGCAGCATGGCTATTTGGGTCGATTCCGGCACCATCCACTCGTCCCGTTCGTTCCGGCGAACCGTGACCGGCGCGAGCACATACGTGTCGTTCTGAAAGTCGGCGGCGATCGCCAGCGGAAACAGCGGTTGATCGTTCCACTGATCCAACTGCCATACGGACTGCCCGTTGGAGGACGAATAGGCGGAGATTTTACTCTCCCCGAGCGGGTCGGCGATCATGACCGTTTCTCCGAAAGCCGTCAGCATCGCCCGGCCGGAGTATAGGCCATGCCCGGCATGATACAATTTCTCCACGTGCCCGTTTTGATAGTCATAAATGCTCAAGCTTCCGTCTTGATCAAGCAAATACAATTTGCTGTCTTTGCCCAACGCAAAATCATAGAATGTCCCGCTGTTCAGTTCGTTCAATGAAATGGTCCGGTCCATGCCGTATTTCTCCGTTTGTTCAAGGGAAATGCCCTGGTCCGTAATCTGCATGTTCAACGGCATGCCGTCCAACCAATCGGATACTTTATTGATAGAGAAAAATTTGAACTCGTTCATCCTATGATTTCACCCCCTACAGTTCCGAACGGCTGATCAATTCCAGATGATGCTCGCCGGAATAGATCAGACCGTGCGGCGGAATACGGATGTCGCCATTGACATCCTTGCGGATTCCCCGACCCGAGGCGTCCAGCCATAAATCCTGTATATAGGCCACGCCTTTGATCTGATTGATCGCCCCATACACATCGCCGCGATAAACGGTCCGGCCAAACTCCCAGCCTTTCGAACCGTCCGAATGGTCCAGGGGGCGCAGCAAACGGTGAAGGGCGTCCAAAATCTTCGAGCTGTCCTTCTTGAAAGCCGGCTCGGTCACGATCACGGCATGAACCGTAATCTGCACATACTCCGGCGGCACCACGTGCAATTCGCTGGTAATCAGCCGATGCCGGTTCAGATGAATATAGACGGTTTGGAGAAAGCCGCTGGAGGGCACCGGGGTTTCCGATTCGCTGTACGGCACCACCACCACCGTCACCTGCGCGGGCACCTTCTCGTTCGGATAGTCCTGCAAGCCGATCGTATACAGAGGAAGCGCTTTGACACGCGCGACGCGCAGCCCCGGAGTCGATCGGGCAATCTGCTCAAAATCTTCGTTGGATACGGTGCGGTACGGACGATTCAGATCGCCTTGAACCCGCAGCCGGGCTTGCGCGATCGTTTCTTTCTCCGCACCGCCCGCGGCGAAATCAAGGTTCGTCGCGGAAATCCCCGTATAATGCTCGTTGGGATCGATGATGCCGGTAATCAGGCCGGGCTTGATATTGCCTCTCGACCCGCCGCCGACGCTCAGCGACAGGATGCAAATATTGGCGCGCTCGGCCGCCTCGGGAATGAATCCCCGTTCATTGTTGCCGAATATCACTTCGCCCGTTTGCTCGTCCAGCATATAATGCCGGTCATCGGACAGCGAGTTGTCAAAATCGTCCACCCGCGTACAGTCCTCCCAAACCCATTCGCCTGATTCGGCAATTTTCCTGCCTGTCTGCAGCAAAAAAATTTGCGAAACCACAGGCGCTTTGTCTATTTTGAACCGCTGATCCGGCAATCCGGAACCCGTTCCCAAGTTGCGATCATCCTTGAAATCGGGACGATGGCATATAATGCGCACGTTGTCTTCGCCTTTCGGCAGCACGCGGCCCAACTGCCCGTCGCCGAAAATGACCAGGCCTCTTTTCTGCTTTTTCCACCGGCTTAGCGTATAGCACGATTGTTCCGGGTTGGAGCCGCTGAAGGTGTCCACCGGTGTCCAATAGCGCCACCATCCGTTGGATTCCTTCACCTGCACTTTGATCGCCCCGTAGATCGACAAATAATGATGGACTTCAAGCGTTTGGTTGGGCTCGCCATTCCCGGAAAACGTCAATACCGTGCTGAACGTTTCCTGCTGAATCGCGGAAACGGTATTGATCGAAACCTCTTTCAGCATCGGAGAGATCTCATAGCCTTCCTGCTCCAGGGTGCAGCACACCCAATACCGGCCCCTGTCGTTGGCCGGATGGATCATCGTGGCCTGCATCGGCGAAGGGATGCGGAAAACGACGCGGCCGCGCTGCGACAGGTGCAACGTTTCATCGCGCAGCTCTTCCACCGGAAGCCATGAAGGCTTTTCCTCCGATTCCGAACGCGGATCGTCCGCGCCGAAGTATTTCCAGGATACCTGGGCCGAAGGGATAAAATCCTCCGCGGCCGATATAGGCGCGCCTACAGGAACGGGATAATCCTCGGACAAATCAAAGGCCAGGCAAATATCCTTTCCCGTCGGCAGTTCCTCGTCAAACCCGATATACATGCGGTTTCCCTGCCTGGCTTCCTTCGCGAACGCATAATATGAAACGCCTTTGTTCCGATTGGAGGCGGTGAAATCGTTGGTGTCTATTTCCGAGCGGACGATGACCCGGCTGATGGTGGTCGGCACCAGCAGGAGCGCCGCTTCGGTTTCGAATTTTTGTTCCCTGGCGGATAACGGAGTGCCTTGCGGCAGGACAACCGCTTCGGCCATGCCGCTAAAGTGGACGTTGCATCTCGCTCGAGACGCTTCAAGCAGCCGGACGCCGAGCAGCTTTAAAAACTTGAGCTCGTTCCTTTCCGTAATCCGATTCAAATAATACTGCTGCATCTCGGTCAGCCAGGCGAACAATTCGATCAGCGTAATCCCGGGGTCATGTGCGTTCTCATCCGTCCATTCCGCAATGATTTTCGGAATCGATTTGCGCGCTTCGTCCACGATCTGCTTATAAAAGCGATCATCCAGATTCGGCAACGGCAACATGCGGGTCCACCTCCATTCTTGAAATAAGCTAGTTTTACAAAATCGTCACGGTCACTTTATGACGGCCGTTAACGACAATTCCATGCTTGATTCGAGCGGCATGCTCCGGGCTCAATTCCGTGCGGTGGCTGTTCTCCACCTTGATCACGGTCATCGAAAGCTTGTCCACGTGATTGACCTGAGGAACGGATTTCAGCAACGCGTAGAAAACGGAAGGATGCGGCGGATTTCCGATCTCCCAGCCTTTGCCGTCATAATTCCCGTGCAGAGGGTCGAGGAACGAATCCAGCTTGCTGACGGCTTCCGCCTCCGCGGCAATCACCTGCTCCAAATTGCGGACGATCAATTCAGCCGAAATGGAAATTTCCAGGAACGCCGGTTCGATCACTTGAATTTTATTGGGAAAGGCGATCATGTTCGACGATCTCTCCAGCAAATATTGCTCCACCTGAAGCTTCAATTCGTTGAAAATAGTCATTCCTTCCAAGCCGCCGGCCGGAAGAACGACCAGCGTGATCGCCCCGGACTGCGGCTTCATCTGAATATCGGTGTTGGCCAAACACTTCACTTTGGCGATATTGGGCGAGCCTTGCCGGGCCAGCCATTCGTAATCTTCGGCGGAGACGGCCCTGTTCCTGTGCTTGATCACCTGGGGGCCGCGGATCAGCGCCTGCTCCAGGGATTCGATATCCCCGCCGCCGCCCGCCGATTCGGGATTAAACACCTCGCTGACGAAGGCAATCGAGCTTTGCAAATTGTTGATTTCACCCGCTTTGACATTGCCTTTGCGGCCCGAAACTTTTTTATAATGCACTTTGATTTTTTCGTTGCCCGCATTCGGGGGCTGCTTGCCTCTTTTTCCGTCCCCGAACACAAACCGGCCCAGCGAATGATTGCAAATATAATGCCGGTCGTTTTCCCCCGAGGTGTAAAATTGATCGACGGGAATCCACCTGACCCATACCTTCTGCAGGCTTCCTTCCGAATCGCGGTGCACTTCAACCGCGAAGCGCGCGTCCTCCTCCAGGCTTTTCACCTGTTCCTCAGTCAAATATCCCGTCTCGTCCACCCATATTTCCTCGGAATAAACGGGATAACCGAACAACTGGTATTCGCCGGATCCGTCTTTATCCGGCTCGGGATACTCATTGCGGATGCTTTCCTGCTGAATCGCCCGCACCGTGTTCATATAAATGCCGCCGACCTGCGGAATCGGCTGCGCCGGTTCGGGATCGTCAAATTGCCCGCCTACATTCACGACGCGAATCCAGTAAGCGGACGTGCCCAACAGGTCGCGCCGGGCGAAATCGGCCGGTCCGACGAATTGAAGCGTTCCGCTGCGCGTCAGCGAATCCGTATGATCCGCCGCTTTCAACTGCCGCCATTTCAGATCGCCCGATTTTTTGCCGAGATATTGCCATTTCAGCTTCGGCTTATGCGCTTCGGTGTACTTTTGCGGCAGCAGCGAGATAAACAGGCTGATCGGCCCTTTCAACGGCGGGGCATCCAAACCGATATACCACGCCGGCCATTCGCAGTCCAATTGCTCGAACGGTTTGAACAGCGCGTACCCGGAGCGAAGCTCGCCCGTCCGGTCGCGGTAATCGAGATGATTCAGCGTGATGCACCGGTCCGCATACCACCGTTTGTCCTCATATTTGAAGCGCATGCGGATATTTCCCATCCAGGGCGACATGTACACGGGGTTCGCCGTCAACTGGTTTTCCACATTCAAAATTCGCGCCCGAATCCAATAATTGGAGTTCGCATTGACCAACGTTTCCTCCAGATCGCCCGGACAGCGAAATTGAATCGTCTGCCCGGCTTCCTCCGGTTTGGTGAACAGCGTTTCGTAAGCCGCGTCGTTAAACAGGCGGCCCCAGCTTTTCCCGTTCCAATATTCCCACACCACATTGAGAATGGAAACGCGGGGAATTTCGGGCTCCTCCAATTCTTTCTTTTTCATGATCAGCTTCCAATCGATCTGCTGCGGCTGGTTGACATTCATTTGGTGGGGAACCGATTTCAGATCGAAATCGATCGTAATCACCGCTTCCCGCTTGCTCAGCACTTCGCGGCACCCCAGATAGAAAGCCGACTGCACCATGAATATCTCGGAGAAGGGATAGAACCCCTCGGGATTGACTTCCAGATCGTTTTGAAACAGAACGTCGGGCGCAATGCCGTCAGCCCCTTCGACGCTCTCGTCATAATCCGATTTCATCGTCATGCGGTCCAACTCGACGGCCTGGTTGTCGCCAATCAGCCGATCGATCTTTCCTTTTTTGACACGGCATTGAATCCAACGGTTTTCAAGCTCATGAACGCTGCACGGCATCATTTCCCTGACCGCCGATTTGCGCAGGATCAAGCGGTTCTCCATCGCTGTCACCTGATCGAAAGGAACCCATTCCTCGCCGGAATAGTAAGTCCATTCGACCCATTCCGGGTTGGCCAATTTCTCGCACAAATAAGGCTCTTTGTACCGGCTCCGGGAATGAAATATTTCCAGTTCGATCACGGCCGGATGCTTCAGATTGAAAACAAACTCATGGCTTATGTACATGCAGTGTTCCTGCAAATTTTGTTCGGCGGGAAAATGAAACACGGCAAAAGGAGCCTGTTCTTTCTTTTCTCCCTCGTCGCGCAAAGAATCGGAAATCCGGATGATGGCATCCTGCTTCATGCTGACATTATACATATCCGTAATGTTCGCCGACGTCAGCAAAATTTGATGTTCCGTCTCAAAAATCAGGGATTCCCCGTCATCGGGCGACTGCGCCGCCACCTGCGTGCCGGCGGGCACCGACACCGCTTGCGGGGAGCCTTCGTTGACGCGGAAGGTCAGGTAGGCGTGCGCCGGCTTGGCCGGAAGCAGCGTCACATTGAAAATATTCAAAAAAGCCATGAAATTTTTCAACGGTACGCGGTTCAAACGTTCAATATTGTGATCCAGCATTTGCGAGACGATCTGGAACAGCGCGGTACCGGGATCCGGATCTTCGGGGGAAAACCGCCATTCCGGAGTGTAGAACGGAACCATCTCTTTCATTTTTTCAATCCACGCGTTATGATCTCTCGTATCGATTTTTGGCGGCAGCATACGTTCACCTCCGGTCCTTCCCAACAGCGGCAGTCTGTTTTATTTTGCGCCTTCCTGGATATAGAATGGATAAACCTGGTTATATAAATTGTTTGTGGTTCGCACCCGATATTGAACGTGGATGTTTACCCTGCCCGAACTCTTCGGATCGACCGCCGCTTCCACCTCGATCTCGTGAATGCGCGGCTCCCAGTCGCGGAGCGCTTCCCTGATGCTGCTCTCCATTAAATGCAGGTTGGTGTTGTCCGTCGTATCGAACACGAAACGGTTGATTCCGCAGCCGAAATCGGAGCGCATCACCCTTTCGCCTTTCCCGGTCCAGATGATCACTTTGACCGCTTCCGCGATATCTTCCTCGTATTCGGACATCATAATTCGGCCTGTGGTGGAATCCACTTCAACGGGAAATTTCCATCCTCGTCCGAGAAACAATTTGTCCATTTCGTTGGTTCCCCCTTCGCCCTAATTGATTTTAACCATGCTTCCCTTGACCGTCAGCATCCCGCTGGACTCCACGTCCACCTTGGCATTTCCCTTAATGGACAGCGTGGCCGACGCCTCGATGACGATTTGCGCCGATTTCAGCGTCAGCGATTTCGGGCTGGATATGGTGATGTCCCCCTTGGCCGTCATCTTCATTTCGGACGATTGGCTCTTTACCGTCACTTCGTTTTTCGATCCGCCTTCAATCTGAAAAACGTTGGTTCCGTTGGCATCGGTAAGCTTGATCGTATCGTTCTTGTCCGTAAACTCCAATTTATGGCCTTTTTTTGTTTTGATAATAAATTTTTCGTCTCCGGAGGTATCGTCAAAAATCAGCTCGTGCCCGGAACGCGATTTGAATTGTCTTATGTTGTTCTTGTCGTCCTCTTTCGGCCCTTTGTTTTTGTCGTTCCACAACGCTCCGATCACATAAGGCACGGAAATATCGCCCAAATGAAACGCCACCAGCACTTCATCCCCGACCTCGGGTATAAACAGGCTCCCCCTGTCCTTCCCGGCCATCAGCGTGGCGATCCGAACCCAGTCCGTATCCTCCGTGCCCTCCCGGATCGGCAGTTTGACCTTGACCCTGCCCAGCGCGTCCGGGTCCTTGTTGTCGCTGACAATGCCGACGAGAACGCCCTGAACCTTCGTATTTAAATCCGCCGGATTGAACGAATTGCCGGAGATGCTCATATGGCATTGCCTCCTATCGTAAATTCTGTCGTATACCCCGACTCGTTTAATATGTGCGTCACGGTTTTCATATAGTAG
>CAYYCV010000031.1:11121-34195 GCA_964470405.1 uncultured Caryophanales bacterium
ATTTCATTCAGTCCGGGGCCGAGGCCGTCCAGCTTGATATACAGTCCGGCGCGCAGCTCGGGAATGCCGATGCATTCGGCGGAACCGGTCACCAGCTCCATCGCCTTCTTGTTCAATTCGGCGTCCGCTTTCGACTTGGCCTGAGCCTGGCTGATCACATTGGCGTATATGTATTCCTTGGCTTCGCCGGTCAACGTCTGGATGATGTCCTTCCCCGTCTTTTTGTTGCCGCCGAGCTTGTTGACCGTCGAGGATTTCCCTTCGGTTTCCTTCAATTGCTTCGGGTCGTATCCCCTCACGATCACCTCGCTGACCTGGGACGAAATATCCACGTCCAGGTTGACGGCCAGCAGGCTGAGCCCGTATTCCAGCGTCAACACCGCGGTTTTATCGGCCAGCGGCTTGCGGAAATGCATTTCTTTGCCGACAATGAAAAAATCGAAATTGTTCTCGTTGGCCATCCACAGCAAAAAGTGAAAATCGCTGCATTCGTGCTGGTTGATAATCTCGTATTGATCGGTCGTGGCGTCCGCCTTCACGGTAAGCGAGTATTTGCCGCCGATCGTTTTGGCCACGTCGCTGTGCTTTTTCTTCTTCCATGTGTCCGAATGAATCCCTTTCATCATCAGGAAAGCCGTATCCATCCCCTTGACGGAGAGCACGGGCGTGCTGTCGGCAGAAAACTCGTAGCTGACCGACGTAATATAACCGTAAAACACCGTCTTCAGCTTATCGAGGTATCCCAGCTTGATCTCGATCGTTTTGCCGACGACAAAATATTTATCGACCCAGTTGAACTGCCTTTTCATCAAATCGAAAGCGTTGATCACGCTAAAGGAAAAGGAATCCGCGATCGGCTCAATGCTGGATTCGACCCTCAGGCTCTCGATCCCGACGCTCTCCTGAATGATGTTGGTGCCATCGACCAAAATTTCAAGAGAGGGGGTGAGAAAATCGTTGTATTCACTCTCCAGATCGGAAAAATTATGGTTTTTGATTTCAAAAATCGGCTGTGCCATAGGATCACTCCAAGCGCGGCACTATGATATTGGTGCCTGTTTGCAAATTTCTCGGATTATCGATGGCGTTCGCTTTGGCAATTTCCCTCCATTTGCCGGGGTCGTCATACTCCTGGCTGGCTACCATCCAAAGCTCCTCGCCTTGCTTGATCACTTTATGCTTCGTGCGATCCGCCGACTGGCGCGGCGTTTCCTTCGTCGCTTCCTTGAGGGATTCATACGACTTGAAGGTAATATTCATCTTGGCGCGCACCGGGTTCCCGTTGCTGGAGAACATCGTGAATTTCTGCGTGATGCTTGTGATGACGCCTTTAAAATCGAGCGAGCCCCAAACAAACCGGCAAATCGGCGGAGAATGAAGATCGCTCTCGACTTCCATCAGGTCGGCGATTTTTTTAGTGTAAACGCGAACGTCGGTCCCTTCTTCGAACGTATCGAATATCACGTCGCTCATCGTCAATGTCCTGGCCTCGCCGCTGGAAAATTGAGCGATCGGAAGGGAACCGCCGGAGATTTTTTTCCAACTGTACGAGTTGGAGGCTTCCAGGGAATATTCGGTGGGGTTAAACATCACCGGGATCGATTCGTTGGTATCCAGCACAATAATTTTCGCTTTTTCCAGAGCCACGTTTTCTCACCTCTGCCGATATATTCAAAACCCTCTGCGCTGCTGCGTGAATTTCATTCGTTTTTCAATTTCTTTGAATACCTTGGACACAATTTGATCGATATTCGCTTTGGAATCGACGGTAAATCCGGTGTTGAACCGTTCGTTTCCCAGATGGAGATCAAGCGGTTTCTGTATGGCCGGAAGAGGGCTTTGCTGTTCCGCCTGCGCCGGTTTGGGCGGGCGGTAAAGATCCATCGCCGTCGCATTCTTCGCCGTCCATGCGGCGGGCTGCCGGCCAATCGAATCCGCGGTCATTCCGGCCACGGGCGGCGGCGGAGCCAGGCGAAGCTGCAACGGTTCGGCGAAATGCCCGGACGGCCCCTCTCCGCCTTCCAAACGCGATTTTAATTCACTTACGGCGGGAAGAACATGCGCGTTTTGATATTGAGAAGCATAGAAAGATTGCGCCATCCGCTGAATGCGACCGTTTCGCGGCGAAACGGAGCGTTTGCCGGCTGCCTTGGCCCTATTCGCGACAAAGCTGCCCGCAGTGGGGGCCTGACCCGCGCTTCCGGCGGCGGAACGGCTGCCCGTGCTTCGTTGAACGGCGCTTCCAGCCATCGACCCGCCCGCCGGACGATGCGAAATCACGTTGCCGACGGCCAATCGATATTCCGAAAAATCGGACGCCATCCTTTCAGCGGCGAATCCGCCGCCGATTTTGCGCAATTGCATGCTGCCGGCGGACGCCAGCCCTCGGCTTCTTTGAATGGCATTTCCGGCGACGATGCTGTTTCCGAACGAGCCCTTGCCCGGTTCGGTATGGATGAAGCGGCCGGAGATGCGGCCGCTCGAAGCGCGTTGAGCCCTATGTTGCTCAACGGTCGGGCGGCCCGCCTGGCGGCGCTGCACCATGCGGACGGCGGACGGCCGGGCGGCCGTGGGGCGCTGCGCCCTTTGCCCGGCAGGCGGCATGTCCGCCGGGGTGCGTTGCACCGCGTGCACGACGGCCAGCCGGCCGGCCGGGGTGCGCTGGGCCGCATGCCCGGCGGCCGCCCCATTCGCCGGAGCGCGTCGAACCGCATGGTCAACAGGCGGACCGTTGACCGGGCGGCGCTGCACCATGCGTCCGGCGGACGTCCGGTCCGCCGAGAGACGCTGCGCTCTTTGCCCGGCAGGCGGCATGTCCGCCGGGGTGCGTTGCACCGCGTGCACGACGTTCGGACGGTTGGCCAGGGAACGTTGGGCCGCATGCCCAACGAACGGCACGCCTGCCGTGGCGCGGTGAAGCATGCGTGCGGCGGGAAGCCGGCTTGTCAAAGCGCGTTGAAGCGTCTGTCCGGCAGGCAACCCGCTGGCCAATGCGCGTTGAAGCATCTGCCCGGCAGACAACCCGCTGGCCAATGCGCGTTGAATCCTCTGCCCGGCAGACAACCCGCTGGTCGAAACGCGCTGAAGCGCATGCCCGACAGACGGACCGTTGGCTGAGTCGCGTTGCACCATGCGCCCGACGGTCCGACTGTTTGCCCGAGTACGTTGAACCCTTTGCCCGACAGGCAACTTGCCCGTTGAAGCGCGGTGGATCGCATGCCCGACCGATTTACGCGCATTTTCCAAAACCCGCTGAATCAAGCTTCCATTGGTCGGCCCCGTTTTCTTTTCCGGCCGGGTTATGCCATCCGCTGCCGTGTTTCCGGACCTTCGATGGATCCATCTTCCCGCGGCAACCGCGCTCTCCGTCCTGCCCAAGCTTGCATTTGGGGAGAAGGATCCTCCTTCTGCAACCTGTCTGAGCATTCCCCCAACGGCAATTCCCATTTTATTTTTTATTTTTCGTTGAATGACCTCTTCAGAAATCGCTCTCGCTTTTTGAAGGATTCCCCCCTCGACGAACGACGCATTTCTTGTCCCCCGCCGATTCAAACGCCCGGGGGCTGAGTTGGTTTCCGGTTTACGCAATAAGGCGCTGCGTACGGCAACCGTTTCCGCTCTTGTTCCATGGCCGATCTTGCTCCCGGCGGTCGAACGGCGGGCAAAGCCGCTTTGCACGGTTCCGCCGGCGGCAGCCGCGCTTCCTGTTTCCCGATGGGATGCACCGCCGGTGGCCGGTTCAAGCGCCATTCTCCTATGAACCATGCGCGCCGCGGCAATCGCCGCGCCGCTTTCCCTGCCGCCCCAAATGATTGTGCCGCCAACGGCCGCGTCCTCTGCCTTTCGGTCAACCGCACTGTCAGCGGACGGTACGCTTTCCCCGCCACGGGAAAGCATTCTGCCGATAGCGGCTTCCGCCCTGCGGCGGGCCGCATCTTCCACGGCGGCTCCGCTTTCATCGATATCGGAAATCGGCCTGCCGCCGACGTTTGCGGCACTCGCTTCCTGACGGATCGCGTTTTCAGACACCGCATCCGCCGATGTCCTATGGACCATGCGGCCAATGGCCGTCGGCGGGAATTCTCCCGGCCGCCGGTCGGCGTTTCCGGGCGCTTCGGCACTGTCCAAACCACGTTGCACAACGCTTTCGCCGACCGTTTCACTTCCACGGCCACGCCGATTCACGCTTTCGCCGATCGATCCGTTAGCCGAACCGCGTCGAATGTTCCCTGTCGCCGTTGATCCATTTCCGGGTAAAGATGACCCGGCCGGCCGACCGCCTTCAATTCCATTGTCGATGAGGGATCTCGTCGAGCGGTGCAACAGTCTGTTTTCCAAAAAGCTCACGTTTCCGGCCATTCGGCGAACAACGCTTTCAACAGCGAGTCGGCCGATCAAGCTGCGCTGAATGCCGCCGCCGACAGCGGGCTTGCCCATCACGCCGCGTTGAACGACACTACCGACAGCCGGTTTGCCCGCCACGCCGCGTTGAACGACACTGCCGACAGCCGATTTGCCCGCCACGCCGCGTTGAACGTTGCCAGCGGCTGTGGGCTTGCCCGCAGTACCGCCCTGGGCATCGCTGTCAAAAAGCACCCTGTTTATGGGGTAGCGCAGCACCATGCTTCCGAAAGACAGCCTGCTCATCGGGCCCGGTTGCACCGCAAATCCATAAGACAGCGCTGCCGCATAATTCTGCGAGCTCCGATCTTCCAAATCCACCGGGCCGCCTGCATCCCACCGTGGCTCGCCTCCGGCTGCCAAGCCGCCCTCCGAACTGCGCCGAACGATACTGCCGGCAACCGAATCGCTCCCGGAAACGCGCTGAATCCCGTCTCCAGCAGCCATGCTACGGTCAAAGCCGTCCCGAATCACGCCTCCACCGACCGATTCATGCTCGAATCCGCCCTGAACCATGCCGCCACGGCCACTGACGGGCGACCTATCCCCGGCGTTGCGTTCAGCCGCGTTTCCGGCGACAAACGCATCCCGCGAACTTCCATGTATCGCATTTCCGGCAACCGGCCTGTTCTCTGAGCGGCGCCGAACAACGCCCTCGTTGAAGGCTGCGCCGTCCGAACGAAGCTGCGGCACATTTCTGAAAAATGTCATATCTCCGGGACCTGACTGCTTTAAACGTTCTCCAATCAGACCGAGGTCTGTTCCCTGCGCCACGCCGCCTCTTGCTTGCCGTTCGTTCCCGGCGACATGTAAGGCTCCGCTGTCAAGCGGCTCCAAAATCCATGGGCTGCGCCGAATCATCTTTCCAAAGCCGTCCCGATTTGCCCCGTCTGTCAAATAGACGGAGCGGAAGACAGCGCGATAAAAATTGTTATGATAAAAATGACGACTTGGCGCAAACGAATGGCTTGAATGTACGCGGATTCCGGTGATTTTCTCCAAAAATCGCCTTGCGGCAAGCAACTTGCCGGGTTCTCCGTCAAACCGAACCTGAGCTGCGCCGTTCGGATCGACCCGCCGTTGCGCCGCATTTTCACCCTGTTGCCGCGGAAGTGCTTGTTCCCTGTACATGAGGCGAGCGGCGGCTCGCACGGCATTTTGGGAATGCCCGGAAACGCCGGGATCCACGTTGCCTCCACTGCCGTCTGCACCACTCTCCCGTCTGCCTCTGTCCAATGCGCCGTCAAGCGGGCGAACAGGATAAGAGACGGAACGGTTCGGGCTCCGCATCCCCGCTCTCCGATCCGGGCCGACCGCATGGAGGCGGGCATCGCCCACGCGCGGACGGGAAAAGCTTTCGTCCGGTAAGCCCGGGCGCAATCGACGATGAGACAGCGTTAAACCTGCGGAAGCCTGCGGCATGAAACTCATACGTTCCGCGCCATGTTCCGCGCCCGGCAACCCGGCCGCCGATTGCAAATAGCGCGTGATATTGGGCGCAATGGAACCGCTGTACCTTTCATTTCTATGTATAAAACTGATCAACGCGGGGTCCGCCGCCAGCCCGAACCATTGAACAAATTGCTCGGCACGCCGGCGAATCACCCGTCGGGATAACCCGTTCGTCCCCTCTGCGCGGAACGTCATGCGATTTGCGGCGGAAGCGGCGGTTTGTCCGTAGAGCGGGCGGGCGAAAACAGAGCGCCGGTTCAAAAACACGAACGGAAAATCGGAGGCTCCATCTCCATTGGCATATGGCGAAGGTTGAAAACCGACCGTCGAATCCTTGCGATAACGCGGCTCGTCAAAAGCAAAGCTTCTCGCTTCCGCTTCCGATCGCTGAACCGTAAACGAAAGGGCGCCCGGATTTCGGGTGCGAATCCACATGCCCGAGCCGCGCTTCAGCTTCTCGCTTTGGGCACGGGCAGAGTCCGGCCCCAATTCCGTTATGAAAACCCGAACAATGCCGCCGGGAAATCCGTTTGGCCCCGACGAAACCAACCTTTTGCCAATTGCGGCCATGGCCGATGGCGGCACATCCTGGTTGGAAAGTCGCACTTTTTCGTCCGAAAACGGCGCTTTCCCGTCAGAAAACCGTACCTTTTCGTCCGAAAACGGTGTTTTCCCGTCAGAAGACCGCACTTTTTCATCCGAAAACGATGCTTTCCCGTCAGAAAACCGCACTTTTTCATCCGAAAACGGTGTTTTCCCGTCAGAAAACCGCACTTTTTCATCCAAAAACGGCGTTTTCCCGTCGGAAGACCGCACTTTTTCATCCGAAAACGGCGCTTTCTCGTCGGAAAACCGCACCTTTTCGTCCGAAAACGGCGCTTTTGCGCCAAAAGGGCGTACCTTTTCGCTCGAAAATGGCGTTTTCTCGCCAAAGGGCCATATCTTCGCGTTTGAAAGCGGCGCTTTCCCGCCCGGTTGCGATCCCGCATCCGAAAGCGGCGTTCTGCTTTCGGGCACGCGCGAATGGCGGCTCTCGCTCCGCTGCGCCGGCTGTGCGGCGCTCTGCCTCGGAGCGGGAACGACCGCCTCCAGAACGGCCGGTTCCGTCCGATGGATCAGCGTCCCCGGCGCGGAGATTCCCGCGCTTGAATCCGCCCGCCGCGCCGCTGCGCGATGCATCTCCCGCTCGGCGTTCGAACGCCGCTCCGGCATCGATGCATCGCTTTCAAGGAAGCGGCGCCGCCCCGGCTTCGCTTCGGGTAAGCCGCGAATCTCCTCCCGTTGCTCCGCGCGGTACAGCCGGCGCAACACGTTTGCGTTCAAAGCCCTCAGCGCCGACATTTGACCCGCCGCCGGACGGCGATCCGTCGCAACGGGCTTCAAATAATCGAAATGGATTTGCGACAGCGGATGAATCCATGATTCCTCGCGCCCCGCCGCGGTTTTCCGAACCGCTCCTGCGGCGGGACGCGCCGCAATCGCCGCGCCGATCACGCGCGCCTTGTCCGGGACAACGCCCGGCCGGGCGGGCCGGTCCGGCCTCGTCACCGGACGGCCGCGATGAACGATCGGCGGATTCTCCAAGCGGACTCGGCGCGACGCCGGCTGTTCCGACGTTTTCAACGGCCGGTCCGGTCTCTCCGTCACTCGGGTTTCACGCAAACGGGCCGTTTTCAACAACACTTTATCCAAATGCTTCAAAACAAATTGCTTCGTGGCAAAAAAGGATCGCTCCCGTTTATTTTGCTGTCTCAGCACCAAACGCAGATTGACCATATATTGATAGATTCGGCCAAACGGTTCTTCAACCGCTCCGGCCTCCTCTTTAAATACCAGCCCAAGCATACCCAAATAATCCCTACGGGAAAAGCGATACTTGTCCAGTATTCTATTTTCAAAATTGGAATATGAAGATACAGCCCTGTAAGTGCGGGGCATCTTCATTTGGGTGGTAATCATCGGAATGACCCCTTGCAAACCTGACATGTCTTATTTGCCGAAATATTTTAGCCCGTCGTGCACAATTTCGATCGATTCTACGGCCACCTGGCTGTCCATCGCATTCAATTCGGGACCCGTCCACTTCACCGGGTAGGACTGATAAAAATTCCAATAGCAAGCGATTACGCCGTGCGATTCCATCAAATAAATGGTCCCGTCTTTTCTTTTCCATTTTCCCGCGGACAATTCCCCATACCAATCCCACAAAAGGGAGGGAACGATCGTCATTCCCTTTTTGAAAACCAGAGGCGGGTACTGTGTCATTTTGGCAAACTGACGAACCGATTCCGCTCCGCCTTCCGCATAAGACTCCACTTCCCGATGCATTTCCAAACCGCTCACTTCGCGAAAGCCAAAAACCAACATGCCCTCGATTTCCACCAAAAAGCGGAAGCTGCCGAGAGGATCGTCCAAAAACATAGCCATCGTCCCGCTCACCTCTTCTTAAAGACATCAAATGGATTTTGTGACGAATCATCGTTCAGATTGCGATTGATTTTCGATATTTCATCACACCATTTTCTTCTTTCACGGTGTTCCATCGACATAAGATCGTCATATTTCCAATGAAAATAATAAGAAATAAAACTGATCTCTTCATAGATCTTGTCGATGGGATAGCCGGTTATGCCATGTCCGTCTCTCCTAAAAAATCCATTTCCACCTCGAACTCATGCTGGCATTTCGGGCAGGCGGTCCGGATTCGCAGGTTGTCCATCTCGTTGACCTGGCGATAAAAGTTTTGTAAAAATGCCAGATCGGCGGTAAACAATTTTTCAATCACGCGGGTATCGACCGCTTTCAAGTCCCCCAATTTAACCAGCACGCGGGCAAGCAAAATAATCGACAAATACCCCGGGTTCTGCTGCACGCGCTGATCCCGCATCGGCAAAATTTCGTCCGCGGCCGTAGCCAGACGCATGACCCCTTTTTTATGCAGATTTCCGTTCTCATCCACATACCCTCTGGGCAATTCAAATTCATATTCGGTCTGAAACGCCATGACCATGAACCTCCTAAAATGTATTTGGTGCCGGGAAGAAAGAGCTTGATGAATGAAAACAAGAGATAAAACGGACCGTGCTGCGGGTCTGCATACCCCTTGTTTTCATATCATCCAATTGGTTTATTGCGTTCTCGTCATGCCTTCATGGGCCATCTCCAACAGCTCGATCGCCACTTCCGAACCGGTACCGTTGAAGTCGGGCGCCGTATATTTGGCCGGCCAGGCTTCGATCACTTGCCAGGTTGCCACGTCGTTGCCTTCCTCGTCAATCGCAATGATCGTGACGGTTTTCCGTTCCACCTTGCCCTGGATGCAATCCTGTATCCAGTTGTACATATCCATCGAATCGGTAACGCCCCACTTCAGGGTGATGTTGCCGTACTTGGCCAGTCCCGGCAATTTGCGCGGCGTGATGGTTTCATTGCCTTCGCGATATTCCACCACGTCCAGCGATGCGTCGAACCCGGACACTTCGCTGAATCCGGCCTGTTGTATCCCTTCCACTTCCACCCTGAATCTAAAATTCCTGTATGGATCTTTACGTTCCCCAGCCATATAAATCTCCTTTCAATTTAGAGGTTGCTCGCCCTATAGTTCATTATTCTTCGCTTGTTTTCTGCGTAATTCTGAAGATGACGAATTCAGCCGGTTTAACGGGTGCAACGCCGATGACGCAAATCAAGCGGCCATTGTCGATATCGTCCTGCGTCATGGTATTGCGGCCGATGTTAATATAGAACGCTTCGGCCGGGCTTGCTCCCATCAGCGCCCCGTCCTTCCATACGCGAGTCAGGAAAGCGTCGATCGTGCGATGAACTCTGGCCCAAAGCTGCTCGTCGTTCGGTTCGAACACAACCCAGTTCGTTCCCCTTTTAATGGATTCTTCGAGGAAAATAAACAATCTTCTGACGTTGATGTATTTCCACAACGAATTGGAGGAAGCCGTTCTCGCCCCCCAAACCCGGATGCCTTGGCCCGTAAATGTGCGGATCAAATTGATGCCCTTCGGATTCAAAATGTCCTGCTCGCCCTTGTTGTATTGGCAATCCAACCCGACGCAGCCGCGAACCACTTCGTTGGCGGGCGCTTTGTGCACGCCGCGCGTGTTGTCCGAACGCGAGTAAATCCCCGCCATGGAACCGGACGGCGGAATAAAGATATTGCGCTTGTCCAGCGGATCGAACACTTGCAGCCACGGGTTGTACAGAGCGGCATAGTTGGTGTCGAACATGTTGCGATGGTTTTGCACGTCGGCCACTTTCGTTTTCTCTCTGGGGATATCGAGAATGGCAAATCGGCTGCCCAGGTTCTCGCAATGCGCGACGAGAGACAATTGGACGTTCGGCTCCGTTACGCCGGGCACAGCCATAATGCTGACTTCGTCATTGTCGATGAAGGACTGAATTCCCGTGCGTTTGCCCGGGCCATTGTCCGTGCCCATATAGTCGCTGGCGGCCAAACCGGATACATTGCCGTCGCTGCCTGCGGCCAACGTGATTTTAAACGGCTTCGTCTCGTCGTCCGAACCGGAGATGACTTTAAACGGCGATACGGCTTCTTCGCTGTCCGCCTGTTTGCTGTTGTCCGTGATTTTGACGATATTCGAGCGGGCGATAATCTTATCGACATGGTTGGCTGCCGTAACGTTCAGCGACAGTCTTTCGAAGGTTTCCACCTCGGAATTGTAGCTGATTTCGAGGGAGAATTCGCAGGTCGTCAGCACCTTTGCCGGAAGCAGATTTTCATCCACTACTTCCCCGCTTAATGCGGAGGAAAGCTCAATGATGTTGTCCAGAGACGAAACCACTTTGCTGTATTGCTTGTTTTCGCCGTCGTCGAAACAGACGATATCGCCCGGGTTGAATCCGGCGGAATTTTTGACCCGATAGGAGGTGTCGCCCACCGCTTCATAAATTTGCGTCTTGGCCTTGCTTGCGGGCGTCACGATCAACTTGATCTTGTTGCCCCACGTTCCCGGGTTCTTTGCGGTAATTTGCAAAATGGCGGATTCCTCGGTTTCATCCGTAAAATTCCGCGCGGGCTTCGCATCGGACGGAGCCACCCTCATGACGTAACAACGCGAACCGCCGTTTACGAAAAAGTGCTCTACCGCATACGCCAGAAAACGGTAGGAACCAAATCCGTTTTCGGAAAGATAGGAACCGAACAACCGTTGAAAATCGGCAAAACTGGTGACCAATTCAGGTATTCCCTGCACTTCGCCTCTTTGAGCCAAACCGATAAATCCGGCCGTGCTCGTGCTTGCGCCCTCCAGCGGCTGCGCACCACTGTCAAACTCTTCCACATACACTCCAGGTGATAAATACTCTGCCATTCTTCCCCGGGTTCGAATACAATTCATGCTGTTGCTTCATGATGGTTGCATTGTTCCGAAACCGGTTCCCTCCTTTCAAAAGGTAAATGATTAGAATTACAACGATATCACGCCAAGATTGGTAATTTCATTGGCCTGTAGTTCCACTTCCTGCACATGTTGCCGATCGGAATGGCGAAACTCGATTTCCACCCTGAACGATTTGGCCGGAGAAGCCCGAAAAGGGATAACCGCTTCCCCTTTCTCGTCGCTTCTCGTCCGCGTTACCGGAAGCAGCAAAGCGCCCCGATGGTAGTCGGATCGCAGCGGTTCTGCCAGCGAAAGCTTGCGAATCCATTCGTAGCTTCCGGCAATCTGGCAAATTTCGACGGAATCCGACGCCGCTTGATCGTTCGTCCTTTCTTTGATCCAGTACTTGTCTCCTTCGGCAATCTTTCCGACGATGTTGGCCGTCAAAATGTCCAACGTTCCTTTCGCCGCCGTGTCTTGGGCAATCCGCGTTCTGCCGCAATCTTCCGAAAGCACCCTCGCGGAAATTTCAACGCCGTTCAGCGGCCTGCCATCCCGACCCCTCAGCGAAGCGCGGGCGATCGTAGCGCCCGGCCGGAAAGGATAAGACGGCTTGGGAGCAAGCTGCAAATGGGTGACGCGTTGGTCTGGATCAAACCGGATATCCAGGTTTTCTTCGAAATAATGCTCGCTGTGAATATGTACCCTGTACTGTTCAGGCAATAGATCCGTAAAAACGAAATATCCGTCAGCCTTCTTTACAGGTTTTTTCCGCACCCCCTCTAATAGAATCAAAGTTCCCGATTGAATCAACGGGCCGCCCGTATAGGCGTCAACCAGTCCAATCACAAAGGAAAACGCGGATGCCGAACCTTTTTTGCGCGGAGATTGGATCGCTTCAAACCTTGTCATGAACACTCACATCTTTCTCCAGCACTCTTTGCGTCAATTGAATTCGGGTGGAATCCACACGGACAGGACCAACCACATAAAAAGCGGATAGCTTGAATGGGCTGTCGGCGAAATTCCACATATCCTGCTGTGTTTCTGGAGGTATGCTTTCCATTCTGATTCGGATCTCCTCGTTGGTTTCGGACAATGAGCCGACCAGATGAGGATTCCGCAGTATGGAATGATCGTATATCGCCTGCATGGCTTTCCCCAGGATCCGATGCTCGTCCAACAGCTTTGAGCTCACATCGGCATTCGAGTACGCTGTCAGCATATAGTGAAAATTCAACGTAAGCGGCGGATACTGCTGGGCATGCGTACCCCGATTGATCTTTTCGTTTCTGCGGGACTCCCCGTTCTCCTGAATGCTGTACAGGAAAAGGGACAGGTTCAAATCCCCTTTATCCGCAGGCGAGGCCAGTCCGATATACTCCGGCTGCGCGATCGGTTCGGGAATCATGCGCTCCCGGAGCAGGTTGACAATCGTCATCCCGGTGTCGGCGATCACTGTGTAATCAGCGATGCAAAATCCCTCCTTTCAATCCAAAATGCCCGAATATTCTCCCAGGTCGTCCTTGAGCAATATTTTCCCCGATTTTTTAAGTTCATGTCTGGTTGCTTCGAGAATATGCTTCATGCTGACGGGCCCGTTCGATTCCGCCGCGAGAAAGGCGGATGAAACGACGATATTTTTAATGTTGCCGCCGGCGATTTGGAACTGTTTGGCGACAAACCGGAAATCCACATTGGGGCTGAGAGGCGTTTCACTCGGGTACATCGAGCGCCAGATCTGCTCTCTGTATTCCGCATCGGGAAAAGGAAATTTAATGACATAATTGAACCGTCTCAGGAAAGCTTCGTCGATGTTTTGCAAAAAGTTGGAAGCCAAAATCGAAATCCCCTCGTATTCTTCCATCTTTTGCAGCAAATAGGAAGTTTCGATATTGGCGTATTTGTCATGCGCATCCTTCACTTCCGAACGCTTGCCGAACAGGGCGTCCGACTCGTCGAAGAACAAAATCGCGTTCGTCTGCTGGGCTTCCAAAAAAATAGAGTGCAGGTTTTTCTCGGTTTCCCCGATATATTTGCTGATCACCTGCGAAAGGTCAATCTTGTATATCTCAAGATAGAGTTCACTGGCAACCACTTCCGCGGCCATCGTCTTTCCCGTGCCGGGCGGGCCGGTGAACATCATGCTCAACCCTTTGCCGTAAGACAGCTTGCGGTGAAATCCCCACTGGTCAAACACAACGTGTCGGTACTTCATCTGATTGCAGGCATTGCGCAACTGCTTTTTCTGCTCCTCCGGCAAAATCAGATCGTCCCAACCGTATTTCGGCCGAATTCGCTTCGCTTTCTTCTCCAGATTGTGCGACGTTTGCATATTGCATGCCTTATATATATCCTGCATGCGAATCTTTCCGTCCGGCAAATGCAGTTGGCGCACGGACCAGGATTCCAGCGTCGCCAGCGCGTCCTTGATTTGCCCCGGGGTGAAGCGGAACGTTTCGGCCACGACCCCGAAATCGACGCCGTCCGCCATCGGAAGATGCAGGCTGTAGCACTCCCACAGCTTCCTGCGTTGACGGTTGTTCGGAACCGGCAATTCCATATCTATCAAATGCATTCTATGTAATTTTCCCGTCGGCTTCCAGGCGGCATCGGAAAAAATAAACACGAGCCCGCCGTACGCGTCGATCCTTTCCACCAATTCCTTCGCTTTTTGCCGCCCCGCGTCTTCCTCCCCGATCAGGGCGTGGAAGCAGGAAAAACCGACGACCACTTGCTGGATCAAAGCCTCTCGGAAAACGCGGTCCAACCATTCGCTGAAAGGCCCCTCCTGCGCGTTCATCCGCTCCAGATCGACCAGCATCAGGGAGTGATTGCGGCTGCGGCAAAAATGCCTGGCTTGCAGCTTCTTCCCCGATCCGGCGGCGCCCTTCAGGTAAAACAGCAAATGGTCGTACGTTGAACGATCCGCCTGCCGCACCGATGCGATTTTCAGAATTTGTTCCTGAACCTCTTCATGCACGACCAGCGGGGGCAATTCTTCCTCCGGAGCATAAATTTCCGCGAAGCGCGCGATTCCGTCGTCCGCTCGCGAGAAATGCAGCAGGAAATTCAAAATCCGCTCATCCAGAATCAATTCTCTGGACAGCAGCGTTTCCCTCGCGTCCGGGTGCCCCTTTTTCAAAATATATTTGTGCAGCTTGCCGCTTCTGGACAAAGACAGCAACGCCCTCCGCCTGTCCTGCCGGGACGCGCAAAACAGCATCAGCGCCAAATCGACCGTCGGCAGCTTGCGGGTAATGTCGTCCTGCAAATATGCGAACAATTTTTCATATTTTTTTTCAATTTCCACGGCAAAAGCGAGCAACACGCAACGCTCTTCAAAAGGATTGAGCCTGAACACATCGGCCAGATGAGCCAAGGGCAAAAAAACATGGTTTCGTTGACTGGCTTCGAGCTTTCGTTCAATCGCTTCCTCCGTCGCGGCGATCGCTTCGATCATTGCCGATATTTCGGAATCGGATTCGCTGACCGGCGGGTGCTCATGCAAAAGTCGACCAATCTCCTCTTCGGATAAAACGAGTCCTTTAAACTGCTCAAGAGGGTTGGCCGATTGAATTCTCTGACCTAGTATGTATTGCAATTGTATTTTCAAATCTAATCTTTTCAGTTCATCTGCATAATGTTCCCACGGATTCGCGTACCCCTCCGACAGAATCCCTTCAGAAACGATCACTGCATCTGAGTCCAAAAATGCTTTAGACAAAATGAGCCCCCCAAGGATTGGAGTTGATGCGAAATCCCTCCACCATTCCAAAATACGACAAATCGCGACACATACATACAAAAATCTTCCTAATTAAATGTATAACACAGTATTAACAAAATTACAATCCATCTTTATCCTCCAACGGGCCCCCGAAAGCCCCTTTGCCGTATAAAGAGGCAAATTCGTCGCGGGTCATGCCGAAATGAATTTCATCATGAAATTCGCCTTCGGAATATAGCATATTCCGCAGCCTTCCCTCCTTGACGAATCCCATTTTTTCATGCAGTCCGATCGAGGCGCGATTGAAAGAATATACATGGGGCGTTGCTTTTTGATAGCCCATCTCCATAAAATAGTATCGCAGAGCCAACAGGATCATCTCCCGGGCGTACCCGTTGCCTCTGTATGGCTTCGCCACGGCGACGCCGTATTTGAGCGTGCCGTATCGCCGGTTGCAATTGAATATTTCAATCATTCCGACCGGGACGTCCTCCGCGTTCACGGCGATCAATTTCGCGCCGTCGCCAAGCAGCCGCTGCCGGATCTGCTTGTCCACCCATTCGCGCTTGCCCTCTTTGGTTTGAGGCAGATGAATCTCATCGAGATTTCGCTCCACTTCCTCGTCAAACTGTTCGAACAGTTCGATATCCCTTGCCTCTATCGGCCTTAGCCTTATTTTCCCGCCTTGCCAGTACGACGATGCCATCCTTTCGCCCTCCCGTTATGCTGCCCTTGCATGCTTGGTGTGGAGTTGCGTTCCCGAACTTCCGACGGCCCATAGGCGTTTCTCAAGACGACTTCTCCGACTGAACCGGAATGGAAAAGCGTCCTCCATGCTTCAAAAAATCAACCATGAAGCGATCGTTGGGCTGCGGCCTCCCGATGTAATACCCTTGCGCGAGATCGCATCCCTGCTCCCTCAAAATGCGCAGTTGATCCAACGTTTCCACCCCTTCCGCGGCCACCGTAAGCTGGAGGCTGTGGGCCATGGCCATAATCGCGTTGACGATCGCCTGGTTGTCCTCGTCCGCGGTCATATCGCGAATAAACGATTGATCGATCTTGACCATTTGGATGGGAAGCTGCTTAAGCAAAGACAAAGAAGAATAACCTGTGCCGAAATCGTCGATGGAAATAAAAATGCCCATCTCGATTAATTGCTCCAGGTTTTTATTGCTCACTTCCATGTTCTGAATCGCCGTTCGCTCCGTAATTTCAAAGCTGAGCAGGCTTGGGTCCAAACCGGTCTCATCCAGAATGTCCTTCACTTTCGTGACGAAATCGGATTGCAGAAACTGGCGGGAGGACAAATTGATCGACAGCCGCAAGGGGGGATACCCTTCGCGCTGCCAAATCATATTTTGCCTGCAAGCTTCGGCAATGACCCAGTATCCCATTGGGATAATCAGGCCGGTTTCCTCCGCGATCGGAATGAAAGTGCCCGGAAACACCATTCCCCGCTCCGGCGACTGCCAACGTATCAACACTTCGGCGCTGTTCACCCGGCCATCCTGAAAATCAACCAGCGGTTGAAAATGCAGCACGAATTCGTTGTTTTTCAGCGCCGCCCTAAGATTCGTTTCCAGTTCAAACCGCTCGTTGGAAAGCTCGTTCATGGACTGGGTAAAAAGCTGGAATTTGTTCCTGCCCTCCGCTTTGGCCCGATACATGGCGATGTCCGCGCACTTGATCAGCGTGTCGGGGTCTTCGCCGTCCCGGGGAAAGATGCTGATGCCCAAACTGCCGGTAATATGGAAATCCTTCTCCTCGTGGGCAAACTGGATATTCATCAGCTCCAGTATTTTCATGCCGGACGAAATCACATCATTCTCATCCTTCACCTGGGGAATCAGCAGGATGAATTCGTCCCCTCCCAAACGCGCAACCGTATATTCCTTGGGAGTATGGTCTTTTAACAGGCCGGCCGCATATTTCAACAATTTATCGCCGACCTGATGGCCGTGACTGTCGTTGATCAGCTTGAAGCGATCCAGATCGAGCAGCATGACGCAAAGCTTCTGACGCTTTTGCCGGGCTTGCCGGATATTATCCTTCAAGCGTTCGGTAAACAATCTCCGGTTTGCCAGCCCCGTAAGCGAATCATGATAGGCCAGGTTCATGATCGTTTCCTCTGCTTCTTTATGGTGGTTAATATCCCTGATGGAGCCGACCATTCTTAAAGGCTTCCCAAGCTCGTCCCGAATCGCTTCGCCCGAAGCGTAAATCCAGATGTAGCGGCCGTCGGAACGGCGAACCCTGAATTCCATTTGAAAAGGGTGCAGGTGGCGAATATGGTTTTGCATCGATTGAAAAACTTTGTCCATTTCCTTGGGATGAATGAGCCGGATCAGATCCCGAATCCCGAACTTTTTGCCATCCCGCGGAATTCCGAGTATCCGGACAATTTGATCGCCCATGACAAATTCATCCGTGGGGATGTGCCAATCCCATGTGCCGTCCACCGCCGTGCGGGAAACAATTTCCAACTGTTCGGAGAGGATTCGGAATTTTTTCTCGCTGGTGCGGACTATTTCATGCAGCGCTTCCCTTTCCAGCGCGGAAGCCAACAAATCGAGATAATGAGAAATGGTATCATAATTATAGTTTAACGATTTCATATTTTCGAAAAGCGCCAGAACGCCCCATTCCTTATTCTCCGATCGAATCGGGTTGAGCGTAATGTACCCGTCTCTTCCGCCAACGGACGCAAGCAGCGGCTCCGGAGGGAATTTCTCCAGAGGGCAGCGGTTTTTGAAAGGATGGATCGCATTCTTGTCGAGGTAGCCGTCCACGATCAGATGGGTTTTCTCCTTCGCCCCTTCTTCCCAAAGGCCGAGGCAGGCCCAACTGATATGCGTGTTCAGAAAGCAGGAAAGGTTCTTGATGTCCTGCGAACGGGCATTGATCAGCTTTTTGCCGATCGCCTGCTGATTTCGAATGACATTGCCCAAATATTGACTTTTCAATTGATGCTCTTTATCGGATGCGACATGGGGTTCGAAAAGCGGCTGCTCGCACCCGCACGAGCTTCTGGGATGGAATTCGGATTTCAAATAAATCTGTTTCTGCGGCTTGCCTTCGCCCCGGATCATTTGAAGCAAAGTATAAGCGGCGGTATAGCCCAATTCATAGGTCGGATTTCGGGTGCTGGACAAGTCCGGCATGACCAATTTGGTCGATTCATAGTCGTCAAACCCGATGACGGCGATATCCTCCGGCACGCGATAACCGACCTGACGCAGAGACTGAACGATTTGGACGGCATTGGCATCGGTCGCGCAGGCGACGGCCGTGCAAGGAATGCCCGAGGCAATCAGTTGCTCGGCGGCCTCGTCGCCCCCGAGGTGCAAATTGCTGGACACCAAAAACGCCAGGTTCGGATCGCGCGCGATGCCGGCTTCTTCCAGTGCGGCGCAGTATCCTTCGTACCGCTGCGATACGTCGACAAAACGAGTGCAGCCGGCAAACGCAATCCTGCGGTGTCCATGTTCAATCAAGTGTTTGACCGCCAGCTTCATTCCGTAAAAGTTATCCGGAAGCACAACCGGAAACCTCGTTTCGTCCTTCAAATTCCCTCCCGCGCCGACAATCGGTTTGCCCAAATCCATCATCATTTTCAGCAGGCGCTCGTTGACGGCAAGGCTGCTGATCATCACCCAGCCGTCGACGTGATCGAAAGCAAGCGGAAAGTCGAACAGATTGTTTTCGCCATTCGTCCTTACAGTAAGCAGCCGACAGTTGAAACGACAGGCCAGTTCATGCGCTCCCTGCAAGATTCCACCGAAAAAGTCACCTTCGTTAAAAGGGGAAAGAATGCCGATTGTGACAGGTTTACTCATTGACATGACCCCTTCCAAATTCACTCCAAGCCACATAATTTAATTCGACCTGATATGGGATTACTCCTCCAATTCTCTTAAAAAAACGTCAAACTTTTCAAAAAACGACATTGTTCGCCCGATTGTGGAAGCTGCTGTTTTCCTGTAAAATTTGAATTGCCGGTGCGCAAAGCCCCGACATGATCTTATTTTAACGGAGAGCTTATGAAAAACAGCGCATTTGATTTCACGCAAGGCAGCATTGCCGCCAATATGATTTTTTTCTCCTGGCCCATTTTTCTCAGCAATTTGCTGCAGGCCTCCTACCAATTCATAGACAGCTTGTGGGTGGGCAATTTGCTTGGAAGCGACGCCCTGGGAACGATTACCGTCTCCTCTACGATCATCTTCACCACGCTGTCGTTTATTATCGGAATCAACGGCGCAACGCTGACCGTGCTCTCGCAGCAAAAAGGAAAAAAAGACAGCGAAGGCCTGAAGAACTCGTTAAATGCCTTCGTATTTATTTTGGGCATATTGACCTTGGCGTTCGGCGTACTCGGGTTTTGGGGATCGGCGTTTTTACTGCGGCTGCTCGGAACCCCGGAAGGCATTCTGCCGATGGCCACGGCTTACTTGAGAATCAATTTTTGCGGCATTCTGTTTTTGTTCGGATACAACTTTATCGGCACCGTTTTGCGAGCGGTTGGCGACAGCAAAACGCCGATGCGTTTTGTCATGCTTGCCGTGCTGTGCAACGCCGTGCTCGATCCGATTTTGATTTCCTGGTTCCACATGGACGTTTACGGCGCGGCGGTCGCAACCGTGGTCTCGCAAGGAATCGCTTTTCTTTACGGCATCATCCATTCCGTTAAAAAAAGCAAGCTGCCTTTTACCATGCCGCGCATCCCCGAGCGAAAATACGCCAGGGCCGTTATCAAGCTCGGCCTCCCCGGCGGTCTTCAAATGGTCGCCGTCTCCAGCGGGATCACCATGATCATGGGGATCGTCACTTCATTCGGAACCGATGTGGTGGCCGGCTTCGGCGCGGCTCAACGGCTCGACAGCATGATTATGCTGCCGGCTCTGACGCTCGGCTCCACGGTGAACAGCATGGCCGGGCAGAACATCGGCGTGCGCCGTTGGGACAGGGTCGGGGCGATTGCCAAGCATGCCGTAGCGCTCATCTTTCTGCTGACTTTGGCAATCAGCCTCGCCGTCTTTTGGTTTGCCGAGACTTTCGTTTCCCTGTTCGTCGACGATCCCGCCACCATTTCGTTCGGAGCGGAATACCTTCGCATCGTCGCCTTCTTCTACCCGTTTCTGGGCATCAACTTCGTACTCAACGGGATCATGCGCGCAGCCGGCGCCATGTTCGGCGTTCTGGCCCTCAATTTGATTTCTTTCTGGATACTGCGCTTTCCCCTGACCTTGATGTTCTCCCGCTGGTTAGGCCCGGACGGCATCGGATGGGGAATCGGAGCCAGCTTTATCCTCAGCAGCCTGTTCGCGGCATCCTATTATTTCCGAGGCCGTTGGAGAAGCATTCGGCTGTTTGACGAGGGCAAAGATTAGTTCATTATAACCTCCTGTTCGTTTTCATCTTTTTTGTTCCGCTTATTTTTTCCGCGGCGCATCGGCCGCCGGTTCCTCCCTCCTTTCGTCAACTCGAATCCCGCTTTTCATAAATCCTGAAAAAGTACGTATACGGATTTTTCTCGTTCGTCGTTCCCGGGGTTTCACTGGTGATTTCCCACTTTGCCGGGTCAATCTCGGGAAAGAAAGTGTCCCCCTCAAATTCGTGATCGATCCAGGTCACGTACAGTTTATCGGCCAGCGGCCAAAACAGGGCGATGATCTCCGCCCCGCCGATAACAAATCCTTCCTCGCCGCGAATCAGCACGCAAGCCTCGGCGGCCGAATGAACCACGGTGCACCCTTCCGTCAGGTAACCGGGATCGCGGGTCAACACGATATTGTGACGGCCCGCCAGCGGCTTGCCGATCGATTGATGCGTTTTCCGCCCCATCACAATCGGATGCCCCATGGTCACCCTCTTAAAATATGCGAGTTCGGCCGGAATCCGCCAGGGAAGCTTGTTATCCTTGCCGATGACGCGGTTTCGATCCATGGCCACAATAATGGAAATCATATGCGAATCCCTTTTCCTATACGGCTACGGGAGCCTTGATGGAAGGATGCGGGTCGTAACCCGCAACCTGAATATCCTCCGCTTCAAAAGCGAATACCGAATCGAGGCCCGGCTTCAATTCCAGCCTCGGCAGCGGCCTCGGATCGCGATCGAGCTGAGTGCGGATCTGATCCAGATGGTTCAAATAAATATGGGCGTCGCCCAGAGTATGAACGAACTCGCCGACCCGCAATCCGCATTCGTATGCGATCAGGTGGGTCAGCAAGGAATAGCTGGCAATATTGAAAGGAATGCCGAGAAAGACATCCGCGCTGCGCTGGTACAATTGGCAGGACAATTTCCCGTCCGCGACATAAAACTGGAACAGGGTGTGGCAAGGAGGCAGCGCCATATTGGACGGCACATCCTCCGGGTTCCAGGCGGAAACAATCAGCCTGCGCGAATCCGGATTTTTTTTGATCGCGTCGATCACCGTCTTCAATTGATCAACCGTTTCGCCCTTGGAGGTTTTCCATTCCCTCCATTGCTTGCCGTACACATTGCCCAATTCTCCGAACTGTTCGGCGAACAGGTCGTCGGTCAACACCAATTGTTTGAACCGTTCCATTTGTTCCTGATACCGCCGGTTAAATTCCTCATCCCGCTGCGAGCGCAATCCGAAATCGGACATGTCCGGCCCTTGATAAGCCGGGCTCTCCACCCATCTTTTGAACGCCCATTCATTCCAAATGTTATTGTTATGCCGCAGAAGATAGCGGATATTGGTATCGCCTTTAATGAACCAGATCAACTCGCTGGAAATCAGGCGGAACGGGATTCTCTTGGTGGTCAGAAGCGGAAAGCCTTCGTTTAAATCAAATCGCATCTGGTAACCGAACAGGGAGATCGTACCGGTTCCGGTCCGATCCTGCTTTCTTGTTCCGCGCTCCAATACGTTCCTCAACAAATCAAGATACTGCCGTTCATTTTTGCTCACCTTCCGGCGCCTCCTTGGGATCGGCATCCCGAAAAATGGTTTCCGTCAATGAAGCACCGCTTCCAAATGTTCATAAGTGATGGCCCAATGGGACGCATTCCAATATTTTTCCTTGTCCTTGACCATGATGATCTGGGGAGACTCATGCTTTAATTGAACGTCTTCCGCGATCTGATTCGACACCGGGCGCGATTCGATCACCTTGACCAGATAATATTCCAAATCGTCGCGGGCATGATCCTGCAGGTGGGCTTCGTATTCGTCCAACGCGTTGGCGCTGACCGGGCATGTCGTGCTGTGCTTCAATACGACAATCGGTTGCTTGTCCGTATTTTCAAAAATCTTTTTCCATTCCTCTACCGTAGTGATTTCCTTCCATTTGCTCACAACAGCCACCCCTTTCGATCCAAACCGTTTTATCTTATCATATCACATCGAACACACGTTTTGAACTCCAATGCGCAAGGTTGAACCGATCGGCAAACCCGCCCCATCTGAAAAAGAGGCGGGTCGCGAAAAAAGGGATCACATTCCTTTGCGGCATGGTCCGGGAAGCGCGGTGGGAGAGGCGGCGGACAGCGCGGTCGGAAACCGATACCCGCGCGTAGTGCCGCCTGTTTTTCATCGCACTTTTAGAGGCTGCACCCATAGGCCCGCAAGATGATGACCAGCAAGATGAAAAGAACGAGAATCGAGCCGACCGAGCTTCCAAACCCGTATACGGGGGCCACCGCGGCGGGGGGACAATGCTGCGTCTGTATCGGGGCCACTTTGCTGGCGATAGGCTGCACATGAACGGGCTCGTAATAGGAAGGAAGAGTTTTGGCGGCCGTTTCCATGATCGGCTTATGGTTGTTCTCATATTGAAATTCCATGACGCACCTCCTTCATTTGGATACATCATCAGTCTATGGGATGGAACCTAACGGCAGCACGGCAGAAACCTACGGATTTCAAAATAGTCATCTGCCAACGACAAAATATTCATATAAATTTTATTTTTATGCAACGGTTTGGTGCCGTTAATTGTCTATATGTGTAGAAAGGAGGAATGGACGTGTTTGAATATGAAATTTACAACCGCTCTCCCGTAAGAATCTACGACAACCACCTTCATCTTGCGGCATCGGGGGTGATCACCGGCTACAATGCGAAGAAATCCTACCTTATGGTCGGTGAAAAGCTGGTATTTCC